>JAWVYQ010000013.1:0-35990 GCA_033722615.1 Promineifilaceae bacterium (SeqCode)
CCCGGTGCCCACCTGGGAGCGCCGGTCAGCCGCCCGCTCCGCGTGCTGTTTCTCCTCCTCAATCTCCTGCAGGCGCGCCTGCAAGATAGAGAGGGCAACCCGCCGGTTCTGCGTCTGGCTGCGCTCGCTCTGCACGTTCACCGTGATGCCGGTCGGTTGGTGGACGACCCGGATGGCCGTCGCATTCTTCTGCATATGCTGACCGCCCGGCCCCGAAGCGAAGGTGCTGGTAATCTCCAGGTCATTAGGGTCCAGCTCCACCTCCACGTCTTCCACCTCAGGCAAAACGGCTACCGTCGCCGTGCTCGTGTGAATGCGTCCCTGCGATTCCGTCACGGGCACCCGCTGCACGCGGTGCACGCCGCTTTCATACTTGAACCGGGAAAAGGCGCCCTTGCCTTTCACTGAGAGAACGGCTTGCTTAAAGCCGCCGACGCCGATTTCGTTGGCGTCCACGACTTCCGTCCGCCAGTTCTGGGCTTCCGCATAGCGCGTATACATGCGCAGCAGGTCGCCGGCGAAGATGGCCGCTTCGTCGCCCCCGGCCCCGGCCCGAATCTCAATAAAGACGTTCTTCTCGTCCCGCGGATCTTTGGGAATGAGCAGGAATCGCATTCGCTCTTCCAGACTCTCCAGATCGCCCTCCAGTTGCTCGATCTCCTCTTCGGCCATCTCGATCATCTCGGGATCCTCGGCCATTTCCAGCAACTCGCGCGTGTCGTCCAGCTCCCGCACCAGCTTCTCGTGACGGCGGTAACTCTCCACGATCGGCTCAATGTCAGAGCGCTCCTGGGCCAGCTCGGCCAGCTTAACGTGGTCGGCCAGCACTTCCGGATCGGCCATCCGCTTTTCCAACTCTTCGTAGCGGCGCACAATCTTAGATATCTTATTCAGCATACGTCCTGCTATACACAAACCGGCAGCGCCGCCATCCACGGCGGCCGTGGGCATCATCTGCTTCCCTCTGCCGGGCGTCTTGATTCCTTATTTAGCTTTCTCCAGCGCAAAGTTTGATTATAGAGCGGTGGAGGAAGTCGCGTCAAATCCGCCACAATCAGGTAGAGAGTTGCAATCGTGTGTGATACAATTGCCTGCCAGATGATCCCCTGAGATAGTCGCACTTCCCACGAGTGTGCCGGCGCGCCCTCCGACGACAAATTCGGGGGCCCGTTTACCTGCAAGAAGAGGAATGGTCGCAATCCGATGAACCGTGAATACCATCGCTGGAACAGTCCCTCCTTGGGGCGAGACATGGAGTTGCTCATCTTTGGCCATGCCGGGGCCCGCGTGCTGGTTTTCCCCACCTCAATGGGCCGTTTCTACGAGTGGGAAGACCGGGGCATGATGGAAACCGTGCGCCACCACCTGGAACAGGGCTGGCTCCAGATCTTCTGTGTGGACAGCGTGGATAAAGAAAGCTGGTACGCCAAATGGAAGCATCCGGAAGATCGGGCGCGCCGCCAGACGGCCTACGAACATTACATCACCCGCGAGGTCTTACCCCTCACCCGGCAAAAGAACCCGAATCCCTTTATGATCACGGCCGGGGCCAGCTTTGGCGCCTACCACGCCGTGAACTTCGCCCTGCGCCACCCCCACCTGGTCGACCGGGCCATCGGCATGAGCGGCTATTACGACATCACCCGCTGGACGGACGGCTACAGTGGCGGCGAAGTCTACTTTCAGAATCCTATGGCCTACGTGCCCAACGAGCACGAACACGAGCGGCTGGAAGCGATTCGCAGCGTCGACCTCATTCTCGCCGTCGGCCGGGAGGACACGCTCGCCGGTAACAACGAGGCGTTCTCCGCCGCTCTCTGGGACAAAGGCATCTGGCACGCCCTCCGCCTTTGGGACGGATGGTGCCACGACTGGCCCTGGTGGCAAGACATGTTTCGCCTCTACGTGGGAGGCTCAGATTAGCTCAATCTCGGCAGCAACAGGTGCCTTTGCAGACGCCTGTCACCAGAGAAACGAATAAGGAGGAGGTATGACGCTGAAGGTTGGTTTACTGGTCGGGCGCGAGTGGTCCTTTCCGCCCGCATTCATCGAAGAAGTGAACGAACGGGACGCCGGCGTCGTGGCTGAGTACGTCAAGCTCAGCGGCACCCGGATGGACGAACCCAATCCCTACGCCGTAATCATCGACCGTATCTCCCACGAGGTTCCCTATTACCGGAGTTACCTGAAAAACGCCGTCTTACAGGGCACCCGAGTGGTCAACAATCCGTTCATGTGGACGGCCGACGACAAATATTTCGAAGCGTCGTTGGCCACCAAACTGGGCGTGGCCAGCCCCAAAACCCTCGTCCTCCCCAACAAGGAGTACGTGCCGGGCATCGTTCACCCCGACAGCCTGCGCAATCTTGATCTGGTCGAGTGGGACGCCGTTATCGATTACGTGGGCCTGCCCTGCGTCCTGAAAGACGCCCACGGCGGCGGCTGGAAAGACGTGTACATCTGTGAATCGAAAGACGAGTTGATCCACAATTACGATCAATCCGGTCTGCTGACAATGGTCGTTCAGGAATTCATCCACTGGGAACATTACGTGCGCTGTATGTGTCTGGGACAGAGCGAAGTGCTGCCCATGAAATACGACCCGCGCGAGCGTAAATACTACGTAGAGCACGAACACCTGACGCCCGAAATGGGCGAGCGGATCGTCCAGGACTCCCTGCGGCTGGTTCAGGCGCTGGGCTACGACATGAACACCGTGGAGTGGGCCATCCAGGACGGCGTGCCCTATGCCATCGATTTCATGAATCCGGCCCCGGACATGGACGTCTACTCGCTGACCCCCTTTTACTTTGACTGGGTGGTCAACGCCATGGCGGACATGGCCATAGAAATGGCCCGCGATCCGCAGCCTCAGGCCGAAACCTTGCGCTGGAACCAGTGGTTCGCCGACGATTAGCGATGGGAAACGGGAAGAGGGCGCCCGGCCTCCGGCCGCCTGCCTTCGTGACCCAATCCCGTCTGCAGGAAAGGAGAGCATGGGACTAGAGGACGCCATTCGCACCTATCACGATCTGCTGACGCCTTCCCTGGCGTTGGAATCACAGGCGCAACTGGACGATCAATTACGCCGCCACGGTCTCTTCTTCGGTTCCCGGCCGCTGTGCACCGTACTCCGCCCCCGCTTTCTTACCTATCCCCAATATCGCTTCCTGCAAACGAGCATCCAGCCCCTGCTCACCGCCTTCGACAAAGCATACCGGGCAGCCATGGAAGACGAGACCATACGCCGGCAGTTCGGTCTTTTTGACTGGGAAGAAGAGCTGCTCCGCTACGATCCCGGCTACCCCTACCCGACGCCCGTCTCCCGGCTGGACGCCTTCTACCTCCCGGGCAGCGACACCCTTTGCTTCACCGAGTACAACGCCGAAGTGCCGGCCGCTTCCGCCTACAACGACGTCCTCTCCGAGGTCTTCTACGGCCTGCCCATCATGCGCGAATTCTTCCACAAATACGAAGTCCGCTCCCTGACGACCCGCTACCGCGTCATGCACGCTCTCCTGGACGCCTACCGCCATTGGGCCGGCGGCCGCTCCGAACCGCCGCGCGTGGCCATCATGGATTGGGAAGACGTCCCCACCTATAGCGAATTTCGCCTCTTCCTCGACTACTTCCGCTCCCAGGGGTTGGAGTGCATCATCTGCGCCCCCCATGAGGTCGAGTACCGGAACGGCGAACTGCGCGTCGGTGACTACCATATCACCCTCATCTACAAGCGCATCCTCATCACAGAACTGGTAGAACAGGGCGGCCTGGAGCATCCAATCGTGCGGGCCGTCAGAGATGGAGCCGTCTGCATGGTCAACCCCTTCCGCTGCAAGCTGCTCTACAAGAAAGCCAGCCTCGCCGTCCTCAGCGACGAAAAGAACGCCCACCTCTTCACAAAGCAAGAGCGCGAAGCCATCGCCCGCCACATTCCCTGGACGCGCCGTGTCGAAGAACGCTACAGCGAACACGACGGCCGCCAAGTGGACCTCATCCCTTTCATCTTGCAGGAAAAGGACCGCATGGTCCTGAAGCCTAACGACGACTACGGCGGTCACGGCATCGTCCTCGGCTGGTTGGTGGACCAATCAGAATGGGAAGAAGCGGTCGAAAAAGCGCTGCAAAGCCCCCACGTCGTGCAAGAAAAGGTCGTCATTCCTCAGGAACCGTACCCCAGCGTCGTCGACGGCCAACTACGAGTCGGCGACCGGATGCTAGACACGGCGCCCTTCATCTTTTACGGCGAATACGTAGACGGCTGCCTCACGCGCCTGGCCACCGATCCCCTGCTGAACGTGACGGCCGGCGGCGGCTCATCCGTCCCCACCTTTATCGTCGCCCGCCGCTAGATGCAACGTTAGCTTGAACGCTGAAACGATTTCCCCGGAAACTGCCGTAGCGTCATCGTCGACGGAGGACAATCAAAGTTTCCGGGGAAATGCAGGAAACAACTTGCCAGGTCACCAGTACATAATATCGCGAACGATCGATTGAAGCTGCATTCGGGAGAGAAAAATGAACGATAGCCGATCCGTTACCCTCTTGTGCCTGGCCAGTTACTTCAAAGGCGCCGACTTTTTGCAGGCAGCCAAACGGCTGGGCGCCCGCGTGATCCTCATCACCAAAGAGAAATTGGCCGATGAGCCGTGGCCGGCCGACAGCATCGACGAGCGCTTTCTGATCCCCGACCTCTCCAAACGGCCGGACATCATCTACGCCGTCAGCTATCTGGCGCGCGAGCGGATCATCGACCGCATCATCCCCCTTGACGATTACGACGTGGAAACGGCCGCCGCGTTGCGCGAACATCTGCGCCTGCCCGGCATCGGCGAATCGCTGGTCCGCCACTTCCGCGACAAACTGGCCATGCGCATGGAAGCCAGCAAAGCCGGCCTCCCCGTCCCGGCCTTTACGCCCGTCTTCAATTACGACCGCCTGCGCGCTTTCATGGATCGGGTACCGCCGCCCTGGGTACTCAAGCCGCGCTCCGAAGCGGGCGCCATGGGCATCAAGAAGATCCACCACGGCGAAGAGTTGTGGCAGCGGCTCGAAGAACTGGGAGACGAACAATCCTTCTTCCTCCTGGAAGATTACGTGCCGGGCCAGGTCTTCCACGTCGACGGCATCGTCTCCGGCGGCCGCGTCGTCTTCGCCGTCGCCAGCAAGTACAACCAGCCCCCCATGAACGTTGCCCACCAAGGCGGCGTCTTCATGACTCGTACCCTGCCCGATGACGATGAGGAAGCGGCCGCCATCCTGGCAATGAACGAACAGTTGCAGAACGCCCTGGGCATGGAACACGGCGCCACCCACGCCGAGTTTATCAAAGGTCAGGACGGCCGCTTCTACTTCCTGGAAACGGCCGCCCGCGTCGGCGGCGCCAACATCCACGAGATGGTCGAGGCGGCCACCGGCGTCAATCTCTGGGAGGAGTGGGCCAAGATCGAGGTGGCCCAGATACGGGAGGAACCCTACGAGCCGCCTACGTCCCGCGGCGAATACGCGGGGCTTCTGGTTTGCCTGGCCAGACAAGAATGGCCGGACACCTCCCATTACGACGAGCCCGAGGTCGTGTGGCGTTTGCAGGACAAGAAGCACCACGCGGGCCTCATCGTCCGCTCCCCTGACGCCCAACGGGTACAGGCGCTTCTCGACGAATACGGCCGCCGCTTCGCCCAAGACTTCCTCGCCGTGGCGCCCCCCCTGGACAAACCACCAGAATAACCCCACACAAAGCGACCTGCCGTTTGGCCCGCTTTTTCTTGCGGAACTTCTTACCGGGTGTCGACGTCTATCAAATAGAGGCGACAAGACCCGGCTCTCGTTAAAAGGAGGTTCCGCATGAAGAAGATAACGTTTATCCTCATTCTGTTCCTGAGTCTGTTATTCGCCGCCGGCGCCACGCCGGCAAGCGCCCAAGACGCCACGCGCCCCCCGGCGCCGTCTGAACCGCTCCCGCCACCCCCCATCTGGGATACCGGTCGCCTGCGCATCGCATACCAGCGCGTCGACGTCACCATCGAAGATCAGGTGGCAACGACCCACATCGAGCAGTTGTTCGTCAACGAAGGCGACGGCATCGCCGAGGGCGTCTATCTATTTCCTTTGCCTGAAGGAGCGGCCGTCAACCAGTTGACGATGTGGGTGGACGGGCAGCCTATCGAAGCCAAGATCCTCGAAGCAGGGGAAGCTCGCGCCATCTATGACGAGATCGTGCGTCAGTTGCGCGACCCCGCCCTCCTGGAATACGTGGGGACCGGCGCCATCCAGGCCAACGTCTTCCCCATCCCGGCCCAGGACGAGCGACGCATCGAGATCGAGTACACACAGATCCTGCCGGCCGACAACGGCCTCATCCACTACGTCTACCCCCAATCCACCGATCTCTACACCAACGCCCCGCTGGATACCCAGAGCATCCGCGTCGACGTGCGCTCCGACGAAGCCATTCGCGCCATCTATTCACCCAGCCACCCGGTGGCCGTCAACCGCGACGGCGAGTTCCAGGCCACGGCCGGCTACGAGGCCAGCGACGTGACCGCAGAGAAAGATTTCGAACTCTACTACAGCGTCAGCCCGGAAGAAATCGGCCTTAACCTGCTCAGCTACAAAGAGGCCGGCGAGGACGGCTTCTTCCTGATGTTGGTCGCTCCCACCGTGGAGGTCGACCCGGAGGACGTGGTGGCCAAAGACGTCATCCTCGTGCTAGACACGTCCGGCAGCATGGAAGGGGAGAAGATGGCCCAGGCAAAAGAGGCCGCCCGTTACGTCGTACAACGCTTGAACCCCCAGGATCGCTTCAACGTCGTCGCCTTCAGCACCGGCGTGCGCACTTACGCGCCGGAGTTGATCCCTGCCGCCGACGCCGCCGACGCCCTGCCCTTCATCGACCGTCTGGAGGCGATAGGCGGCACCAACATCAGCCTGGCGCTGCTGGAGGCGATGAACCAGGCCGACGCGGAGCGCCCCCTCACCGTCATCTTCCTCACCGACGGTCTGGCTACAGAAGGCATCGTGGAAACGCCCTTACTGCTCGACGCCGTCGGGGAAGCGGCCCCGTCCAGCGCACGCCTCTTCGCTTTCGGCGTGGGCAACGACGTCGACACCCTGCTTCTGGACGGCCTCACCGAAAACCACCGGGGGACGACGACCTACGTGCGGCCGGGCGAAGCGATTGACGAGGCCGTGAGCGGCTTCTACGCCAAGGTGAGCACGCCGGTGCTGGCCGACGTCACCCTCGAGGTCGACGGGGTGACCGTCGAACGACTCTACCCGGCCGAGTTGCCCGACCTCTTTGCCGGCACACAACTGGCCGTCGCCGGCCGCTACCGCCAGGGAGGTCCAGCGACCATTACGCTGCGCGGCGAGCTCAACGGCGAGACCCAGACCTTTGTTTACGAAGACAACGTCTTCCGCAGCCAGGGCGGCGATCAATTCATCCCCCGCCTGTGGGCCACGCGGGCCATCGGCCACCTTCTCCAGCAAATCCGGCTGCACGGCGAAAATGAAGAGTTGGTGCAGAGTGTGGTCAACCTCAGCATCCGCTACGGCATCATCACGCCCTATACCAGCTACCTCATCGAAGAGGAAGATATCTTCACCCAGAGCGGCCGGGACATGATCGTGGATGAAGAAATGGCCGCAGCCGAAGAACCGGCCCCCGTCACCGGCGCCGAAGCCGTGGACGAAGCAGAAGAAGCCGGGGAACTGGCGGCTGCCGAAGCGCCCCAGCCTGTCGAAGTGACCCGCGTCGTCACCGAGGTTGAGGTAGAAGGTGAAATGGTTGAGGTTGAGCGCCGCGCCATCGAAACTGTGGGCAGCAAAACGTTCGTCTACCGCGACGGTGTGTGGATCGACACCGCTTTCGAGGCCGACAGCCAGACGCCGCAACGGGTCGGCTTCGCCAGCGACGCTTACTTCGACCTGCTCTCAGCCGCCCCGGAGCTGGGCCAATACATGGCCCTGGGTCCGCGCGTGCTGGTCGTTTACGACGGTGTGGCTTACGAAATCGTCGAAGGTGAGGGTCAGACAGAAATAACCTTACCGGAAGTCACCGCCACCGGTGAAACGTCTCCTGCCGCAACCGAAGCGACGCCCGCCCTTGCAACGACAGAGCCGGAGTCGGTAGAAGAAACGCCGGCCGGCGGCCGCAGCTCCCTCTGCACCGCCGCCCTCATCCTCCCCCTCTTTTTGTCCGGCGCCATCATCTTCTCGCGCCGCAGGCACATCTGGCGGCGGTCCTAGGCGTAGGCGCCGCTAACAAACGCGAAGACGGGGTGTCGGCTCTACGGCCGGCGCCCCCTCTTTCGTTACCACCACGTGCGAAACGTGAGCGCGGTCTCCCCCACGTTGCCGGCTCTGATCTGCACGCCAACCTCGTGGCCCGGTTCAAACTCAGGCAATTCCAGAGGCCCACTCACCACGCCCTCGCCGTTGGTTCGGCCGAGGGCAACGGTAAACGTCTCGCCGCGGTAGGAGACGTCCGCCTCCACCGGGATGTCGTCAAAAGGAATACCGGCCGGCGTGGCCACCTTCACAAAGATGACCTGCTCATCTTCCTCATAAAGGATCGGCGCGCTGACCGAGGCGCTGACGCGAACGGCCGTGCCGTCCGGCACCTCGTCTTCCCCAAAGCGGGCGATGGCGTCACACTCCAGGTTTGCCGCTCCGCCCTGATCGTAATGGGCTTGTCCGAGCATGCCGACCTGAACGCGTTGCCCGCGGGGCGCCGAAGGGTGCCACTCCAAGCGACCCCTTTCGAAATATTGGACGCGCAACTCTCCCTCGTCCAGCTGCGGCGAGATGGGCGTTCCCAGAACCGTCTCTCCGTCGTTCGCTTCGTAGAAGGCCAGGAATTCGTCCTGCACCGTAAAGCCCGTCGTCGGGAAAAAACGCTCCTGGTCGCTTTCAGGGACCGGGGCCGGCAGACGTCGCTGGACGCCATCGTACGCCCACTCGCCCAGCGGATAAACGGTCACCTCCTCGCCCTCTTCATCGCTTTCCAGCCGCATGCGCTGGAAGTACTGCACGGCGTCGCCGTCGTCCGCCACACACTCACCCGTAATCGGTTCGCCGAAGATCCGCTGCTGGCCGTGTTCTTCGTAAAACGCCTCAAACTGCGACAGGACCGAATAGCCCGTTCCCGACGGTCCGGTAGACATACGGTCCATCTCCCGGCAGGCGACTGCCAGAATCACCAATCCACCGGCGACGGCAATCCATTTCAACCACGTCCTCATCGGCCGCATCTCGCTCAGTACATTTCCTCGTCCAGCGCCTCGTGCTCTTCGCGCAGGCGCAGGTAGCTATTATACCTCTCTTCCGAAATTTGGCCCTCCTCCACCGCTTCGCGCACGGCGCACCCCGGTTCGTGGACGTGCGAGCAATCGCTGAACTGGCAATGAGGCACCAGCGGCGCTATCTCGCGGAAGTAACCGTCCAGCTCCTGCGGTTCGACGTCGAACAGGGCCAGCGCGCGAATGCCCGGCGTGTCGGCGACGTATCCGCCCTCGTCCAGCGGAAACAACTCGGCGTGCCGCGTCGTGTGCAACCCCTTCTCCGTCGCCTCGCTCACTTCCTTCACTCGCAGCCCCAGGCCGGGCTGCATGGCGTTGAGCAAACTCGACTTACCCACGCCGGATGAGCCGGCGAGCACAGAGATCTTTCCCCGCAAACAATCGTTGAGTTCGTCCAGACCTTCGCGCGTCTTGGCGCTCGTGTAAAGCACGGGATAGCCGATCTCCTCGTAAAGGCTGAACTGCTCTTGCGCCTCTCCAGAGCGGGCGAGATCGATCTTGTTCACGCAGATGACGGCCGGTAGCTCATTCATTTCCGCCACGACCAGAAAGCGATCCAGTTTGCGCAGGCTCGGCCGCGGCTTCCTGATGGAGAAGACAAAAACGACCTGGTCCGGGTTGGCCACCAGCACCTGTTCCTGGTCTTCCAGGACCTTCCGTTTTTCGTAGGGAGAGGGGCGGGCGCGCGAGAGGACGCTTTCCCGTTCTGCCACCGACTCGATGAGGCCCGTGCCGTCGGGAGCAACCGAGATCGTCACCCAATCACCGATTGCCACGAGGTCCGTATCTTTGCGCTCCTGCTTCAAGCGCCCCCGGATCTGGCAAACGTACGTATCTTCATCCGTTTCGACGGTGAAGAACCCGCTCTGGGCTTTAATCACCCGCCCTTCAAGCTGCTCTTTCAGAGAACGTCTCCTCCATTTGCTAAAGGCACCGGAGCACCAACCTGCTTCGTGCAGCAATCCAGCTGATTCGTGAAATCGTCCCGGAGGTTTTCATCGCAGGCTAATGAGCAACTCGGCACCGTCAACCTCCGGGAGGATGGGCGTTCAAGGGTACAGAGTTACACTTGCATTAGGCTTATTGCCCGGCTGCACTGCCATTTCCGATTATAACGAAAGGGCCCTCCCTGGAAAAACCGCTCGTTTAATCCAGCCGCTTACGGAATTCCTCCGTAAGAGCAGGCACCACGTCGAAAAGGTCTGCGACGATGCCGTAATGGGCAATCTTGAAGATCGGCGCATCCGGATCGGTATTAACGGCCACGATGACCTTTGACGTACGCATGCCGGCCTGATGCTGGATGGCGCCGCTGATGCCGTTGGCGATATACAGGTCGGGGCTAACCGTCTTCCCGGTCTGGCCGACCTGATGGTCATACGGTATCCAACCGGCGTCCACGGTCGCACGGGATGCGCCCACGGCGCCGCCTAATACCTCCGCCAGTTCGCGGATCGGTTCGAACCCTTCGGGACCTCCGACGCCACGGCCGCCGCTGACAATAATGCGCGCGTCCGTCAGACTGACCTGGCCCCCAGCGCTCTCGAAACCGGCGATCTTGGTAGGGACCTCCTCTTCGGCCACCACGGGATCGACCCACTCGGCCTCGCCGCTTCCCCCGGTCTCTTCAGCCTGGGCAAAGGCCCGGCTGCGCAGGGTGATCACCTGCACGCCATCGGTCACGACGGCGTCGCTGAGCAACTTGCCGGCGTACACCGGCCGCGTGACGACGACGGTGCCGTCCTCGACGCGAACGCCGGTACCGTCCGGCACCAACCCCAGATCCAGTTGAGCGGCCACCCAGGCGGCGAGGTCGCGACCGTCAATCGAATTTCCCGTAAGGAAAACGGCAGGTTCCCGCTCCTCGACCAGATGGGCAACCAGCGGTCCGTGTGCCTCCACTCGAAAGCCGGCCAGCGTTTCGTCGTCGGCGCCCAACACGGCGTCGGCCCCATAATTGAATGCCTGGTCCGCCACGCCTTGCACTTCGTGGCCTGTCACCACGGCCGTCACCATCTCGCCCAGATCGCCCGCGATGCGCCGCGCCGTACCCAATGCTTCCAGGCCGACGGAGACGACGTTACCTTCTTCGTGTTCAATCCATACCCAGACGCCGCTCATATCACTTTCTCCTCAAACAGCCGGTCAGCCAGGATCTTTGCCTGCTCTTCAACCGTTTCCGCTTCGATGATCTCCACACTCGTGTCCCGCGGGGGCGGCTCGTAGATGTTGGACCACTCCACCTTGCTGGCAAAGGCGCCGGCAACGCCTTCTTCGACTTCGAGGTCGGCGGCCGTCCACGTGGGAATCGTCGCGCGATTCGCCTTGCGAATCCCCATAAAGGACGGATAACGGGGCTCGTTAATCTCTTTTACCACGCTGATCGCCACCGGGAGAGAGGCCGTTGCCGTCTGCTTGCCGCCCTGCACCAACCGCTCTACCGTAATAGAGCCGCCGTCAAAATCGATCTCCTTGATGGCCGACACAAACGTGAGAGGCGTCCAGCCCAGCGTGACGGCGACCTGCATGGGCGTCAGCCCCGTATCGCCGTCGATCGCCTGCTTGCCAAAGAAGGCGACGTCCACGTCCTCCAGCTTCTCGATAGCCGCAGCCAGCACGCGCGCCGTACCCCGCGTGTCCGATCCGGCAAACGCCTCATCAGAGACAACAATGGCTTCGGTACAACCCATGGCGAGACACGTCTTGAGGGCTTCCTTACTCTCCTCGTCGCCCAGCGTCAGGGCGATGGCATCTCCGCCGTGCTCTTCCTGCAAACGGATAGCTTCTTCCACTGCATACTCATCCCAGGGATTCACCACGTGGGGCTTCCCGCCGGGATCTTCCCAGCTTACGTTGCCACTGCCGTCAACGCTAAAGACGGCCGTGGTGCTGGGCGTCTGTTTAACACACACGACAACTTTCATTGAAGAACCTCCATTCTACTACGATGCTAAGCCCGTAAAGGCGTAGTCGGTTCGGTGATCGAGAAATAAACAATTAATGAACGTTCGGCCTGGGGCTACTCCTCCGCCTGCCAGAATTCGGGATCATAGGCCGGCAACTCGCAACGGAGCGGCTTGTCACGGCGCCAACCAAAGGCATAGCCCGCCTGGATTAACTGGTGAACTTCGCTGGTGCCCTCATAAATGATGGCCCCGCGACTGTTCCGCAAATAACGCTCCACGTCGTACTCGTCCGAGTACCCGTAGGCGCCGTGTACCTGGACCGCTTCATGCGCTGCCTGAAATGACATGTCGGTGGCGTACCACTTGGCCATCGACGTTTCGCGCGTGTTGCGCACCCCCTCGTTCTTCAGCCAGGCGGCGCGTAAGTAGAGCAACCTGGCACAATCATACCACTGTTGCATCTGCGCGATCTTCTGCTGGATCAGTTGGTGCTGGGCAATGGGCTCGCCAAAGGTTTCCCGCTCCTGCGCGTATTTCGTGGACGCTTCCAAAGAGGCGCGAATCAGGCCCGTTGCCCCGGAAGCCACCGTAAAACGGCCGTTGTCCAGGCAACTCATGGCAATCTTAAACCCTTCGCCCTCGTGACCGATGCGGTTCTCGGCCGGCACGCGCACGTCGTCGCAGTTCACCCACCCGGTCGAACCGGCGCGCACCCCCAGCTTCCCGTGAATGTCCCCCGTCGTCACGCCCGGCATGTCCGCCTCGACCATGAAGGCCGAAATCCCCTCGTGCTGCGGATCGGCGTCCGGGTCTGTCTTGGCAAACCACAGGAAATGGTCGGCCACCGTCGCCAGGCTGATCCACATCTTCTCGCCGTTAATCACGTAGTCGTCGCCATCGCGGCGCGCCGTAGAGCGCATAGAAGCCACGTCAGAGCCCGCCCCCGGTTCGGTGAGGCAGTAGGCCGCGTACTTGTCGCCCCGCGCCTGGGGCGTCAGAAAGCGCTGCTTCTGTTCTTCCGTTCCCCACTGAAACACCCCCATGCTATTGAGGCCAACGTGAACGGACATGACGACGCGCAGCGTCGTGTCAACGCGCTCCAACTCTTCGCACACCAATCCCAGCGTCACGTAATCAAACCCCTGCCCCCCGTAACGCACAGGGAGATTGATGCCTAGAATACCCAGCTCTGCCATGCGTGGCAGGACGTCCGGGTTCATCTCTTGTTTACGATCGTACTCTTTGATGGTCGGATAGACCTCGCGCTCGGCAAAATCTTTGACCATCTCAGCAGCGCTCTTTTGTTCGTCGGTGAGAGAAAAATCAAGCATGGGAGTCCTTATTCTTTTCTGGAGTATCGACTCGGGTCGCTTCCCGGATACTGGCGTAAATAGAGCGTCACCTTTGGAGCGTCCCCTTGTAAGGTGCACCGGATTCATCCAGATCCATTTCCGGGAAACGGGCAAATCGCCTGAGCAATACCTTCCGGGTAAGTAAACGCGATCCGAAAAGATTATAACCTTATCAGGGAGGGTGGGCAAAATTATAACGCCCTGCGTTATGTGGAGGGGAAAGCAAAAAGCCCGGCGTTAGCCGGGCCTCAGTGTGGCGCCAGTTGGATTCGAACCAACGACCTAGGGCTTATGAGTCCCCCGCTCTACCACTGAGCTATGGCGCCAGAGCGTCAAGCATTATAGCGAAAAGCCGGTAGATCGGCAACTTTATAAGGCCATTTTTACGGACGTCAGATCCGGCCGCGCACCCGCTACCCTTCCTCTTCCAGGCGGCTGTCCACCAGCTGGATCAGGGGGATCAACCGCTCCAGCGCCTCGTTGATTCCCGTGCGCGCCCGGCTTCGGTTGAGTGGACTCAAATCGCCGCCCTGCACACAGGTCAGATAGACGTCTTCGTTACTCTCCAGCACGTCATCCGCCACATCCACGTACAGCTCGTGCAACCCCTGCCAATCTTCGGGAATATCTGTGTATGTCGTAATGGCGTTAACCGACCCGTACAGGTCGACGAAATTCTCGCAGTCCGGGTCGCCCCCGGCCGCAACGCGGTCGAAATAACCGCCCAGCGCTTCCAACGTCGTTCGCAGCGCTACCATGCTGTCCCGGAACGCCTCGGCGGCGAAAGGCACAGGCGCCGGCCGGGGTGGCAACCCCCCTTCAGCCGCCGGCGTTGCTGTGGCAGCCACCGTAGCGGTGGCCGTCGCCGTAACTGTGATCGTAACCGTCACCGTCGGCGTGACCACTGCTGTGGCCGCCGGCGTCGCCGTCGAGGTCACCGGTTCCTCGCCCGCCATCGCCAGGTCCCCCTCGATCTCCAGTAAGTTGACAAAGACCCATCCTTCCTGTCCTTCGGCCGTCCGCACCCGCACCCACTCCTCGTCAATGCTGACTTCGAGGATCGGCAGAGCCTCTCCTTCCGGAATCTCCGCCAGCACCTCGGCGTCGAAGCGCGGTGTCTCGCGCAGGTTAGTCGCCGTCGTCGTCGTGCCCACAACGCCAGATTCCAGCTCGACGCTCACCTCCGTAACCCCTCGTTCAAGGACGACCTCCATCTCGTGGGGACGGTAGCCGGACGCACTGACCCGAACCGTATAAACGCTCGTCGTCGTCGGCTCCATGCCGATAAAGGACGCCTCGCCGGACGCATCCGTCACAAAACTGGCGTCAAAACCGAGACTCTCATTGGATAGCCGCACCACGGCACCGGGAACGACCTCTCCGCTACCGGCGTCCGTCACAGTGACGTCCAGGATGGTCAGCTGTAAAGGCGTCGGCGTCGGAACGAGCGTGGCCGTTGGCTCCGGAACGGGCGTCGGGGCCGGCGTTTGCGTCGGCACGGCCGTGGCCGTGGCAACCGCCGTCGGCGTCGCCGTGGGCGCAGCCGCCTCCCCGGTTGCCGTCGCCTCACTTTCCGGTAGAGGCGTCGGCGTCTCCTCCTCCTGGCTACACGCCACGAGCGTCAAAAACCAGAGTGCGACCGCAATCCAGACAACCGTTCTCATCACGTCCTCCCGAAATGGGCAATTGGCGAATGGCGCCCCTACAGTGTAACACAAATGGGACCGGAATAAGGAATTAGAACCCTTCCAGTTCCGAGAGGTCGGCCACACCCTCCGCCAGGGATGCCACGCGCTGAAGCAAGGCCAGCCGATTCTTACGCACGGCCGGATCCTCGTCCATCACCAGCACGTCCTCAAAGAAACGGCTAATAGCCGGCTCAAGCTGCCGCAGCGAGGCCACGAGGGTGGGTACCGTGCCGTCTTTCGCCGCGGCCGCCTCTTCATACGCTGCCAGCAACTGCTGCTCCGCCGGCCTGGTAAAAGCCTCCGGCCGCAGAGGGAACGCCTCCTCCTGGTCGCGCGTGATGCGCACGCAGCGCGCGTAAGCGTCGAGCAACGTTTCCCACTCCGCCGCCTCCGTTGCCTCCTGAAGCGCCGCCGTCGCCCGCGCAGCGGCGTACGGATTATGCGCCTTTTCCTCCAGCACGGCGCGCACGACGTTGGCCGGCGCGCCCTCGTCGCGCAGCGACGCCTCCAATCGCCCGGCGATGAAGTCCAGCACGGCAAAGAGCAGGTGCTCGTCGCTGGGAGCAGGGAGCAGCGCGGCCGCCTCGGCCAGCCCCACGCGCAGGTCAAATTCCTGGCCGTTGCCAATGAGATTCTCTACCACGTGGATGGCCATGCGGCGCAAAGCGAACGGATCGTTGGAGCCCTTGGGAGCCAGCCCGACGGCAAATAGCCCCACCAGGCTATCCAGGCGGTCGGCCAGCGCCAGCGCCAGGCCCGGCCGCGTCTCGCTCACCGCCTCATACTGTTCGGCAATCGCCTGCGCCACCGGCTCCGGCTCGCCGCTCAGGCGCGCATAATGGCCGCCCATGATCCCCTGGAGAGACGTCATCTCCACGACCATGCTCGTCGCCAGGTCGGCCTTAGAAAGGGCGGCCGCCCGGTTGGCCGCCTCCACTTCCTCGTCGGAAAGCGACAGCATGGCGGCAATCCGCGGCGTCAGTTTCTCCAACCGGTGCACCTTGTCCAACATAGACCCCAGATCCGATTGGAACGTCAGCGTTTCCAGCTCCGGCAGAAACGCCTCCAGCGGCTGCTTCGTATCCTGCCTGTAAAAGAACTCCGCGTCGGCAAAGCGCGCGCGAATGACGTGCTCGTTACCGTCGATCACCGTCTCCAGATGTTTCCGGTCTCCGTTGCGCACGGCGACGAAGTACGGCAAGAGATCACCGTCTGCCCCCTGGACGGGGAAGTAGCGCTGGTGTTTACGCATAACGGCGATGAGCACGGCAGCCGGGAGGTCCAGAAAGCGCTCCTCAAAGGAACCGATAAGGGGCGTCGGCCGTTCCACCAGGTTCGTCACCTCAGCCAGCAGGCCCGGATCGTCAGGGATCCCGCCCCCCTTCTCCGCAGCCAGTTGCCCGCCGTTCGCCTCAATAATCGCCCGCCGCTTCGCCACGTCGATGACGATTCCATTCGCTGCCATCAATTGCTCGTAATTAGCCGCATCCTCGATGCGAATCGGAGGCGAGTCATAAGGGCGCAGGCCACGGCTGGTATCGCCGCTCTCAACGCCGGCATACGTAAAGGGCACAACGTGGGAGCCGAAGAGGGCCACGATCCAGCGCAGCGGGCGGCTATACGCTACGTTCGTCTCATTCCAGCGCATGCTCTTCTCAAATCTGAGCCCGGCAATCAGTTCCGGCAGCGCCTCGGCCAACACTTCCATCGCCGGCCGGCCCTCCTCGCGGACGACGGCCGCAGCGTAGCGCTTCTCCCCCTCTTCCACGACGTGCAACGCGTGCACGCTCACGCCCTTGCTGCGCGCAAAGCCCTCGGCCGCCCGCGTCGGCTGCCCTTCCTCGTCAAACGCCACCTCCGCCGGCGGTCCCTTCATCTCCGTCTCCAGATCACTCTGGCGCGGGGCCAGGTCGTGGACGATGACGCTGAGCCGGCGCGGCGTGCCGTGGACGTCCACGCCCCCATGCTCCAGGCGCAGCTCGTCCAGCAACTCGGGGGCGGCCACGTCCAATTGCCTCAGGGCGGCCGTCAGATCGTCGGCCGGCAGCTCTTCGCTGCCGATTTCCAGGACGAACGTTTGCGAGTCGGAGGGCGCTGACCGCTGCTCGCCGCCTGATCGTTCGCCCTCCGGTCGTCCTTCATCTTCCCGCTGCGCACCGTGCAATCCGCCCTGCCACGGCGCCACCTCGAAGAACGGGTGTCCCATCTCCTCCCGCTGCGCCACGTAAAGCTCCGAAATCTCGGCGGCCACGTCGCGCATACGCCGGAAATATTGGGCCCGCTCCGTAACGCCGATAGCGCCTCGCGTGTCCATCACGTTAAACGTGTGCGAGCATTTAAGATTATAATCGTGGGCGGGCACCACCAGGCCGGCTTCAATACAACGGCGCGCCTCCCGTTCGTAGACGTCGTATAGCTCGCGCAGGGCCTCTACGTCCGCCACGTTGAAATAATATTCACAATGCTCGATTTCTTTGCGCAGTAAAGCGTCGCCATAACGGACGCCGGCTCCGTAATCGATCTCCCACACGGCGTCGACGCCCTGCAGGGCAAGAACGATGCGGTCCAGGCCATACGTAATCTCCACCGCCACCGGGTCCAGCTCCAGCCCGCCGGCCTGCTGGAAATAGGTAAATTGCGTGATCTCCTGGCCGTCCAGCCACACCTCCCAGCCCAGGCCCCAGGCGCCCAGCGCCGGGCTTTCCCAGTTGTCTTCCACAAAACGGATGTCGTGCTCCCGGGGATCGATTCCTATCGCTTCCAGACTCTTAAGAAACAGTTCCTGGGGATTGCCCGGATCGGGCTGCAAAATAACCTGCAACTGGTAATGCTGCTGCATGCGGTTGGGGTTGTCGCCAAAACGGCCGTCGTCCGGTCGGATGCTGGGCTCGATGTAAGCCACGTTCCACGGCTCCGGCCCCAGCACGCGCAACACCGTCTCCGGGTTCATCGTCCCCGCCCCCACCTGTACGTTATGTGGATGCCAGATAAGGCACCCCTGCTCCTCCCAGTAGTCGAGCAGGCGCAAAATGACGTCCTGAAAAGTCAAACCTTCACTCATTCTTCTTCCTTCTACTTCCCTGATCGGTTATCAACCTTACTCCCCAGAATCGGCCGGCGCAAACAATCTGGCCTCCCGCCGCAGACGCTGTAAAAAATCGGCCGATTTCAAGTTGCGTTCCAGCAAATACGTCAGGTAGTAATGCATCACCTCTTCCAACTCCGTGTGCAATTCGCGGCGCAATCCCAGCTGCCTCACCGTCGACCAGCGCCGGGTCTGGAGATAGCGCAGCACTTTGACGGCCGCCGCCGAAATACGGCGCGCTCCCTTGTCGACGTCGCCGCAATCGGGGCAAAGCAAACCGCCCATCTCCGCGCTGAAAAATTGATCCTGCTCCTCAATCTCCTCGTCACAGGAAACACAACGGAAAAACTGGGGACGAAAGCCCGATAAATTCAGCAGGCGCAACTCGTAAAAACGGGCCGCCAGCAACAACTTCTCCGTCGCCGCAAACCAGCGCAGTCCATCACTCAACAGATCGTACAGAGACGGGTTCTTATCTTCGTCCGGGGTAAAGCGGTCCAGCAACTCCACCGCGTAAGAGGCGTAAGTGGCCCGCACCAGATCGTCGCGCAGCGGCCGGTAAGCCTCGACCATCTCCGCCTGAGTGATAATGTCCAGATTCCGCCCCCGGGCAATGAGGAAGCGCGTGCGCATGAACAATTCGACGTGACCCGTCTTCCGGCTCTGCGGTTTGCGCGCCCCCTTGGCAATCGCCCGAATCTTTCCCCGTTCGCGGCTGTACAGGGTGAGCAGGCGATCCGCTTCCATGAAGTCCATTCGCTTGAGGACGATGGCTTCCGTCCGGTAACTGCGTTCTCTGGCCATTACCCCTATTATCCCCTAATCTTCGACGTCCTCCAGATCTTCCGGGCCGAAGGAGTCGGGTAACAGCGCCTCCAGCGTCGTTTCCCGGCCTTGACCGTCGGCGTCGAGCAAATAGACGGTAACCGGACCGCCGGCAAACTCGCGCATCACCTGCCGGCAGGGGCCACAGGGCGCAACCCCACTTTCCGTACAAACGGCGACGGCCTTGATCGACCGCTCCCCGGCCGCCACTGCCTTGAAGATGGCCACCCGCTCGGCGCACGTCGTCAACCCGTAGGAGGCGTTTTCCACGTTGACGCCGGTATAAATACGGCCGCTGCCGGCCAGAACGGCCGCTCCCACCCGAAACTTTGAATAAGGAGCGTAAGCGTGCGCCCGGCTCTCGCAGGCCGCTCGCTCCAACTCACCTCGTCTTTCCTGACCTTCTCGTTCCTGCATCTCCGATAGCCTTTTGCGCGTCTTACTGGAGGGCGGAGCGTGCCTGGCGCGGAGCATTTTGCCGGCCGCTCAACGCCCCACTCGTCACGACGACTCGTCTAAGTGCGTGAACGGCGCGACCTCCGTACCGGCCGCCAGGGTGACGTTCTCCACCACTGCGTGCGGCACGCGGCAACCGTCACCGATCTCGGCGTCGCGGATGATACTATTCGGCCCCAGCATGCACTCCTCTCCGACGACGCTGGTTCCCTGCACGTACGTGTTCGGCCAGATGACGGTATCCTGACCGATGGTCACGTCGGGATCGATGTAGGTAGCGTCCGGATCGACGAGGGTCACGCCGGCCGACAGCCACTTCTCGTTGGCCCGGCGGCGGAACGCCTTCTCCACGGTCGCCAGTTCTTCCCGCGTGCCGGCGCTCAGGCCTTCGTCCGCATCCTCGACGACCACGGCCTCCACGGCGCGCCCCTGGGCCACGGCCAGGCCCACCATGTCGGTCACATAATACTCGGGACCCTCGCGCGCTTCTCGTAAGGGCAAGTTCGGAATCTGTTCCCACAGCCAGGGCGCGTCAAAACAGTAAACGCCCACGTTTAGCTCGCGCGTGGCAAGGATCGCTTCGGTGTCTTCCCGCAGATGAGCTTCGGCCACTTCTACAATCTCGGCCACCCGGCCGCTCCCATCACGGATCACGCGGCCAAAGGTAGAATCGGGGTCCCCCATCACCGTCAGCATGGCGATGGCCGCTCCTTCCTCCGCCTGCGTCGCCGCCAGCCGGCGAAACGTCTCCGCCCGCAGCAACGGCATATCCCCATAAGCCACCAGCACCTGCTCGGCCCGCCCGCGCAAAAGGTCGCGGGCCGCCAGCGTGGCGTGCCCCGTGCCCAACCGCTCTTTCTGTACGACGTAGGAAGCAGCATCCCCCAGCAGGCGCAGCGCCCCTTCTTCGCCCGGCCCAACCACGAGGACGGGCTTCAGGTCGGCCACGGCCGCCGCCGCCTCAAAGACGTGCTGGACCATTGGCTTTCCCCCCACCTCGTGCAGGACCTTCTGCTTTTTCGATTGCATGCGCGAACCGTGTCCGGCCGCAAGTAAAACAACTGCCAGCGTCATGTTCGACGTCATCCCGTTAATCTTTGTCCGTTCGCCCGGATTGGAAATCAGCGTACCTCTACCATCCTCCAATCCCCAGTCCCCTAAACGAAGCAGGGGCGCTCAGGTGAACGCCCCTGCGTGCAGACTGGGGTGCCAGGATTCGAACCTGGGAATGGCGGATTCAAAGTCCGCTGCCTTACCACTTGGCGACACCCCAACAGCACTCCGAATGCTAGCACATCGCCCCCCTTTTAGCAACCGTCCGTCGCAACTTTTTACCGGGTTTCTATGCGCAGCGCCGTGCCGCTCCCCCCTCTCCTCCGTTCGCAACTTATGATAAAGATGATACAATTTTGTGCAAAATGTCATAGGGAGATGGCCTTCCTTTCGTATAAAATGAACAGACGGTGACCGTTCCGTTTCACGTTTCACGGGGGGTTACCGGTGCCCGATCGAACTGAACAATGGAGAAACGATAAATCATGACCGAAAACCTGAACCCGTTCGCAATTGCGCAGGCGCAACTGGACGAAGCTGCCGCCGTCTTGCAGCTCGATCCCGACATGCACACCTTTCTGCGCGAGCCAATGCGCGAGTTCCACTTTTCTATTCCCGTGCGCATGGACAACGGCCGCACGCAGATCTTCAAAGGTTTCCGCGTCCAGTACAACGACGCCCGCGGCCCGGCCAAGGGCGGCGTTCGCTTTCATCCCGACGAAACGATTGACACGGTGCGCGCCCTCGCAGCGTGGATGACGTGGAAGACGGCCGTCGCCGACCTGCCGTTAGGCGGCGCCAAGGGCGGCGTCATCTGCAACCCCCGCGAACTGTCCCGGTCGGAAATGGAGCGACTGAGCCGCGGATACATGCGCAACATCGCCCGTTACGTCGGACTGGAACAAGACGTGCCGGCGCCCGACGTCAACACCAACGCCCAGATCATGGCCTGGATGCTCGACGAGTACGAAACCCTGATGGGCCACCGCGAACCGGGCGTGATCACCGGCAAGCCGCTGGAACTGGGCGGCTCGGCCGGGCGCCCGCCGGCCACCGCCATGGGCGGCATCTTCACCATTCGCGAGACCGGCCGCGCCCTGGACATGGAACTGGAAGGATGCACCTGCGCCATTCAAGGCTACGGCAACGTCGGCTCCCACGCCCATCTCCTGGCCACCAGCGTGCTGGGCATGAAAGTCGTCGCCGTGAGCGACGAATTTGGCGGCGTCTATAACGGCCAGGGGCTGGATTATAAGACGACGTCCGCCCATGTGCGCACGACGGGACGGGTTCCCGAGATGCCCGGCGCCGATGCCATCACCAACGAAGAATTATTGACGCTGGACGTCGACGTACTCATCCCGGCCGCCATCGAAAATCAGATCACGGGCCAGAACGCCGCCGACGTCAGCGCGCGCATCATCGCCGAACTCGCCAACGGGCCGACGACGCCCGAGGCCGACGACATTCTCGACGAGAAGGGCGTGTACATTATCCCCGATTTCCTCTGCAACGCCGGCGGCGTAACCGTCTCTTACTTCGAGATGGTGCAAAACGCCTACCAGTTCTACTGGGACGACGATCTGATCCAGAGTCGCCTCGATAAGAGCATGACGACGGCTTTCCACGCCGTGCACAGCATGGCCCAGCGCAAGAACGTCAGCAACCGCGTCGCCGCTTACCTCGTCGCCATCGACCGCGTCGCTCAGGCCGTACGCCTGCGCGGCTGGGTCTGAACGAACCACCACCTCCACTTTTGGCGAGCAGGGATGGGCCAAAAAACTCGTCCCTGCTCCCGTCTTCAAACCCTTTTGATCCTGGTATTTTCAGAACATATGTGCTATAATGGTCGTGTGGAAGTTTGCTTTCTTTAATGGCGAAAAGGTGCTACTATTGAGCCGCGAGTGCCACAGCCAGTAAAGGGCCAGATTAAGAAGGAGAGACACCTATGTACCAGAAGATCATCATCGTGGGTAACCTGGGGCGAGACCCCGAAATGCGCTATATGGCGGACGGCACAGCCGTGACCAACCTGAGCGTCGCCACCAATCGCCGTTGGAGCGACCGAAATACGGGCGAACAAAGAGAGCAAACGACCTGGTTCCGCGTTTCCGTATGGGGCCGGCAGGCAGAGACGGTGAACCAATATTTGAGCAAGGGACGCCGCGTCCTCGTTGAAGGCCGCCTGGAGGCCGATCCCCAGACCGGAGGCCCTCGTCTTTTCACGCGCCAGGACGGCACCGTCGGCGCTTCCTACGAAATTCGGGCCTTTACCGTCCGCTTCCTCGGCGGCCGTGACGAGACGTACGAAACCTACGACTCTGACCAATCCTTCGAGTCGGAGTCGGCCGCGGAAGAAGAAGACGACATCCCCTTCTAGTCCGGCATTTAGATTTTCGCCCATCGATCGCCTCATTCAGTGGGAGCGGGGTTACAAACCTCGCTACCACTTTCGTTTACTATGGAGGTTGCAGATCGAGTATTATAGAGGCAACGTTCCCAGAAAAAGGAGGTAATCGATGGAAATCGACGAGGCTCGAGAGTTCCTGCGGCAGCACCATCACGGCGTGCTCATGACCTACCGTCAGGACGGCCGCCCGCAAATGTCGCCCATCCTCGTCGGCGTCAATGAGCAGGGACAGGCCATTGTCAGTACGCGCGAGACCGCCTACAAGGTGAAAAACCTCCGCCGCGATAACCGCACCTCCATCTGCGTCTTCACCGACGAATTCTTCGGCGACTGGATCCAGATCGACGGCCGCGCCCACATCCTTAGCCTTCCCGAGGCCTTAGAACCGCTGGTCGACTACTATCGCCGCGTCGTCGGCGAGCACCCCGATTGGGAAGAATACCGGCAGGCGATGTTCGACGAGCAACGCGTGCTCCTCCAGATCGACATCGAACACGCCGGGCCCAACCATTACGGCTAGAAGCCGCCGCGCTCGACGACCCTCGCTCCCCTTTCACACAAACCGGCTATGAACGTTAGCCGCTCTACCCGGTCGCCTATTTGGCCGTCTTCTCGGCCGTAATGCGTGCGCTGAAAAGGCGCGGATTGCTTTCCAGGCTGATGGTGCCCGCCAGTTCCACCCCAGGCGCTTCTTTGTCCCGGATGGAGATGTTGGTAAAGCCCGCCTGCTTCAACCACGCCACGTAATCGCCCACGTCCTCCGCCCCGGTGATACATCCCGCCCACGCCGAGAGGTCGGCGCGCTCTTCCTCGCTAAAATGTCCCTGCGTCACCATGTCCGAAATGGACAACCGGCCGCCCGGCCGCAGCACGCGGAACGCTTCGCGGAAGACGGCCGCCTTGTCCGGGCTCAGGTTCACGACACAATTCGAAATGACCACGTCCACCGTCTCCGCCTCCAGAGGCAGCGCTTCGATCTCCCCCAGCCGGAACTCGACGTTCTCCAGGCCCACCTTCTCCTTATTCTGGTTGGCCCGCTCAATCATCGCCGACGTCATATCAACGCCGATGACCGTTCCCTCCGGCCCCACCGCCCGCGCCGCCAGAAAACAGTCCAGCCCGCCGCCGGAGCCCAGGTCCAGCACCGTCTGTCCCGGCCGCAATTCGGCCAGCGTCACCGGATCGCCACAGCCCAGGGAAAGGCCCGTAATCTCGGCCGGCAAATCACCCGTTTCCAGCGCATAGAGGTCCGGGCCGCTGGTGCAGCAATCGTCATCGCCGTCGCCACAGCCGCAACCGCAGTCGGCGTCCGCTTCGGCCCCAGTGCTCTCGGCCAGCCGGCCGTAATGATCGCGTACCACGTCATGAATCTCGTCAGGCGTCGCCATCTTTCCACCTCGTTCACATTCTCATACATATTGACAAACGTCTATGTAACACGACAAAAAAAGGGTATCCTCTGCCGGCCGGCGACGGTCTCTTACGATTATCCTCCCACCCGCTCCGGCGCGAAACTCTGCATCAACATGCTGCAACAGTTCGCCACCGCATCCTGATTCAGAGAGTAAAAGACTTGCTTGCCCTCGCGGCGTGCGTGCACCAATCCAGCCTCGCGCAAAACGCCCAGATGGTGAGAGACCGTGGGTTGGGTCACCCCGGTCGCCTCCACCAGATCGCTCACACAACGCCACTGGCAGCAGAGCAGGCCCATTATTCTCTGGCGCGTCTCGTCGGCCATCGCCTTAGCAAACGTTATCGAGTCCATCACACCTATCATATTGATATATATCGATTAGTAAATCTGATTATAAGCGAATTGTATGGCGTGTCAAGTCGTTTGACTTAACGTGTGGCCGTCGGTAGAATCCGCGCACGGCATAGTAGCCGTTACTCCTCCAAAACACGTCCCGAGTGGCGTGTGGGACGCCCCACCGCCCTGGTTAAAACGATGCGCATTGTAGTAGACGCGATGGGCAGTGATGCCCACCCGAAACCAGACGTCGCCGGCGCAGTAGACGCCGCCCGCGAATGGGGCGACGAAATCCTTCTCGTCGGCGACGAAGCACAAATCGAAGCAGAACTGGCCGCGCAAAATACTGCCGGGCTCTCGCTGCGTGTGGTCCACGCCGGCCAGACCATCACCATGCGTGACAAGCCGAGCGAGGCGTCGCGACGCAAGAAGGACTCTTCGATGCACGTCGGCCTGAACCTGGTGAAAGAGGGAAAAGCCGACGCCTTTGTCTCCGCGGGCAACACGGGCGGCATTCTGGCCGTTGCCATGCTCCACACGCTGCGCCGCATTCGGGGCATCAAACGGCCGGCGCTGGGCGTCATTTTTCCCATCCCCGGCAATCCCATGCTCATCGACAACGGGGCCAACGCCGACGTCCGGCCGGAATACCTGCTCCAGTTTGCCCTCATGGGCAGCCTCTACGTGGAGCGGGTGCGCGGCGTCGACCAGCCGCGCGTGGCCCTCATCTCTAACGGCGAAGAGGAAGGAAAGGGCAACCAGCTCATCAAAGAGAGCATCCCCCTCTTGGCCGGCAGCAACCTTAATTACGTGGGCAACATCGAGCCCAAGGAATTTGTGCGCGGCGAAGCCGACGTCGCCGTCACCGATGGCTTCACGGGCAACATCATTCTGAAAACGGCCGAAGCGATTTCCGCCTTCATGGCCGATTTGATTCGCGAAGAAATCAAGGCAAGCCCCATCACAGCCCTGGGTGGGTTGTTGGCGAAGCCTGCTTTTTCCCGCGTCCGCCGGCGTCTCGATCCCGACGAAGTCGGCGGTGCGCCACTTTTGGGCGTCAATGGTGTTGTGATCGTTGGACATGGTCGATCCAATGCTCACGCCATCAAGCAGGCGATTGGCCAGGCGCGCCGTGCTGTCCAGCAAAAGATCGTCGCCGCCATTCAAGAGGGCGTCGTCACGTTGGGCGAAAACGCGGCCGCCGACTAGATCAATCCACGAAACAACAGAGAAGGGGCACAAAACGTATGAACCAATACCTGGATCAGCGGGGACGACCCCGCGTCGTTATCACCGGGATGGGCGCCATGAGCCCCATCGGCCACAGCGCCCACGAAAGCTGGCAAAACGCCGTGGCCGGGCGCTCCGGCATCGGCCCCATCACGCAATTCGACGCCAGCGAAATGCCCTGTCGCATCGCCGGCGAAGTGAAAGATTTCATGCCCAGGGAGTACATGGACCATAAGGAGGCGCGGCGAATGTCGCGCGCCTCCCAACTTGCCCTGGCGGCCGGCCGGCTGGCTCTGGAAGACGCCGGCCTGCCGGAGCCGGTGCCCGATCCGGAAGAGACGGGCGTCGTCATCGGCACTGGGATGGGCGGCCTGGAACGGGCGGACGAAAGCATACAGACCTATCGCCAGCGCGGCGTATCTCGCGTCAACCCCTTCGCCCTCACCAGCGCGCTGCCCAATATGCCCAGCCACCACGTCAGCCTCCAGGCGCAAACCCTGGGGCCTATCAGTACCGTGATCGCCGCCTGCGCCACCGGCACCCAGGCCGTCGGCGAAGGGATGGAGTTCATCCGCCGCGGCGCGGCCAGCATGGTGTTGGCCGGTGGCGTCGAGGGCCTGATCCACCCGGCCGCCATGGCCGGCTTTTCCGCCATGCGCGCCCTCTCCACCGGCTTCAACGACTGTCCGGAGCGGGCGTGCCGCCCGTTCGACCGTGACCGGGACGGCTTCATCCTCAGCGAAGGCGCGGGCGTCGTCGTCCTGGAACGGTTGGACAAGGCGCTGGCCCGCGGCGCCCGTATTTACGCCGAAGTGCTGGGACACGCCTCCTCCTCCGACGCCTATCACGTCGCCGCCCCCGACCCGGAAGGGGCTGGCGCCGTGCGCGCCATGCGTTGGGCCATCGAGGACGCCGGCCTCGAACTGGACGAGATAGATTACATCAACGCCCACGGCTCCTCCACCCCCATCAACGACCAGGTCGAGACGCTGGCCATCAAGCGGCTCTTTGGCGAAGGCGCTTATGAGATCGCCGTCAGCAGCACCAAATCCGTGATGGGCCACGCCATGGGCGGCACCGGCGCCCTGGAGGCCATCTTCTGCGCCTTCGCCCTCTACGACGGCATCCTGCCGCCAACCATCAACTACGAAACGCCCGATCCCGAGTGCGACCTGGACTACGTGCCCAACACCGCCCGCGAGGCAGACGTCCGCACCGCCATGAGCAACTCCTTCGGCCTGGGCGGACAAAACGCCTGCCTGGTGCTCGGGAAATGGGATCACCATCACGACAACGGCAAACAGGAATGATTGTACTCCGCGACGAAGCACGCATCGCTCGCCTGAAGAAGATCGGTCAATACGCCAGCCTCATCGGGTTCGTCGTCCTCATCGGCGCGCTGATCCTGGGATTCGTGGACCCCGAACGGTACCTCTTTCTGCAGGTGCTGGCTCTGCCCGCCGGCTGGCTCCTGACCCAGGTCGGCCTCTACATGGCCCACCGCTATCTCCGCGATCCACGGCCGGACGAAGTGCTGGACGAGGAGCTGCGCAAGGTGGCCCGCGACGGCCGCCTCTACCATTACATGTTGCCCGCCCCGCACGTGCTGCTCACCCGGGCCGGCGTCGTCGTCTTCGTCACCAAATACCAGGTCGGCGACATCAGCGTAGAGGATGACGACTGGGAGCAAAAGGGCGTGAGCCTCTTCCGCAAACTGTTCAGCCAGGAATCGCTGGGCAACCCCACGAAAGAAGCCGAACGGTCCGTCAGCGCCATCGCCAATTACATCCACAAGCACGCGCCCGAGATAGAAGAAGTGCCCGTCGGCGCCATCATCGTCTTCACCACCAAAGACTCGGGCGAACTCGACCTCGACGACTCCCGCATCCCGGCCATGCACTACACTAAATTGCGCGGTTACTTCAAACAAAAAGCCCAGGGCCCCCCGCTACCGGACGAAGAGTACGAGGCCCTTCGCGCCGCTTTCGACGAGGCCGTCGCCGACCACGTTGAGGAAAAAAAGGTCTAGCGCTCTTTTAGGAATGGAACTCTTCCCCAACGTACACTGGGTCCAGGCCGGCTACGCCAACTGCTACCTCTGCGTAGAAGACGACGGCCTGACCCTGGTCGACAGCGGGCAACCCGGCCGGGCGGAACTCATTTTCGACGCGATTCGCGAACTCGGCCGCCAACCTTCCGACCTTAAACAGATCTTGATCACCCACGCCGATTGGGACCACGCCGGTAGCGCCGCTACCATTCAGGAGGAAACGGGGGCCACCGTCTACGCCGGGCCGCAAACGACCGCCCTTCTCCTGGAGGGGACGCCCCCCGACCACCTCCCCTTCCCCCTGCAATTCCTCATGGAGCGCTTCGCCCGTTTCGATCCCCTTCCGCCGGAGGCCGTGGAAACGGTAGAAGACGGCGATGACTTGCCCGTCCTTGAGGAAATCACCGTGCTGGCCACGCCGGGCCACACCCCGGACCACCACGCCTTCTTTTCGTCCAAAGCCGGCGTTCTCTTCGCCGGCGACGCCCTCGCCACTCGGGGCGGCCGCCTGGGATTACCTCCCCGGCTGGGGATCGGGGACGTAGAGCAGGCGCGACGGTCGGCGCGCCGCCTCCTGAAGCTGACGCCCGCCCTCTGGGCCTGCGGTCACGGCGAGCCCCTGCGCGACCACACCCTCCGCGACATGATGGAGCTGTTGCAAGAACTTAGATGACCACGAATCTGAAGTGCCCCGCCTGCGAGAGCCCGCTACCGGCCGGCGCCGACTACTGCGAGGTGTGCGGACAGGATCTCTGCCCCGTCTGCCACGCCGCCATTGACGAAATGGCCACCCGTTGCGACGCGTGCGGCGCCGAGTTCGAGATGCTCTGCCCCCGCTGCGAGGAAGTGCTGGCGCCCGACCTCGACGAATGCCCCCACTGCGGCCTCTCCTTCGGCGAGCCGACCGCCGTAGACCTCGATGCACCCGACGACGAAGAAAGGGTGCGCACCTGTCCCACCTGCGGCGACGACATCTACCTCGAAGACGGTTTCTGCCGCTCCTGTGGTCAGGAGCTATGTCCGCGCTGTGGCGGCGCCATCGACGAAGTGGACGACGTCTGCCCCCACTGCGACCTCCCCCTCTACTTCCAATGCCCCGCCTGCGACTTCGAGCTGATGGTCGGCACCGAGGTTTGTCCGGGCTGCCAGACCCTTTTCCCCAAATTCTGCGTCCGCTGCGGCGCGGCCGTGCAGGCTATGTCCGAAGAAGCGTGCGCTGCGTGCGGCGAGCCCATCGCCATCCAGAGGCGGGAGAGCGTCGAAGTCGTCCACACCATCGTCGCCGGGGCGCAGCGCATGCGTATCGTCGCCTGCCCCACCTGCGGCGCCACCTTCAACCCGGCCGCCGGCGACTGCCCCCGCTGCGGCGCCCGCGTCTGTCCCGTGTGCCAGTTAGGGCTCCTGGAACATGAAAAGGTCTGTCCCCGCTGCGGCCTGACGCCGGCCAAAGCGCGCCAGGAGCTACAGGAAACTCGCCGCTGCCCGCGCTGCGCCCGTCCCATGCCGGCCGGCGCCCACGAATGCCCCCACTGCCAGCAACAACTGTGCCCCCAATGCCTGGCGCCCATCGAGGACGACGCCATCGCCTGCGCCCACTGCGGCGCCGAGTTCGAGCTGGCCTGCCCCCGATGCGATGCGGCCGTCAGCGCCGACGCCACCTCCTGCCCCCACTGCGGCCTCGTCTTCTGATTTTTGACCCTTCTTTCACTCCCTCACGCGTGAAACCCCGGCCGGGAGTGTGTACAATACCACTGATAGTATCCAGACGCCAAAGGTGAAACGCTCAGAACGCCAACGGAACTCATGACGATAGACCGCTCGCTGCGCCATCAGACGACTCCCGTCATCCGCCCCTCCCGCCTCTTTGCATCTTCTTGCACCATGTTAAAGTCGGCCGCAGAAAAAGTGGAAATCATGGCCATCTTGGCCGCCTTGGCCACCTTGCCCGGCCGAACCGCCTCATGAAGCGAAAACTCGCCTCCCTTCTACTGCTCATTTCCCTCGGCGTAATGGCCGCGGCTGCCCTTCCCGCCCTTGCCCAATCCGGCTACCCAACCCGCACCGACACCCACGTCAACGATTTTGCCGGCGTGCTCACGGCCGAAGACGAGGCCCAGCTACGTAACACGCTGCAATCCCTGCAATCAGAACGGGGCATCGAAGGCGTCGTTGTCACCGTTGACGCCATCGCCGACTACGGGACCGGAGACGACGTCGAATCCTTTGCCACCAACCTCTTCAACCGCTGGGCCATTGACGACCGGGAGACCAACGACGGTTTTCTCATCCTCGTCGCCGTCCAGGATCGCCGGGTGCGCATCGAACTGGGGCGCGCCTACGGTCGGCGCTACGACGACGCCATGCGGCGCGTCATCGACGAGGAAATGCTGCCTGCCTTTCGCGACGGCGCCTACGCGGCCGGCATGCTGGCGGGAACCGACGCCACCATCGCCGCCCTGACCGATCCCTCAGGCGGCGGCCTGTGGGACCGCTTGCGCAACAGCCGGGTCGCGCAGGTAGCCCTCGCCCTGTTGGCCCTGGGGACCATCGCCCTGCGCCGCGTCCGCTACTTCTTCAGCATCGGCTGCCTCTCCGCCCTCTGGCAATTTGGAACGGCCGCCCTTGTCGGGACCATTCTGGGTAGCTTCGCCGGCGCCCTCTGGGGAATGGTCGGCGGGGACGCGAGCGGGGTTGAGCAGACCATGATGGCGATGTTGACGATATTGGAAGACGGCCGCTTCCTCCAGGAGTTTTCCCTCTTCTCTCCCTCCACCCTCACCGGCGCCGGCCTCGGCGCCATCGTCACCGTAGCCCTGCGCTTCATCGGCGCCGGCGGCGATTATGACGACGACGGCGGTGGTGGCAGCTCCGGCGGTGGCGGCGCCAGCGGAAGCTGGTAAACGCCCGCTATCCCTCCCGGCCGTGCGCCTCCCGCGCCAGCGCCAGCGCCTCCTCCTTCGTGCCCACCTCCCCGGCTGCCTGTGCCTCCTCGATCAGGCGCAATAGCCGGCCGACCTCCGGCCCCGGCCGCATATCGAGAGCGTCCATCAGCTCATTGCCGTCCAGTAGCGGCGGCGGCGCAACCGTCTCTTCATACGCCTCAAAGTAATGGCGGTACAAACGGCCGACCACATCAAGGAGACCCTCCCACTCCCCCGCATCGCCCGCCCCATCGTACGTCGCCAGGTGGTCGGCCAGCGTCAGCAGGCCCACGTCCACGCCCGCGTCCCCGGCGTCGCGAAAGAAGCGGTAAACGGCACGCCGCGTCACCTTCTCCGCCTGGTTCAGAAAGAGCGGCCGCATATGTGCAGCCACCATGCTCTGCACCGTCCGCACCACCTCGTTGCTCAGGTGCAGGCGGCGCAGGCGGTGAGTTGCCAGCCCGGCCCCTTCCTTGTCGTGGCCGAAGAATCGAATCCGGCCGTCGTCGTCCACCTCCTGCGTCCGCGCTTTACCCACGTCGTGAAAGAGCCCGCCCAGCCGCAGCAACGCCCGGCCGTCCACGCCACCGACCACCTCGCGCCCCAGATGCTCGCGCAGATCCGCGGCGTACGAAGCCAGCGCCTCCTGTGCCTCGGCCAGCGGCGGCGCGGCCGGGTCCTGCCCCTCGACGACGGCCGCCTCCACCTGCACCAGCCAGCGCAACACGGAAAGCGTGTGCGCCAGCACCGGCTCGTGGTGGGGCGGCGATTGCTCCACGGCGCGCAGCGCGGCCACCTCGGGCAGCACCACGTCCAGCACGCCCAGAGCGTCCATCTGCCCCACCCCCTCGTCGGGGCGCTCCGTTTGCAGCAGCTTCAGGAGTTCGTCCCGCACCCGCTCGGCCGACACGTCGCGCAGCTCGGGCGCCGCCACCTGCACCGCCTGCACGGTATCCGGCGTCATCCGGAAACCAAAACGGGCGGCGATGCGGAGGGCGCGCAGCACCCGCACCGGATCGTCGGCCAGGGCGCTTTCGTGCGTCATACGCACCAACCCTCGCTCCAAGTCCTCCAGGCCACCGCAGGGATCAATGAGGTGATCGTGGTCGAGGGCGCCGGCCGGCAGCGCCATGGCATTGATTGTAAAATCGCGATCCTTCAGATCGGCCTCCAACGTCTCGCCGCGGAAGCGGGCGAAGTCGAGCACGCCCGGATCATCCGGCAGCACCACCCGGCCGATATCCCGCTCGTGGTCCAGGACGAAAGCCGGCGCGCCGAGGGCGTCGCCCACCCGAAAAGCCAGCTCAATAGCCCCTTCCGGCGCCGCAAAATCGAGATCGTAGCCGATTTCCTGCAAAAGAGCGTCGCGCACGGCGCCCCCCACAAGGTAGACGGGGACGTCATGCCGTGCCAGTAGCGGTTGCAGCCGCTCCATCAAGGGAGAGATGTGCAACCCCTCGCCGGCCGCCGCCCCACCTGGCACGTCATCCAACCTTTCCTCCCCCATATTAGCCGTCCCGGCCCTTCGACCGCCCACTCACTTGGCGGGCAGCGACTCGGCAAAGGTCAGCCCCTGCTGCACCCAGCGCTCAAGGTCCTCGTCTTCCCCGTAGCCGGCCGGGCCAACCATCACCCAGCCCGTCATCGGCCGCCCGGTAATGTCGAACGGCCTGGCGTGCGGGGCCGCCAACGCTTCTTCGTACCGGTCGGGGCCGACGCGCACGATCAGATCGTCATTCAATATTCCGCAAGCCATGTTGCCCTGTAACATAAAGCCCACACCGCCAAACATCTTCTTCTCCTCAACCTCGGGGCCCTCGTCCAACAACGCCCGCATCCGGTGGAGCAACCCTTCGTCATACGCCATCACTTCCTCCTCGGCCGTTACTCAGGCTCCGCGCCCCCGAAAACTTCTGGTTTGAGCACGGCAATATACGGCAGATTACGGTACAGTTGGGCGAAGTCCAGACCGTAGCCGACGACGAATTCGTCGGGGATGTCGAACCCGAGGTAATCGACGGGGACGTCGATCTCGCGTCGTTCCGGCTTGTTGAGCAAGGCACAGATGCGCAGTGAGGCCGGCTGCCGGGCCAGCAGATTGCGCCGCATGTAATCCAGCGTGCGGCCGCTGTCGATGATGTCCTCCACGATGAGCACGTGCTTGCCGCCGATATCCTCTTTCAGATCGAGCACGATGCGCACAGCGCCGCTGCTCTTGGTGCCCAGGCCGTAGCTGGACACGGCCATGAAATCAACCTCGTGGGGCATCTCCAGCAGGCGGCTCAGATCGGCGAGAAAGATAAAGGCGCCCTTGAGGACACAGAGCAACATCACGTTATCCAGCTCAGCATAATCGGCCTCGATCTCGGCTGCCAATTCAACAATGCGCTCCTGTAGACGATCCTCGTCAATCAACACCTTGGCAACGTCGTCGCGCAAGTCGCCCTTTGCCTGTTCCATCAGCGCCTCCCATTTTGCGCCGGTCGCACTTCGTGGCACTCCCGGCAGCGCGCTTCGTAAACTTCGGCCGCTCCCACCAGCACCACGGGATCATCCTGGGCGGCCGGCTCGCCGTCGATGAGGCGTTGTGTGCGGCTTGCTTCCTGGCCGCAAACTACGCAGATGGCGTGCAGCTTCTCCACCTCTTCGGCGCGAGCCATCAAATCCGGTATCGGCCCAAAAGGAACGCCGCGAAAATCGGTATCGAGCCCGGCTACGATCACGCGCTTGCCGGCGTCTGCTAGCTCTTCACACAGCTCGACGACTTCCGGCCCAAAAAACTGCACCTCGTCGATGGCCACGACCGTCGTTTCCCCGTCCAGCATCTTCAAGATGTCGGTCGAAGTGGAGACAGGCTGCGCCTCAAAGTCCAGCCCGTTGTGCGACGTGACCTTTTCCCCATGGTAACGATCGTCGATCATGGGCTTGAAAACCTGCACCTTCTGCCGGGCGATAACGGCCCGGCGCAGGCGCCGGATCAGCTCCTCCGTCTTCCCGCTAAACATACTGCCACATATCAACTCGATGCGGCCGCGACTGTGTTGAACCATCAATCCTCCTTTCGACTCCCACCCCCTGAAACGAATAAGGGCAGATACGAAATCGCATCTGCCCTTAACTCTAGCTAAAGTCGAGAAATTTGCCAGCCGGCTCCGGCCTTCCTACTCGATCAGATTGTGCGAACGCAGGTACTTCTTGATGTCGATGAGGGCCTTCTGGCCAACGCCGTAAACGGCGAGCAGGGCATCTTCGCCCTGTTGCAAACGCTCGTAAACGTCGCCCACCGTCGTCAACCCATCGTCGCGCAACGCGTTCTCGGAGCGCGTCGGCAGGCCAATTTCCTCGATAGAGAAGGCCAGCGGAGATTGCTTTTCTTCCTCTTCCTCTTCTTCGGCCAGCATTTCCTCGCGACGCTGTAGCCGCTTGAGGAAGCGCTCGACCTGCCCTTCCGTGTCAACCAGACGCTGCTGTCCGGTATAGAAAGGGTGGGTTCCCGACCAGATCTCGACGTTCAGGGACGGTTTGGTAGAGCCGACGCGCATAACGACCTCGCCGTTAACGATCACCTCGGCGTCGGGATACCATTCAGGATGAATATCCTTCTTCATCTTATCCCTCCACCGGATAAACGCTTACGTACTTGCGGCCGCGCTTCTTTTCGAACGTCACCTGGCCCTCGATGAGGGAGTAAATGGTGTAATCCTTACCCAGCCCGACATTTTCACCGGGGTGAATCTTCGTGCCGCGCTGGCGAACGATGATGTTGCCGGGGATGACGTACTCGCCACCGTACTCTTTTACGCCAAGCCGTTTCGATACACTGTCACGACCATTGCGGGTAGAACCGGCACCTTTTTTATGAGCCATAATACCTAACTCCTTCTATTCTTCCTCATCCAGATTGATCGCATCAATCCGTAGACGAGTGTATTGCTGTCGATGTCCCTGGCGGCGGCGATAACGCTTCTTCGGTCGATATTTCCAGACGAAAATCTTCTTGCCCTTATATTGTTCGACCACGGTGGCCTTCACGGAGACCCCCGAAACATACGGTTGGCCAATCTGAATATCGTCGCCGTTGACCAAGAGCAAAACGTCGTCTAAATCAATCTGTTCACCGACTTCGTAAGGCAACTTCTCGACGCTAAAGCTGTGCCCCACCTCGGCGCGGTACTGCCGTCCGCCGCTTTCTACAATTGCGTACACTGTTTACCTCCAAAAAGAACCGGCATGCAAGATGCCGGCGGCGATGTTTCTGAGTATTGGTAGTGCGGGTGACCAATACGACGACCTGTGATTATAGACACAAGATCGCTGCCTGTCAAAGAAAAACCGTCCCGGCGACCAAAAACCCGCCTCTTTTTTATCCTTCGCTTATGGGCCAAACAGGCACCTTTGCCTATGGGCGATGATCTCTGGCAGCGACAGTGAGGTCAACGAGGCGACCCGGCCGCTTCGTGCACAGTTATCACGGCCGGTAACAGCGTGAAGGCGGGGACGTGCAGCAGCGGCTCATCGGCGGTCGCCGACGCCAACAGAAATCCACTCGAGGGCCCACCGTCAAGATTCAGCGCCACGTCTAGCCCCAGGTCGGACGCCGCAAGATAGCGGCTCAACTGGTGCAGGGTAAAATGGCCCCGGGAGGCGACGAGAAAGAGAAGGCGGTCGTCCACGTCCTGAGCGACCACCGTGCGCCGCGCCTGCGCCCCGTCCTCGCGGGGAAAGGCCACTCGCCCGCCGGGCGCCAGCAGCAAGGGAAAGGATTGAAGGGCATCCCGTAGCGGTTCGGCCGGATCGTAAGGCGCCTCGCGCAGCGAGCGCACGGCCGGCCCGGCGTCCGTCACGGCAAACATGCCGCCAAATCCCTGGTAGCTAACCCCGCTGACTTCCCCTTCGCTAATGATGAGACCGGTCGCCACGTACTCCTCCGTGTAAAAGCCACCATTCACGAGGAGTAGGGCGCCC
>JAWVYQ010000014.1:0-35693 GCA_033722615.1 Promineifilaceae bacterium (SeqCode)
CGGCACGATGATTATTTCTCCCCGTACTTCAGCCGGCCCAGCTTCCTCGACAACCATGACGTTAACCGCTTCCTCTGGTTGGTCGATGGCGACGTCCGCAAATTAAAACTGGCCGCTTTGTGCCACGTCACGCTCCCCGGTCCGCCCATCGTCTATTATGGGACGGAAGTCGGCCTATCCCAGGAGCGCGACGTTATCCAGGAGCACGGACACGTCCTGGAGGAAGCTCGTGCTCCCATGTTGTGGGGCGACGCTCAGGACGCTGACCTGCGCCAATACTATCGCCGGCTGATCCGCTTCCGGCGCGCTCACCCCGTCCTCTGGCGCGGCCGGCGCCGGACCGTTCACGTTGAACCGGCCGCCGGAACCTACGCTTACGCCTGCTCCGCAGCCGAGGCGTCCGGCGACGAGACCGTCCTCGTCGCCCTCAATGCTGGCGACGTGGAGCGCACCTTCACCGCGGCCGGACATCGCCTTTCCCTCGCCCCGTGGAGCGGCGAGATCCGCGTCATCTGACCCCCGATGACCCCTCGTCGCCGATCTCCTTGCCAAATGTGCGCTCTTGGTAGATAGTTAGATGGAAGGGAAGATCCATCTTTTGGTCTATTTTGTTTAAGGTTCCCGGTCATTTCTGTATAATAGGGTTGTGGGATCCCTGTCTCAGGAGAACAGGATAGTTGTAGCGCCTCGGGAACGCAAAATTATATGAACGAAAAGAGTACGGTCTTAATCGTCGACGATCAGAAGGTAATGCGCGAAACTATCGGCATGCTCCTGGCCAAGGAGGATTACGAGCTGGCCTTTGCCGACAATGGCCCTTCAGCTTTGAGCAAGGCGGCTGAGCTCATTCCCGACGTCATCCTCCTCGATATCATGATGCCCGGTATGGACGGCTTCGAAGTCTGCCGGCGCCTCCGCGAACATCCGGTTCTGGCCGAAGTGCCCATCGTAATGGTCACAGCCCTCAATGATCGCAAATCCTGGATGGAGGGAATTGAGGCGGGGGCCGACGATTTCGTGTTTAAGCCCTTCGATACCGTCGAATTGCGCACCCGCGTTCAGAACATTACGCGCCTCAACCGCTACCGTCGCCTCGTTGTAGAACGCGTCAAATTTGAATGGGTGCTGGATCAGGCCGATGAAGGCTACGTGATGCTCGATGGTGACGGGACGATGGTCTACGCTAATCCGCGGGCCCGTCTTTACCTCGACCTGCCCATGGACGACGTAGAACGGGTCGATACCACCTTTATGGAGATGGCAGAGAAGTTGTACCATTTCGAGCCCAAGCAGGCGTGGGAGAATTGGCCCGATCCGCCGTTGGCCGATGTCCCTCGTTACCTCGTGCGGCCGGAGTCGAACACCTCTAAGCCCTTCTGGCTGCGCGTTAGCAACTTGAATCTACCACCCGGTGTGGAAGTGCAGCAAGTCATCGCTCTCCGTGACGTGACCGAACAAATGGAGCTACAACGAGATGTCTGGCGCTTCCACTCCATGATCTTCCACAAGTTGCGTACGCCACTCGCCGTCATGATGAACAGCCTTGAACTCTTGGCGCGTCATGCGGAACGGTTGAGCGCAGAGAAGAACGCCGAAGTCGCCCAACGCGCTCTCGTTGGCGGCCGTCGCTTGCAGGCTGAGGTGGACGATATTTTGAAGTATCTGAAGTCTCCCACACTGGCTCAATCCGGAAGCGGTTTCAACGTGGCCCGTCTGGAGTCGATGGTAGACAAGATCAGCGAGCAGATCGGCATCGAATCGCTGGCTATGGCCGGCATGGAAAAGTTGGGCAATACGAAGGTCAAGGTTTCTCGCCAGGCGATGGAAATGATTCTGTGGGAAATCTTGGAGAACGCCAAGAAATTCCACCCCGAGCAAACGCCGGAAGTTCAGATTTTTGCCTTTCACATGAAATCTAACGAGGTCGGGATCTGGATTGGCGATAACGGGTTGACCCTATCGCCCGAGCAGCTGGCTCAGGTCTGGACCCCCTACTACCAGGGCGAAAAAGCCTTTACCGGCGAGATCTCTGGCATGGGGCTGGGGTTGCCCATGGTGGCCTCCGTCATCTGGGGCGTGGGCGGGCGCTGCCGCATGTATAATCGCCGCAACGAGTCCGGCGTCATCGTCGAATTGATCATTCCCGTGGAAGGGGAAGACATGCTCCAGGGGGAAGACGGCCGGCCCCAGCTGGCTACCACCGACGAACTGCGGGCGCTTCGGGGCAACATCGCGGAAACGTCGGAGTAGACGTTCTCACTCTGTAACCCTGATAGGCACCCTGAAGGGAGCCGGATAGTTGCCGTCATTGCGCACGACGATTAAGCGCAATACGTAGTCGCCGGGAGGGAGCGCGTCGGCGTGCAACTCCTCGAGCACGCCGTTCACCACAGGCTGGCTGTGTGTTGTCCCCAACGTCGTCCACGTGCTCGGAGCGCGTCCGCTGCCGATTTCTATCTTGTAATATTGGACGTCCGCCGGGTCGAAGCTCGCCGTGCCCGCGATCTGCACCAGACCGCTCACTTCTTCGCCCGGTGCCGGCGAGACAATGCGGTAAGTGGCCGTCGTCGGCGCCGGCGCAAAGCCGTCGCCCGCTCCTGCGCTCCCCGCAGATTCTCCCCGCGCAGTCCGAACGACTTCGGCCGGACACACCGTCGTCGGCGCCATCTTGAATCCGCCACCGTAGCGTTGGAGCCACAGGCGGGCCCGCGCCTCGTCAGGATAGTAGGGAGGGACCGGCAGGTAAAGTCGTGTCTGGGCTCCGGCCGGCGGTCGCCCGCTATTGACCACGCACTGAGTTGGCGGTGGGGGCTCGTATCCGTTGCTCAGCGGCGGCCGATGTACCCGTTGGGCCGCGTCCGCCGGGAGCGGCAACACCGACAGCGTCCACGCTCCGGGATTGCTCGTTACGTCCGGCCTATAGCCCAGCCGCGGAATGCCGTGTTGCGGCCCGCCGCTCAAAAATAGATCCATGCGCCCGGCCGTGCAGCGGGATCCGCCCGTTCCCCGTGGCAGGCATACCTCCCTTTCCTCAATGCCGTTCGGGCGTGGAAAGTCGACGGGTGGAGGCTGGCCGTTGACCAACAGGCTCTGTTCGAGCGCGCTGTCTGCGTAGATGCCCTCCATAATCCGTCGCCACACTGGCGCGGCCCCGCGCAGGCCGGACGAGTCGACCATCGGGTGCCCGTCCGTGTTCCCCAGCCACACCCCGGTGACGACGCCTGGTGTATAGCCTAACGTCCAGTTATCGCGGAAATCATTTGTCGTGCCCGTCTTGGCCGCGGCTGGGAAGGGGAGGTTCAGGGCATTGTAATATCCCATTGCCGGCGCACGGGCGCTGTCGTCGTCCAGAATATCGCTAATGATGTATGCGATCCGTGGATCGAGTGCGTTCGCTGCCGGCGTCCGGTCACGCTGCGCGTCGTAGACGACGTTGCCTCGCCCATCCTCTATCTTCAAGACGCTCGTTAACTGCGGCCGCCGTCCCATGTTGGCCAGCGTGGCAAAAGCGTGGGTCATTTCCAACAGAGGGACGTCGCCGCCGCCCAGCGTCAGTGTCAGACCGTAAAAGCCGGGCGGCTCATCCAAAGAGACCACCCCCATCTTACGCCCGGTGGCGATCATCGTGCTGATGCCGATGTCACGAATAAGCTGGATAGGCGGAATGTTATAGCTGTTGGCCAGTGCGTCCCGCAGCAGCAAAGGGCCATGATAACGGCCGCTGTAGTTAACGGGCACGAACTCCTCCCCGTTCCCCAGGTCCAGAGAAATGGGCACGTCCCAGATGACGTCGGCCGTCGTCCAGCCGCGCTCCATCGCTGCTGCATATGTGATCGGTTTGATGCTGCTGCCCGGTTGTCGGGGCTGTAGCGTCACGTTGACCTGCCCATCAATCGACTCGTCGTAGTAATCGACGCTGCCCACCATGGCCAATATCTCTCCCGTCGCCGGCTTGAGAACGACGGCTGCCCCATTGTTCACGTCGTGGGCCGCTGCCCGCGCTGCCACCTGTTCGCGCACAGCCTGCTCGGCCAATCGCTGGATGTTCAGGTCTAGACTCGTCGTGACCTGCCAGCCGCCGTTGATCAGGGCGTCTGGCCCGTACCGCTGCTCCAGATATTGCTGAACGTAGATCACAAAATGAGGCGCTTCCAGCGTCACGCCGCTCACTTCCACTTCGACCGGAATAAGCGGAACCATGTGCAACGGTGCGCCATGAGCTACCTCCATATCCAGGGGCGTGATCATCCCCTCGTTTACCATCAATTGCAGCACCATTCTCTGCCGCGCACTAGCGCCTTCAAAGTTGCGGTAAGGGTCGAGCTCCACTGGAGATTGGGGTAGTCCGGCCAGAAACGCCGCCTCTCCCAGCGTCAGCTCCGCCGCTCGCTTGCCGAAGTAAGACTGCGCAGCCGCCTCAACGCCATAAGCCAGATTGCCGTAATAGATTTCGTTGAGGTACATCGTCATGATCTCCCTCTTGCTCCGTTGTTGGGTAAGGATGAAAGCAAGAAAGATCTCGCGTAGCTTGCGCTGGTAGCTGACGGCGACCCGTTCCTCATACGTAAAGGCGATGTGTCGTACCAGTTGCTGAGTGATCGTACTCGCCCCGGCCGGCCGGCCCTCTTCCTGGCGCACCCGGGCAAGGGCCGCTGCCGCGATGGCCGGGGCGTCAAAACCCGGATTCTCCCAGAACGTGTCATCTTCCACCGCTACCGTGGCCGAGATAACCGCTCGCGGAATCTCCTCATACTCCAGCCAGCGCCGTTTTTCCGTCGTCTTAAGTTCGAAGAGCAATTGGCCGTTACGGTCGAAGAAGCGGGGGGTGCCGCCCGGGCCCGTCCCCTGGTAGGCGACCACGCGGTCAATGGCATCGCCGAGCTGGTTGCTGAGATAGGCGTAGCTGCCCACGACGCCTATGAACGCCAGCAGCACGCTGATGACGCCAAGTTGCACGGCCAGCACCAACGTTCGCCAGCATCCCCTGGCCAGCCGTCGCCCACAGCCGGCCGCCTGCGCTTCGGCCGTCTGCGCCCGTTCTGGACCGTTGTCCAACGTGTCGAAGCCATAGTCGCCGTAGCCGCTCATACTGTTATGGTAGACGAGATCGGCCACCGGGCCAATGGGAACACAGTGTTGGTGCCGGATCGGACGTCATGTTGGCGCGCCTCCTCTTCCGACGTAAAATGGCAAAAGAGGCATTTGCCTGAAACGTTGGAAAAGTGGCGTGCACTCCGGAGGAGAGACGGATAAGGTGCCCAAACCCTGGGAGGAATTGAGCGAAGCCGTGCAGGATGTTGAAAGAATTCTCATCCTGCTTCACGATGATCCGGATCCTGATGCCGTGGCCAGCGGTGTTGCGTTGCGCCATTTGCTGCAAGAAGTGTGGGGAATTGAGAGCAAAGTAGCCTATCGGGGCATCATCGGCCGCGCCGAGAACAAGGCGCTGGTGGCGTATCTGGACGCAGAGCTGCTACAGCTCGAGGATGGCGACGTGGAGACAGAGTGGCCCGTGGCCCTCGTCGACGTCCAGCCGGGCGCTGGCAACAGCCCGATCCCTGCCGGCTATCCCGCGCTCGTCGTCATTGACCACCACAGCGATCGGGGTGGAGAAGATGCTGTTTTTCGTGACGTGCGTCCGTGGATTGGCGCCTCCTCGACGATTGTGACGCAATACATGCGCGCTGCCGATCTTAACCCGCCTGCGAAGATCGCTACCGGCCTCTTCTATGGCATCAAGACCGACACCAAAGCCTTGAGTCGCGATACCAGCGCCGCCGACATCTCTGCCTACTTCCATCTGTTACCCTTCGTAGACGTCGACGCCGTGGTCGAAATCGAGAATGCTCAGGTGCCGGCCGCCTATTTCCGTAAGCTGGCCAACGCGATGCAGTCTGCCAGCGTCTACGATGGCGTCGTCATCTCTTATCTGGGCCAGGCCGAGTATCCCGACCTGACGGCCGAAATTGCCGACCTTCTCCTTCGCCTGGAAGGCATTCGTTGGGTTGTCTGTATGGGCCGCTACGACGATGAGATCTATCTTTCAGTCCGCGCTCGCGACGAGGATGCAAACGCCGAAGAGGTGGCGCAGGTTGTCGTTGGGGAAGTCGGCTCGGCCGGAGGACGGAACACAATGGCCGGCGGACAGGTGCCCCTTAACGGCCAGGATCCGGAAAAGTTAGCTCAGAGATTGCGCCTGCGCGCTCTTAGTCATTTGCAGATCCCGCTTGACCATCCTGGCGAACCGCTCGTACCATAATGCCCCCACTTGAGAACGTCTTTTCTGACCTCTATTTCAACCTGGCGAATATCTCCTGGACCCAGCTTCTGGATCTGGGATTGGTGACAACCGTCTTCTTTCTGCTGCTAAATTTCTTGCGCCGGAGCCGGGCCACCGCCATGCTTCGTGGTGCTCTCGTCCTCATTGCCCTCTTTTTCATATTCACCGTTTTCCTTCCCCTGCCCACCTTCGACTATCTCTTGCGATTTGCCCTCATTGCCATCTTGATCGCCACACCGGTTATTTTCCAATCCGAACTGCGCTACGGGTTGGAGCAGCTCGGTCGGCGTGTAGGCGCGCTGACCTTCCGCCGCATGGCGGGCGAGACGACGATGAAGCCCCTGGTGCGTGCCCTTGAAAACCTCTCGAACAAAAAGATCGGGGCCCTGATTGTGTTGGAGGGCGAAGACGATCTCGGCACCATTTTAGACACCGGTGTCCCCCTGGGCAGTGACGTTACCAGCGAATTACTGCAGACGATTTTTTACGAAGGAACCCCCCTCCACGATGGCGCGCTGATCATTCGCGGGGAACGGGCAGTTGCCGCCAGTTGTGTGTTGCCGGTGAGCAATCGCCAATTGTATGCTGACCAGCGGCGCTTAGGTACACGCCACCGGGCAGCCGTCGGGCTTGCGGAAGTGAGTGACGCCCTCGTGATCGTCGTCAGCGAGGAGACGGGCCAGATTTCGGTGGCCCGCCACGGCCAATTACACGCGAACCTGGAGAAAACGGAGCTGCGCGAGCACATTTACAGCTTCTATAACCCCCCTGAAGAGGAGGAGGAGTTTTCATTCTCGCAACTGTGGGCCGCGCTTCGAGGATGGCGACCGTCCGATGTCGGCGATCTTGAACTGTCCGGGCTGTTGCTTGACGCCCCCACTTTCTTGCTCGCCCTCGTTTTGGCCTTTACCACGTGGGCCTTCGTCAACCAGCAAACCAATCCGGTGAGGGAGACTCGCATCGAGAATATCCCTCTGCGCGTATCGGGCGCCCCGCCCAATACCCAGTTGGTGGAGTCCGCACGTGAAACCGTGGACGCCGTCGTCAAAGCCACGGACGACGTTTTGCCGACGCTGGGAGCCAGCAGCTTTCAGGCGACCGTTTCTCTTGATGGGCTGGAGCCGGGGCCGCGACCACACCGCCTCCCGGTCAACGTAGAGTCCGGTGTCGATCGGGTGCAGGTGGTCTCCGTGGAGCCGGAGATGCTAGACGTGCAGTTGGCCGAAATCATTACCCGCGCAGTCGGCGTGAGCGTGGTGACCGTGGGTGAGGAGGCATTATCCCCGGCTTATGAAATCCGCGATGCGCCTACCGCCACCCCTTCAGAGGTCCAGGTAACCGGGGCCGCCCCACAGGTAGGGCGGGTCGATCATGCGCGGGCAGAAATCAGCGTCCCGACTGTAGCCGGTACCGCACAGCGCGTCCAGTCCCTGGTGCCCGTCGACGAGAGCGGCGACGTGGTCGAGGGAGTAATGCTCCGCCCTGACCAGGTACAGGTCAGCGTCACGGTCGCCCGCCGGCCAAACGCTCGCGACGTTGGCGTGCAGGTTCAGTTAAGCGGAGAATTGCCCGAAGGATACCATCTTAGACAGGTTAGCGTTTCACCGTTACGGGTGACCTTGCTCGGCGAAGCAGAGGACGTGAGCGGTGTGGGTAGCGCCATCCAGACGTTGCCGCTCGATATCAGTAGCGTCAGCGACGATTTCCGGATCCAGGTGCCCCTTGACCTGCCTCCTGGCGTCGAGGCGCTGAACAATTCCGGCGAGACGGTCCGTTCCGTTTTGGTAGAGCTAGACGTCGAACCCCGCATCGGCGTCCGCACCTTCTCGCGCGACGTCGAGGTACTGGGCTCGGCCGGGCTTTCCCTCAATATCGATCCTCCCTCGGTCGATGTCCGCCTGCGCGGCCCCGTCCCACTCTTGAATGAAGTGGAATCGGCGCCCGAACTGTTGCGCGTGATCGTTGACGCGGCCGACCTCGCCAACCTGGATTCCGGGGAGACCGTTACCGTAGGGCCCCAGGTCGCGAAACCGGAACAACTTGAAGCCACGTTAATTCCGCAGACAGTCAGTGTGACGGCCGAATAAGATGATGGATCAACTCTCGATCTTTCTGTCCGATTACCTATGGTTGCGGAAACTCATCGCCATTACCGTTGCCTTCCTCCTGGCGTATGTCGTCCACTTGAGTTCCGGGCGGTTGACGGGCCGTCTGGTCGACCTCAACCGCTTTGCGGCCGATGGCCGCCGCTTGAGTCCGGAACGAAAAGGTACGCTGCGTGGGTTGATCGCTAACGCCATTTCCCTCCTCGCCTTCATCGTCGCCGCCATTTTTAGCATCAGCCGTTTCGTAGACGCCCAGACCGTGGTTTGGATGGTCGGTCTTTTTAGCGCCGCCTTCGGTCTTGGCGCCCGGCCGCTGGTCAACGATTTTCTGGCCGGTGCCAGCTTCATCTTTGAAGACACGTACGGTGTGGGTGAGAAGGTAGAGATCCTGGGCGTAGAAGGCGTCATCGAGCGTGTGACGTTGCGCGTGACCATCATGCGCGCTCCCTCCGGCGAACTCCTTGTCGTTCCCAACGGCGATATTCGCGTCGTGCGCAACTACAGTCGCGGCCGTTTTTCTACCGTCACATTGACGGTAAAAGTAGCTGCCGAAGAATTGAGTCACACCCTACAACTGTTGGAAAACCTGGGCGAAGAAGCCGTGATGATGCTACCCAACCTGCTGGAGCCGTGGCAAGTCATCAGCGAGTCAGGCGCCCTCGGCGAACGGACAGAACTGACGCTGGTCACCAAAGCCCGCTTCGGCCACGCGGCCGAGCTGCGCCCCCGCCTCCTGGCCTTCGTCCAGCAGCGGTTGGCTGAGGAAGGTATCACTCTGTCGGATTAGGCTCCGAAGACAATGGCCGATTCCAGCGCGCAGGGCCGTCGCCCTCGCTAATGGCGACTGCGACGACCTGAGTCTGATCGTCGTCTTTTGCCTTGTGGACGATTCGTCCAGCCGGCTGCAGCAGGTGCAAAGCGGGGAAGGCTGGCTTTGCTCTGTATGCTTCCCGTTGTCGCCGCGATGAGCGGTGCAGTGCTTAACGTTACGACGCTGGGTTTAGAACCCGTCCCAGGAATAACAACGTGCCCGTCTCCCGCTCCACAATGGCCAGCATAAACGGCCGCGTCGCCTGAAACTCACCCCGCTCCATTGCGCTCTCCTCCATGGCAATCACCGTGGCTGCCGTCGCCTCGGTGCCAACCTCGTCCACCGTAATCGTGGCCTTGTGCAGCGCGTCACTAATATACAGGCTGCCACCCTCCACCATGCCGCTGAAGTCTGCCGCGCTGCTGAAGGGATCGGTCATGCCCATCGCCTGAAGTTCTGCCTTGAGGTTCACGTCGCTCTCAAAGTCGAACTGGGGCAGCGTCAGCGTAACGTCGCGCGTCTCCAGCTGGCCGCGTACGTTCTCCAGGAAGTCGGCATCCAGTTGCCCTTCTACCTCCGTATATCGTTCCTCGTCCGGCAGGATGAGTAGCATGTCCGCTTTCTGCCCCGTATAGGGTAGGGCGACAGCTCGATAGCCCTCTCCTTCGGTAAAGGGGACCCGCGCTGTGCGCTGGTGCATCAAGGGCGTTGTGACCGTGCTGCCGTCCAACAGGGTAAAAGGCCCGTCCTCGGTCATTTCCTCGTTAAAGGGAAAGAGCCACGCCCCGTAGAAGTAGATGGCGTTGGCCAGCACCAGACGCGTATCCCCGCTGATAACGTCCGGCGGTATCATGTTGCGGATGCGTTCTTCGGTGGCCCCCGCAATCCACTCATTGATGAGCTGGCGCGCCGCTTCCGGATCGGCGCTAAAGTCTAGAGCGCGCATCCCGGCGCCGTACTGTCGGCCGAGCGTTTGCAGATACGCTTCCCGGAACGGAAAATCCTGTTGGCCCCAGGCCGCGTTGGCAATGCGCAGGTGGAACGGCTCGCCACTCTCCATGACCGCTCCATCCCCACCTGCTTCGGCCGCTGCGGAAAGCTGGCCTAAGTGTTGATCCAGGGCGTTAAACCCTGCGTGCTGTTCCTCCTGGGGCAGAAAGTGGAGGGCCTCTTGCATCTGCGCCTCCGTCTCGCCGCGGGCGCCGGCATACGCCATCGAAAAGGCCAGGGAAACGCTATATGGCGAGAAAATCACGTTTTCCTCGCTATCGGCCGTCGCAACTCGGTAGAGATCGGTGGCGAACGCATTATTGGCAGCGATTAATTCTTCTACCTGGGTCGAAGTAAGGCTCGGCGGCGCTGCCCGCTCAACCTCGGCGCGAAGAAGCTGGCCCCCCTCTTCGCTGGGCTGCGCGCCACCCTCGACGCCTGTATCGGGCTCCGGCTGGCCCATCAACGTACACGACGCGAACACGGCGATCAGGATCATCGTCCCCACCCAGACATGTATGAACCGCATCATAGGACCTCCCTGATTGGCATTACCGTTGCAGCTACCGTGATGGCAGCCGTCGTCGGCCGGAGCCAAGCATAAGCGGCTGCCGGCCCAATAATTAGACGCCATCGACCGCCGATTTGTTCCCGGCTTGCGCGCATTCAATCGGCAGGCGGCCGGCTCTCTAAGCCTCGCATTTCTCAATCCTATACGTGACAACTCCCCGGCCCGTTTCGCTTTTTATTCGATGTTGACCGTGATCTTGTGCGGCTCGCCCACGTGGTTGCCGTCCAGAGTAACGACCACCAGTCGCAGGGAATACGTGCCCGGTTCGAAGGCATCGGCCAGCAACGACTCCAGTTGCCCGTTAACCACCGGCGTGTTGTGGGTTTCGCCGATCGTCGTCCATTCCTGCGGTTCTTCGCCCACCCCGATTTCCACCTTATAGAACTGTACCTGCTGCGGATCGAAGTCGGCCGTGCCCATCACCGGCACGACGCCGTTTACTTCGTCACCGTTTTGTGGGTTGCGGATCCGCCACACAGCCAGCTCGCTGCCGCGGCCGCGGGCCAGCATCTCCTCATTGCACGTTACGCGCGGCATGATGGCCAGTCCGTTTTCCTCCGCCCAGCGATACGCCCCCTCCATACTTTCTTCGTTCCGCGGCGGTTCCAGGAAGATGCCCGTCTCTGCCTCAGCCGGCAAATCCGCGACCAGCGTCCCCTGCGAGAAAAGGCACGCTTTGGGCGGTGGCAGGTCGCCGCCGTCTTCTTCGAATTCGATCTGAACCGCTTCCGGTAGTGGCGCCGCAGTGAGGCGTCGCACGCCCGGGTCGACCTGCTCCCACGCGACGACCGGTTCGGCCGGGACCGGCGTCGGCGCCGGCGGTGTCTCGCCTGTCAGGAACCACTCGCTCCGACCGGGACGGCATTCTGTTGCCCCTGGCGCCACCGACTCAATGGCGCACAACGTTTGCTGCTCCAATCCTTCCGGCGGCGCGAACTCCCGGGCCGGCGGTGCCTCGTTCACCTGGAGCACGGCGGGAAGCGTTTCGCTGGCGTAGACGCCTTCCATGTAAGCCGACCACAACGGAGCGGCCCCCGTCAACCCGCTGATGCCCACCATTTCGCTGTTGTCCGTGTTCCCTGTCCACACACCTACCGCCAGTCCCGGTGTGTAGCCCACCGTCCAGTTATCGCGGAAATCATTTGTCGTTCCCGTCTTGGCTGCGGCCGGGAAGGGTAGCGCCAGAGGGTTGTCATGCCCCATCGCCGGGGCGCGGGCCTCGTCGTCGTCCAGGATATCGCTAAGGAGAAAGGCCACCCGCGGATCGACGGCCGGCTCCGGGGCAGGCGGCTGGTATTCGTACAACAATTCTCCGTTCGTCCGCTCCACCCGCAAAATGGCTGCCGGAGGCACGCGCCCGCCGCCGTTGGCCAGCGTAGCATAAGCCGACGTCAGCTCCAGCGGCGTCACCTCGCCGCCGCCCAGCGTCAGGGAAAGGCCATAGCGGCCGGCGTCGTCGCCCAGACTTTCGATCCCCATTCGCCGCGCGAATTCCAGAAAGCGGGGAACGCCGATCTCCTGGAGTACGAGCACGGTTGGTACGTTATAGCTGTTGGCCAGCGCCTGCCGCATGCGGAGCGGGCCGTGGAAGCGCCGGCTGTAATTGACGGGTGAGTAAACGGCGCCGTCTGGCTGCGGATAATCGACAGGCACGTCCCACAGCACGTCGCCGGCCGTCCACACCGGGCTGGCCCCGTCTGCCCCTGGCGAGAGGGCGGCCGCGTAAGTGACCGGTTTGATGCTGCTGCCCGGCTGCTGCGGCGTCAGCGTCACGTTGACGTTGCCGTCAATGCTCTCGTCCCGGTAATCGACGCTGCCCAGCATCGCCAGAATCTCGCCCGTGGCCGGCTTCATCGCCAGCAGCGCGGCGTTTGTCAGGTTGTGTTCCGGGCCCACGGCTGTGACGTGCTCGTTTGCCAGCTCTTCCGCCAGCCGTTGGTAATCCAGGTCCAGCGTCGTCGTCACCCGCAGGCCGCCGTTGGCAACCGCTTCGGCCCCAAACTGATTCTCTAGAAGCTGGCGCACGTAGACGGCAAAGTGGGGGGCCGTCAGGCTCACTTCTTGCGGAGCAAAGGTCAGCGGCTCCTGCCACGCTTTGTCGCGCTGCGCCGTCGTAATGTATCCCTCTTCGACCATCAGGTTGAGCACCAGCCACTGGCGTTCTCGGGCTCCCTCCAGGTTGGTCAGCGGATCCAGCTCCACCGGACTTTGCGGCAGCGCGGCCAGCAGGCTTGCCTCGGCCAGCGTCAAATCGGCCGCGCTCTTGTCAAAATAGGTTTGGGAGGCCGCTTCCACCCCATAGGCCAGATTGCCGTAATAGATCTCATTGAGGTACAGTTCCAGAATTTCGTCCTTGCTGTACTTGCGCGTCATCAACCAGGCCAGAATGATCTCCCTGGTCTTGCGATTGTAATCGACGGCCACGCGCTCCTCATAATCGAAGACGATGTGGCGTACGAGTTGCTGGGTAATGGTGCTCCCACCCACCGGCCGTTCCTCCGGGTTGCGCAAGTTGTAAATGAGGGCCGCCAGCAGTGAGGGCGCGTCCAGACCGTTGTTCTCATAAAAGCCATCGTCCTCGACGGCGATCGTCGCCTGGCGCATGTGCGCCGGAATGTTCTGCAGAGTAACCTTCGTCCGCTTACCCTCCCCAAAGATCTCCCACAACAGTTCCCCGTTCCGGTCCAGAATGCGCGTCGTTTCAAACGTCTCTCGCTCGCGCGCCGCGTCCAACGCGGCGATTCCTTCTTCGATATCCGCGGACAGGCGGACGTAAACCAGCGTCCCCGCTGCGATGGCGAAGGCAAAAATCGCCAGGGCCAGCAGCAGCAGGCTGCCTAGAAAAACCCGGCTCAGGCAGCCACGGCACCCCCGGCGGCGCGGCCGTTTATCCCCTATAGCGTAATCGTGTGCTTCCATAGCGTAATCGTGCCTCATCTCGCTCGCGGTTTCTTGCTTGGTGAAGCGTAGTTTACTGGATAACGGGCACGCCTGCTTGACGCGCGACAGACGCTAAGGTGACGTTTAACCGGCGTCACTTGGCACGTTCCCCCCCCGATTTCGCACCTATTGTTGTCCAAGAGTCGTCGATTGTCAGACCTCATCGGCCTGAGTCTCAACCACTTCAGCTATCGTGCATAAGGTGTCAAATACGTTTCGTACATATGCGATCTCCGCTCCCAGGGCTGCGGGAACGCGCATTGCCCGTTCTTCGAGTCTGATCCGATCACGCTTGATACGAACAGTGATTCCTCCGGTGTACCAGGTTGCTTGTAGCAAGCCCTGTTTTATCTCTTCCTTTCCCACGAACAAGGAGGTCTTTTCCTTTGATTTGCCCGAGATCCTAAATTGCTCGAAGAACGCTCTATTCTTCGTTGTGATGTCCGGGCGGCTGGTAAACTTTGTAGTGATGGATGCAATTATTCCCGACCGGAAGGCGAGTTGAACCCGCTGGGGATTTGTCGTGTGTACTTCGAAGACGGTCAAGCGGCGTCTGAAAATCCTGCTCCGAGAATGTAACGTTACGAATCGCCCGTGAATCGTTCCCTTTAGCGCGAATGGATCATGATACGTGGGCGATTTTCGAAGGTTAAGCTCGGAAGCCATTTCCTCTCTGATTCTCCGAAGCGGGTCAAGCCGAATCCGTACTATTCTGACAACCTTTCGTCCTAGCACGACGATGACGATTCCCACGGCGATCGAGCTGATCCAGAAGATGTAGTCCATCGGCAGAAATTATACGAATACGCGTTCCGCTCTCATCGGTCTGACGCTTTGTCATCCGGGCGCGGCGTCACCAGAGTTTCCAACACGGCTTCTTCTACGTGGTCGCCGCAGGATGACCCCTAGCCTGTGCTCGCCATGCTCTTCCGGCAGAGTTGCCAACCAGTCGGTGGCCGGCCCGCCCCATCTAATCGAAAGATGTGGCATCGACGCCCGCGGAACGACAGATCTGACGACGCACTCTCCGGTCGGGGATTCCGCGATATCCCTTCAGAATCGAAGATATTATCGTAGATTGATAGAAACTACAATCGATTATGCCGTTCAGCGCGACTGTGGTCGTGGAAGACCGTATGTATACAATTAATTGACAAAGACTGTACAATCATTTATAATGTCAGCATGAAAACGGTAAAGAACAACCATAAAACGCTCGTGCTCGTGAACATTGCGGCCTTCGTGGTCGTTTTGTTCGTCAATTTCCTGTCCAACGCCTTGCCCCTGAACGGCCGCACGGCCGGCGAGATCTCGGACGCCCTTCCCTCTTATTTCACGCCCGCCGGCTACACCTTTTCCATCTGGGGTCTGATCTATACGGCGCTGCTCGGCTTCATCGTGTATCAGGCGCTACCGGGCCAACGAAATCGCCGTTTGCTGGGAAAGGTCGGCTGGCTCTTCGTCGCCAGCAGCGCCTTCAACGTCGCCTGGCTCTTTTCCTGGCACTACGGGGTTTATGCCTTGTCCATCCTCTTCATGGTGGCCTTGCTTCTCACCCTTATTGCTATCTATCTGAGGCTGGAGATCGGCCGCCGCCATCCTGAACTGAGTATTGCCGATAAGGTGCTCGTCCACTTCCCCTTTAGCCTCTACCTGGGCTGGATCACGGTGGCCACCATCGCCAACGTCGCCAGCGTGGTGGCGTACTGGGGCTTGGACGGCTTCGGCATTGCCGGACCGACCTGGTCGGCGATCATGATGCTCGTTGCCACGGCCGTCGCGGGCGTCCTCCTCTTTAACCGGCGCAATCTGGCTTATGCGGGCGTTCTCCTCTGGGCCCTCTTTGGCATCCGCGCCGCCTATCCCGACATCGCATTGATCGCCAACACGGCCGTGCTATCGGCCGTTCTAATTGCCCTCTTTGCCCTGATCGGCTACGTGCGCACGCGCAGGCCGCAAGGCTCCTCTTCCGTTTCGGAAATTGTCGCTGCCTGAACGGTCGCCCCTTGTTGGACAGTCTGCCTTTCTTGCCGAGGTGCTGTCATCCGGCTGTCCATCCTTTCTCATGGTGGCGCTGCTCCTCGCCCTCATCGCCATGGCTGGAAATTGGCCGCCGTTACTCGCAACTCAGCGTTTAAGCTGCTCGCGATAGACCCTAGATAACCGTGCTCGGTCGGCTCGAGGCCCCGACCTCGTCGGGTTATTCAGTCAGCTATGGGCTCTAAAAATCCTGTTAGGGTAATCTGTAGTGACTCGCTGGTCACACGTGCCACGCCGAGCTTATGGCCGGCCTCGGTGAATCGAACAAACTTAGGAGTTGTGAAGGAATGTGAATAGGGAAGATTTGTGCTTGAACCTCCAATATCGAACTCACGAGATACAATGCCGTCAGGGGCTATATCAGAAAACACAACCTGAAAGGAATCATCAGTTAGCGTGGTAGGTGTGCGCGCGACGAGGATGTCGGTGATAAACAGAATGTGGTCGGCGGGTATTTCGGTGAAGACCGTACCGTCCGGTCGAGCCCAAAAGATTTGGGTAGCATCGAGATCGTTGCTGGCTTCAAAAGGCAGGGATACTTGGGCTTGTATAATCATTTTGTCGCTCTCTTGCACCTCAACCGGCAGCGGTGCTGAAGCCTCTACCTCGACGGGCTCTTCCACCTCGACGGGAGACTGTACCTCAACCGGCAAGGGTGTTGAAGGCGCCACCTCGACAGGGAGCGGTACCGGGGATTCTACTTCAACAGGCATCGGTGGCTGTTTCTGATCTTGCAAGCTACTTTCTCCCCTGGGAAAAAGAGAAAAAGCGGCAATGAACGCTACGAGAAGAGCGCCCGAGAAGAAAAGAGAGTGCTTTGACTTGAACATAGTTCCTCCTACATTGAAACGAGAATAAGTAATCTTCTGTCAACTTGCGAGATGCCCCACCACTTGTCTCAATGTAACCTTCAGCGTCTGGGGATTCTCCGTGGCGAGTCTACCTCTTATCCGCTCTATCGGATGAGAGAGAGACATCGACAACTCGTTTGTAAGGGAACTTAAAGAGGACTACCTATATCTTCGATATACAAGTTCTGCCCAACCTCGATACATTTCCGGCAAGAGAAGGAAGACCAGGTCAGAACCCCCTGATGCTCACAGAACAGCTGGCGCTAGGATGCTGGCTTCCTCTGGGTGTGGGAGAAGGCCAATTAGCCCCGCTGGTAGCGGATGACCGGTCGTTGCTCGCTGGCGATCTCGTCCAGGTTTGTCGCCGCTAGCTCCCCCCTCATGTAGAGATACTCTACATGCGCGCCGGCCTCCTCCAGCGCCAGCAATACGTGATAGCCGTTCACGTCACCAAACAGCGCCTGGCTGATCTCCCGAACGGAGCGCGGTTCGCGGCAGATCTCCAGCACCTTCTGTAGCCGCTCCTCGTGGAACTGCTTGATGGCTGCAATGCGCCCGTAAACGTCTGCCATCGGCGTCTCATGCCCGCCCAGCGCCAGGTGAATGCCCTCCAGCCCGGCTATCTTATCCAGCGATTCCAGGTAGTGGCCCAGTCCGGTATTCAGCGTGATGCTCTCCGGCGCCTGATGGGGCGTAATGTCGGCAAGAATATGATCAGCCGTCAGCAGTACGTCGTCTATCTGTAGACATACCTGACCAGGACAGTGGCCCGGTACGTGGAAGACGTCAATGCCCTCGGCCACCGTCTTCCCCTCTTCCAGCAGAAAGTGTACGGGCCACGAATGAAAAAGCTCCTTCCCCGTCAGATACATCTGCATCATATTTCGCCGTTGCCCCTCGGGGACCCCTGCTTCCTCCAAGAACCGCTCCAGGCGCCTGCTCGCCACCAGGCGACGTTCCTCGTAATGGGAAAGGACCCGCCGGTCCAGCCGGTGGATGGCCACTGGTGCGTCCGTATACTCCCGCAGCAGCGTCAGACCCCCGAAATGGTCGATGTGGCCATGGCTGATGAGGATCAGATCGAGATCGGCCGGGCCAAAGGAGACGCCAAACGTCTCTCGTAGCGCGTCAAAGCCTGCCAGGAATTCCCGGTTAGACTTCTCCATCCCAGAACCGCAATCGACCAGAATCAGTTGGTCGCTATTGTCGATGACGTAGATGTTGGCGATTAACGTCGGGAAGGCCTCTACCTGAAACGTGTAGATGCGGCGACCGGCGCTCGTCTCAAACTTCGCTACCATCTCGTTCAACCACTCACGTGACGGCCGGTGCTTCCACCGGATACTGCTCGTAAACGCCTTCTGTGACCACCGTGTGTAACCGTCGCACGGCTTCGTTAATCTCGGCGTAAGACGTATACAGCGGGGCCACAGAAAAGCGCAGATTATCCGGCCGGCGAAAATCGGGCAGCACATTCATTTCCTCTTTTAGCGCCTGCGAGATGCGCAGTCCCTCGGGATGGCCCAGGGCCACGTGTGACCCCCGCCGGTCAGGATCGCGGGGCGAACGCAGCTCAAAACCGATCGGTTCCAGATGCGTTTCATAGAGGGCAATCAGGTACTCCGTCTGCTGTACAGACTTGGCTCGCACCTTGTCCATCCCCGCTTTCAGGAGCAGGTCCACACCCGGCTCGATAGCCGCCAGCGATAGAATGGCCGGCGTCCCTGTCAGAAAACGGCGCAATCCCGGCGCAGCCTGGTAGGCCAGCTCAAACTCAAACGGCCGGTCCTGTCCCATCCAGCCGGAGACCGGATTTTGCGCCTCTTCCTGCAACCCTTCGCGTACGTAGAGGAACGCCGGGGCGCCCGGACCGGCGTTCAGATACTTATACGTGCAGCCGACGGCGAAATCGACGTCCGTTCCCTGTAAGTCAATGGGAACGGTGCCCACCGCGTGGCTCACGTCCCACAATATCAGCGCGCCCGCGTCGTGGGCCATCTTCGTTATCAGGCCCATATCGTATGTGTAAGCGCTCTTGAAAACGGTATGGGACAGCGCGACCAGCGCCGTCTCCTCGTCGATTGCTTCGGCCAGCCCGTCGACGGGACCATGAACGCCGTCTGGCGAGGATACCCTTTCTAGCCGGTAATTGCCCCCGGCCGCCCGCTGCGCGCCCTCCAGAATGTACAGGTCCGAAGGAAAATTCAGGTCGTCGGTGACGATCTTGCTTCGCCCTGGTCGCATGCGCAGTGCAGCCAACGCTAGCTTGTAGAGATTGACGGATGTCGAGTCGGCGATGATCACTTCCCCCGGCCTCGCGCCTACCAGCCGACCCACTTTGTCCCCCACCTGGTGCGGCAGGTCGATCCATCCGTCATTCCATCCCCGAATGAGCCGCTCGCCCCACTCGTGGCCGACCAGCCGTTCCAGCCGCTCGATCGTTGCCCTGGGAAGCCGCCCGAGCGAGTTGCCGAGCAGGTAAATCAGGTCTCGATCTTCGATGATGAACCGCTGCCGAAACGACGCCAGTTCGTCCTGTTCGTCCAGCCTTTTGGCAAAGCCCGTATCAAGTTCCACCGGTTAACACCTTCTCTTACTCTATGGAGCGCAGCGCAGCCCGTACCGGGCTGCCATCGCCGTCTGCGATCTTTAGAGGCAAGGAGACAAGTTCGTAAACGCCATCGGCCGCCCGGCTCAGATCCAGCCCCTCCAAAATGGCGATTCCCTGTTGGTCCAGTGCATTGTGGCCCGGCAACCGTTGGCTGTCAACGGCGTCCATCGAGGGCGCGTCCGTCCCATAGAGAATGACGCCGCGCTCTCCCAGGAACGCCGCCAGTTCCGGGCTGGGATAGACGTACTGCTCCGGAAAGCGGGTCGGATTCAGTTCGCTGGCCGCCGAGTGAACGAGCAATCGCGGCGCCCGACTGAGATCGTAGCCGGTGAAATCGTCCGGGGTCAACGGTCCGCCTTCCTTCTGCACCGTCACCACCTGCGCCGCTCCCCAGAACGGTTCCAGGGCGACGCCCTCCAACGTGGTTCCGTCGTCGGTATAGTGATAGGGCGCGTCCGCGTGGCTTCCGGTGTGGGCGCTTAAGGTGAGCGTCGTAAGGTTGACGCTGGCCCCCTCGGCTTGCCTCATCGTCGTTCTCATCTGGAACGGTGTGTCGCCCGGCCAGACTGCGATCTCGGCCGACAGCGTGCGGCTGATGTCAATTATCGTCATTTGTCCGTCCTCCTCCACTCACACTTATTCGCGCAGGCGGGCGCCCAATTTCTGCTCCAACTGCTGCAGAATGCGCTCGCGCTGCCGGCGCACTTCGGCGTCCGTTAGCGTCTTGCTCGGCGACTGGAAACTGAGATGATAGGCGAGGCTCTTCTTCCCAGCCGGAATCTGCTCCCCTTCATAGACGTCGAACAGTCGCACGTCCTGAAGCAGGAATCCGCCGGCCTGGTGGATGGCCTGTTCTACGTCCGCGGCGGGGATGCTTTCGTCCACGATGAGAGCCAGATCCTCGTGCACGGCCGGGTAGCTGGGTACCGGCTCGACGCTGTGTCGTTCTGGGAGCTGTTCAAGCAGCAGCTCTACGTCCAGCTCCGTTGCCAGGACGGGCCACTCCGTGCGCATGTCCAGCGCTTCTATCACCAGCGGATGGACCTCGCCCAGGATACCCAGTTGGCGCTCGCCCCGGAGCAGGCGCGCCGTGCGGCCTGGACGGTATGTTGGATGTTCGGCCGGCTCAACGCGCCAATCTTCGACGCGCAGCGCTCGCAGCAAATCTTCCAGGATGCCCTTTAGGTCGTAGAAGTCGTAAGCGACCGCTCCATTTTCGTCCGTCCAATGCTCCTGCTGGCGCAGTCCCGTCAGCACAATAGCAAGGCGCCGCAACTCGTCGGGAAGCACGCCTTCTTCGCTGGCCAGGTAGATCTGGCCCAGCTCAAAGAGCGCAATATGTTCCTGAAAGCGGCTATTCTCGGCTGCCACTTCCAGAACGGAGGCCAGCAGGCTATGGCGCATGGCAACCCGGTCCACCGTGATCGGATTGCTCAACGTCACGTAAGGTCGGTCGTCAGGGGCGACGCCACTGCCCGGCGGCAACAGCTTTGCCTCGCGTTCCGGCGTCGTCAGCCGGTAGGTAATCACCTCTTGCAAGCCAAGCTGCACCAGCAGGTCTTTGATACGCTCTTCCCGTTCTAGCTCTCGATTGGTCCGCTGGGGGGGCAGCGTATCGCTCATCTCTGTTTCTGGAATGCGATCGTAGCCGTAAATGCGACAGACTTCCTCGATAAGATCGTGTGCTCCCTCGATGTCCAGGCGGTGGTCCGGCGGCGTTACGAGCAGGTGGTCTCCTGCGTCCTCGACGGCAAACTCCAGCGCTTCCAGCATATCCCGGATCTCGTCTTTGTCCGGCGTGATGCCCCCAATGCGGGCCACTTCGGCCGGCGTCAACGCAATTTCCTGCTCCTCCGGTGGGTTGGGATAATAATCGATGATTCCCTGCCACACGGTACCGCCAGCCAGGCGCCGCAGTAACTCCGCTGCGCGCTTGGCACCTAGAAGGGCCTGGTTGGGATGTACGCCGCGGCTGAAGCGGAAGCCAGCCTCGGAATTGATTTTCAGAGCGTGCATGCTGCGCCGGATGTTGATGAAGTTCCAGGCGGCCGCCTCCAACAGGACGTTCGTTGTACTGTCGGCGATCTCGCTCTCCTCACCGCCCATGATACCGCCGAGACTCAACGCCCCCGCCTTGTCGGCCACCAGGATCGTGTAAGGAGGCAACTCTCGCGTCACCCCATCCAGCGTCGTCAGCTTTTCGCCCTCTTCCGGGAGGCGGGTGATGATCTGGATGGGGCCATCCGGTGCATACTCGTCGGCGCGCCGCCGCAAGAAATCGTAATCAAACGTGTGGTTTGGCTCGCCCACTTCCAACATCACGTAGTTGCTGATGTCCACCACCACGTTGATCGGCCGCTGTCCCGCCAGACGGAGACGGTGCCGCATCCAGAATGGGCTGCGCTTTTGCTCCACCCCTTCGATCACCATGGCGACAAAGCGTGGATTTAGCTCTGGATTTTCCGTTTTGATCTGCACCTTACCCTTGACCGAGGGGCCTTTCTGGACCACCTCGTAGCTGGGATAACGGATCTCCTTTCCGGTCAGGGCGGCGACCTCGCGAGCCACGCCAATAATGGAGGCGGCGCGGGCAATGTTGGGAATAATGGCGATGTCCAGCACGACGTCTCCGAAAATTTCCTGGACCGGTTTGCCCGGCGTGTGCTCTCCTTTCAGGATCATGATCCCTTCGTGATCCTCGCTGAGGCCCAGTTCCTTCTCCGAGAGAAGCATGCAGCGGTTGTAGATGCCGCGCAGCTTGCGCCCCTTTAGCGTCATCTTTTCCCACCCCTCCTGGTGGCCGTCGTACAACTCGGCTCCTTCCAGGGCGAAGGGCGAAAATAGCTGCTGCTCGCTAATATCTCCCTGGCCGACGAAGGGGAAGAGATTGGGCGCTCCGGTGACGACCACTTCGTTCTCGTCTCCCCCGTAATCGACCGTTGCCAATACGAGCCGATCCGCGTTGGGATGCTCCTCAACTTTTAGGATGTGGCCCATAATCAATTTATCCCGATCCCACACCAGTCGCTCCGGATCCGTTCCGCCGGGTATGCCCACGTATTCGACGTTTTCCACTTCGAGCCCGGCGATGGTCAGCTTCTCGGCCAACTCCTCCACCGGAATCTCTATTTCGACGTACTCTTTAAGCCATGATACGGGTACACGCATCTTGCCTCCTCGTTCTCTTAACTGTCATTCGGGTTGTGAGTAAGCGCCCTCTTTTCCCTATTGTTCTCGTTCATTGTCACCGGTAATTCCCGGCCGATAAAAAGGAGAGCAACTAAAACGCTGGTCCCGGCCAGGATGAGGCCCGTGCGTAAAACGGCGGGCCTAAACTGAAATTGTACCCGGTGGGCGCCGGCCGGGACGAAAATCCCGCGCAGCGTTCCGTTTGTCGGGTGAATCGTCGCCGTTTCGCCGTCTACCGTCGCCTGCCAGCCCGGATAGTAGGCGTCGCTCAGGACCAATAATCCGGCTGCACTCGTCTCGACGTCGACCGTTACCTCGTGTAAGCCGTAATCGACGACGGTCACGCGGCTGTCGCTTCGCCGCGGCGCTGCCGCCAGTTGCGCTTGCTGTTCGGCCGGCAGCTCGCGGTTCAGAACGGCGCTATGATACCAGTTGAAGGACGCGTCGTGTATGGCATCCACCACCTCATCATCTTCCGCAATCGTCACGTGATGAACCAGGAACGACCGCGGCAGCACGTTGGCGTTCTCGTAAATCCAGACACCCTGCGCCTGACCATGCGGCAGCAGCCATGTGCCGTAAGCGGCATACCCGGCCGTCCCGTCCTCACTGGCGCACAGCGTGATCCTCTCGGTTCCTTTAACGCCCCACACAAACTGCTGTCCGGCCGCGTCGGCCACAGGCGCAAAGAAGATCGGGTGGTAGCCGCCTGCCACCAACTCTTCGCCGGTCAACACCTTCTCCGCCACCGGCTCGCCTCCAACCTCATCGCGCCATAGCCAGATTTCCATGCCGGCGCCGGTCGTTTCATCCACCGACGCTACGTGCACGTCCAGACGGTTCAATCCCGGCGACGTGGCCGTAAACGCTTCCGTATGCAGGGTGTCGCTCAAAGGAAGTGTCTGGCTACAGTCGTCGTTGCCCGCCTGAGGAACAATGGTGTGCGGCACCTCATTGGCTGCCAGGACATATTTGACGTTGAATAGGCTCACCAGCGGATCGAAGTGGCTCATGACCAGCATGTTCCGATTCGGCCGCATCCACTCGACGATGACGTCATCGTCCATGGACTTAAAGAGCCGATAGTACTTCTCTTTGATCAGCGGCGTGTAGCCACCCATCGTCTGTAACCCATAAATCGAAAGGATGTTGGGGCCAAAGACCACCTTCTCCGATTGCAGCGGTAGGACACGGTAAAGACTCTGGTCCTGATGCAGTTCCTCGACCACGGCGTTGTACGGGTACAAGTATTCAGTAGACTCGATCGGGTTGAAATTCCTGCCCCACTCGACGAGGTCCAGCAAGGCCACGGCGACCAGCATAGCGAGCGCCGGCCGCGGCCATTTGCGCGCCAACAGCAGCAGAACGACGGCCGTCGCCAAGAGGGCTGCGCTACGGACCAGGTCGCTGCTGCCCGGCTGCCACCGTTCGGCGACATTGTATTCCAGATAAAGGATCGTGCCGGCGACGATCAGGGCGATGAACGTGACGGCACCGAGCAATGCGCGAGTCACCTGTTCCGGTCTCCTCAGCCAGCCGTCAAGCGCCGCTGCTGCCAGCCAGACGCCGGCCAACGGTACGAGAAAGATCGTGCGGCTGAGCACGACGAACGGCGCGCCTGGCAACAAGAAAATTAGTCGCGCGAGCGGCGTTCCCAGCGCCAGCGCCAGCGTGGCTGCCGCGACCGCAAGGCTGTGGGCGAGAAAGCGCCGCTGCCGGGCGACGAAAGGGGCCGTGAACGCCAGGAGCAGCGTCACGACGCCGAAGTAAGCCGTCATTTCGGCATAATTGTGCAATCCTCGGTATCCGCCTTCGTTGATGGGGTTGCCGTAGAAGTCGGGAGCGATCAGGGTGATGATCTGGCGCATGGGCCACCGCGAGGCCTGGATCGTGTCGGCCGTCATGCGCATCCGCTGGCTAAAAGCGGCAAACTGGTTGGCCGGCAGGAGCGCGAGTGCGCCGATGCCTACGCCAATGACGCCGAGGAGCGCCAGATAGAAGATGGGGCGCCACACGACTCGAGCGACACTCGCCGGTTGCCAGGAGTGGTGTCGCACCTCCCAGAGGGCGGCGATCACTTTTACCAGGCCGTAAATGCCTAACATCAGACCGCCGGCAAAGATAAACTGCATCTGCCCGCCGAGAATGGCCGCGCCCAGCATCAGCCCTCCCAGCGCCGCCCAGCCCGGCCGTCGTTCCTGTGTGGCCGCTTCATAGGCCCAGAAAAGGCCGGGTAGCCACGCAACCGTGCTCAGGCGGTGAGGGTTTTCCAGCCAGACGATGGTGTAGCCATTGAGCATCCAGGCGCCGCCGCCGAGCGCGGCCGCCAGCCAATGAAGTCGGTGCCGGCGAAGAAAGGCAAACGTCAACAATCCCGTCAGCATCAGGTGAAACCAGGCCAGCCAGGGTAAAGCGTCTTTGGCCGGCAGCACCAGCGCCGCCAGCAGGTTGGGCGGATAGAAGAGTTGAAAATTGGGATTGGCGATGGTTGGCGTGCCGGTCATGATGTTTGGATTCCAGAGGGGAATCTGGCCGCCCTGAACGGCCTGCGTCAGAAAGTGGCGCCGCGTGTAGAAAGAGTAGAACGGATCGGAAATGAGCGGGTTGGATAGCGGACCCAGCTCCAGCCCGTCCCAGGGGGCAATCGTCTGGATGAGGTCCAGCGGCAGCAGCGTATAGCCCGGCAGCAGCGCTTTGTTTAGAAAAAGCGCTGCAATCAGGCCAAAGAGCAGGGCTGCCGCGAGATAGGGCCGGTTACGCAGTGCCATTCCCTTCCCCAATAAGTCCGGACCGTCTCTCTCAGAACTGTGCCAGGAAGCGAAGGTCGTTCGCCCAGAAATAGCGAATATCCTCGATGCCGTATTTGAGCATCGCGATCCGCTCGGGCCCCATACCAAAAGCGAAGCCGGAGTAGACGGCCGGATCGTAACCGCCGTTGCGCAAGACAGTGGGGTGCACCATGCCACAACCGAGGATCTCCAGCCAACCCGTGTGCTTACAGACCTGGCAGCCCTCGCCGCCGCACAAGATACACTCCACGTCCATCTCGGCGCTGGGCTCAGTGAAGGGGAAGTAGTTAGCGCGGAAGCGTGTCGCGCGGTCGGCGCCGAACATGCGCCGGGCGAAGTCGTTGAGCGTGCCTTTCAGGTCGGCCAGCGTGATCGCTTTACCTACGGCCAGCCCCTCAACCTGGTAGAACTGGATTTCGCTGCGCGCCGTGATCTGCTCGTAACGATAACACATTCCGGGAAGAATCACGCGGACCGGTTCAGGATGATATTCACGCATCGCGTGGATCTGGCCCGGGCTGGTGTGAGTGCGCAGGATGACGCCGGGCTCCGTCGTGTGGAACGTGTCCCACATGTCGCGCGCCGGATGGTGCTGAGGGATGTTCAACAGCTCGAAGTTGTACTCATCTGTCTCCACGTCGCGGCTACGGTACACCTGGAAGCCCATATCTCCCCAGATGCGGTAGATGTCGCGCAACGTTTGCGTGGCGGGATGTAGCCGGCCGCGCCATTGGGAACGGCCGGGCAGCGTGACGTCGATGGCCTCGGATGCCAACTGTTTCTCGAGTTCCCGGGCGCGCAGCTCTGCTTCTCGCTCTTCGTAGGCTGCTTCTAGCGCCTCCTTAATCTCGTTGACGCGCCGGCCGAACGCCGGCCGTTCTTCCGGCGGGAGCTGGCCAATCTGCCGCGTCTGCAACTGCACCACGCCTTTGCGGCCTAGCGTCTCCCGGTACCATGCTTCCAGCGCGTCCGTCGACGCCGCCTCTTTGAGTTCTTCCAGCTTCTGGTCGTACAGTTCATCCAAATCTACAACCATTTCTACCATACTTTGCCATCCCTATGATTTATTTACTCACTCGGGTAATCTCCCAGAAAGTAAGAAAGCCAATGCTGCCCGGCCGCATTGGCCGTTTCCGGGAAGCCGGGCTGCTGCCTTGTGGTCGACGCTTATCGACCGGGGAGAATACCATAATCTCCGTCAAATGACACAGCGCCTCGCGCGAATCTTGCCTAACCAACATCACGACGACGCCATATATGCAACAAAAAAGACGCGGGGGTTAGCCGCGCCTTGTCCGTTCCGTGTCGTCGCCTCGCTTCTGTTACCGGGCGAACACACCTCCCGCACACGCGGCAGTTGCCGGGTCCATAAAAAAGAAGCGAAAAGCAAACGTATTTCCATCCATCGTAGGGCGGATAATAGCATCACGCTCTGGCGCTGTCAAACGAATTCATGCCAGGCATTCTCCAACCGGCCGGCTCTCAGTTCCTTCGGATACATGTTAAAATAACGGGCATGGACCTGGAATTAGAAACGGACGTAAAGGAAGAAGTGATCGCATACCTGAGCCAGTTTGTGACGGCTCCACGGCGGCGGCGCATGGACAAGGTGCTGGCCTGGCGCACGCGTCACCTCACGGTAGCGCTGGAAGACGTTTACCAGCCGCACAACGCCAGCGCCGTGCTCCGCTCTTGTGAGATATTCGGTGTCCAAGACGTGCACGTCGTTGAAGGGACCAATCGTTTCCGGCCGAACAAGGACGTTGCCCTCGGAGCGTCGCAATGGTTGACGCTCCGCCACTACCGCGGCGACGCTGGCGAGAGTACGGCCTGCTGTCTGCGACAATTAAAGGCACGAGGGTACCGCATCGCGGCCACGACCCTACAGGAAGACGCCACCGCTCTCTCCGATCTGAGCCTGGACCGGCCGCTGGCCCTGGTCTTTGGCACCGAAGAAGAGGGCCTGAGCCAGGAAGCCCACGAACTGGCAGACACCTTCCTCCAATTGCCGATGTTTGGCTTTACCCAAAGCTTTAACGTCTCCGTGACTGTCGCTCTCTGCCTTTACGATTTGACGCGCCGCTTACGCGCTTCGGAGGTCCCGTGGCAACTGAGCGATCAGGAGAAGCGGGATCTGAAGTTAAAGTGGTTGATCCGGTCGACGGAGCGGGGAGAGCTGCTTGTGCGCCGCTTCCTGCGGGAGAGAGAAGAAGGGGGCTAAAGGTCCATCTCCAGTTCAATTTCGTCGCGCAGGGGGATGCCATCATTACCAACCAGGGGGATTTCTGGTTTCAGCTCGCGGGCGCGTTCCATTGCGTTAAGGCGGAGTGCTGCCAGCGTGAAGCCGCGTTTTTGATAGAAACGTAACGCGTCCAGGTTGTCGTTGGTCGTAACAAGCCACAGCCGGCGACACCCTTCGTCGCGCGCAAACTGCCTTACTGCCCGCACGAGGGCTGTGCCCACCCCCTGGCCGGGCAGATCGCTATCCAGCGTCACAATTTCACACGCGTCGTCCTCCAGGTGGTACGTGACCAGCCCCACCTTCTCCTTTTCGCTACCACTGCGCAGGGCGACGAAGCCGGGCAGCGTGTGTGGGACGTAAAGCTGACCATGGGCCACCATACGCTTTGACCCCCAGCGGTAGTCGATGTACTGGCTTACCCATTCTTCGTCTTCGGCCGTCAGCGGCCGGACCCGTATCTCCTCGGTCGCCGGCTTCATGTCCGCCATATTGCGTACGCCGATCATCTTCTCCGGCGTGATGCGTATCAGCCATTCGCCCTCTACGGCGTTGCGCTTGCCAAACGTCTCCGCCAGCGCCCGTCCCATGTAACGGCCGGCAATGCGCGTCGTCCAGTATAGCAGGTCGTCGGCGTCCTTCTCGATCTCCGCCGTCCCCTCCACGAGCACAAAGGAGAAAGGCGGCGTCTCATCATCTACGGTAAGCGCCACCCGCGGATCGTGCTGCAAGTTGGCAGCTTTCACCGTTTCGTGCCAGGTAGTGAAGACGATGCTCTCTTCGTCCAGGTCGTACCAGATCGGCGCCACGTGCGGCCGGCCGTCGGCGCGCACGGTTGCCACTTTGCCCGTCGGTGCCGGATCCCTGAGAAGAAAGGCGCGGATTTCGTCGGCCGTCATCTCTTCTGGCATGGTTCTTACCCTTTCTTCTGCTTCTTTCGGATCTTGGCCCACGTGTCGCGCATCGTCACCGTTCGGTTGAAGATGAGGCGATCCGGTGTCGAATCCAACGGGTCAACGCTAAAGTAGCCCTGGCGCATGAACTGGAAGCGCTCGCCCGGCCTGGCGTTGCCCAGCTCTGGCTCTACTTTGGCATTTTCCATCACGACCAGCGAATCGGGGTTGACGTTGTCTGTGAAGTCACCGCCCTCGGGGAAGTCGTATGGATCTTCCTTCAGGAACAGCCGGTCATAAAGACGAACTTCGACGTCTAGCGCATGGCGGGCGGAGACCCAGTGCAACGTGCCGCGCACCTTGCGGCCGTCCGGCGTCGATCCGCCCCGGGATTCCGGATCGTAGGTGCAGCGCACCTCCAAAACTTCCCCCGTTTCTTCGTCCTTCACGACGTCTGTACACGTGACGTAATAAGCGCCCAGAAGGCGCACCTCCTCTCCGGGTGAGAGCCGGTAAAACTTGCGCGGCGGATCCTCCCGGAAATCTTCGCGCTCGATGTAGATCTCACGCGAGAAAGGGGCCTCATGGGTTTCGTCATTCTCACGGTCTTGCGGGTATGTGGGAATGTCAAACGTCTCCGTCTTATCCTCAGGATAATTCTCGATGACCAGCTTTAGCGGGTCCAGGACGCCCATGGCCCGCGGCGCGTACCAGTTCAAATCGTCGCGGATCACGTGCTCCAGCATCTCTATCTCGACGACGCTGTTGCTCTTCGACACCCCTGTCATTTCGCAAAAGCTCATGATCGCTTCCGGCCGGTAGCCGCGCCGTCGCATGCCGGAGAGCGTTGGCATGCGTGGATCGTCCCAGCCGTCGACGTACCCTTCCTCCACCAGCCGGATAAGCCGCCGCTTGCTGAGGATCGTGTAGGTTAGGTTCAGCGGCGCAAACTCGATCTGGCGTGGATGGTAGATTTCCAGATTGTCCAGGAACCAGTTATAGAGTGGGCGATGATCTTCAAACTCAAGCGTGCAGATTGAGTGGGTAATGCGCTCGATGGCGTCGCTCTGGCCGTGAGCCCAGTCGTAGGTGGGGTAAATACACCACTCGTCGCCCGTGCGCGGGTGCTCTTCGTGCAAAATGCGGTACATGACGGGATCGCGCAGGTTAATGTTGGGCGAGCTCATGTCGATTTTGGCCCGCAGCACCCGGGCACCTTCCTCAAATTCGCCGGCCCGCATGCGCTCGAAGAGGTCGAGATTCTCTTCGACGGAGCGGTTACGGTACGGGCTGTTCCGGCCGGGCTCCGTCAGCGTACCCCGGTATTCCCGGATCTCGTCTGCGCTCAGGTCGTCCACATACGCTTTGCCCTGCTTGATAAGCTCCACCGCCCACTCATAGAGCTGTTCGAAGTAATCGGCCGCGTGGAAGAGGCGGTCTTCCCACTCTGCGCCCAACCAGCGCACGTCTTCGATGATGGCGTCAATGTACTCCTGCTCTTCCTTCGTGGGATTCGTATCGTCAAAGCGCAGGTTAAACTTCCCACCATAATCGCGGGCCAGTCCATAATTCAGGGCGATAGACTTGGCGTGGCCGATGTGCAGGTAACCGTTGGGCTCGGGCGGGAAGCGCGTATGGACACGCTCATAACGGCCCGTTTCCAGGTCCTCGTCGATGATGTCGGTAATGAAGCTCTTGAAGGCGATCTCTTCCGCTTCGGTCATGAAACAGCACTCCGTTTTGTTTGATGGCGCGAGCCGGTCGTTTCACTATAAGTCTGGGCGGGGAGTTTGCGTTCTATCGCTCATTCCCTGGCGCAAAGAAAGCCTCCCCGCCGGAGAAGGGAGACTGTTCCCATTATGGCTCATGGTGCCGCCGTGCGCAAAAGGGCGCGCTCGCTGACCTGAAAAGATCGTCGAGAGGGAAATAAAGAGGAGCGGGGCATCCCCAGGTGCATAGCGAGGCATCTGGGGATGCACGCTCCGCGCGTTCAGAAAAGCCCTGTACCGGGTGTACGGCTCGGCGAGAGATATCTCCAGGACGCCCGGTCAGGCTGCCAGGCCCAACTCCTGCTTCTTGGCTTCTATGTCGATGCCGTGCAGCCGGGCCAGATTCTCACCAAGGATCTTGCGCTTGGCTTGTGTCGTTAGCGGTGGGTAACCGTATTCGTTGGTCAGATCCTCGGGCAATTCAAAGTTCCAGAATGCCTCCAACGCCCACTGCGGGTGCCAGATGGGCGATTCACCGCCGTAGATGATCTTGTCCTCGCCGCACCACCACAGCATCTTGGCCAATGTCTCAGCGAACACACGCGGTTGTCGGCTGACGAAGTTGACGGTCGCCGCAATCGATGCGTAGAGGTTTGGATAGCGAACGATCTGCCACAGCACCTCGTCGAGCCAGGGCAAACCAACGTGGAAGATGACGAAGTTGATGTCCGGGAAGTTGGCGGCCGCGCCGTCCATATCCCAGGTGCGCGTGTGCTCGATCGGCTGTGGCCCAAGGGGAACGCCCTTGTGCACGCCGATGAGATTGATGCCCAACTCCTGAGCTTTCTCGAAAATGGGATAAGCCACCCGCGGGTCGTCCATTCGCCAGGGGAAGGGCTGCCCATAGTCGTAGCGGACGTTGTAGAGCTTAAACGCCTTAGCCCCGTACTCCTTGACCTGAATCTCCATCAACTCCAGCGCTTTCTTGCCCTCCAGCGGGTTAATCGATCCCCAAAAGACGGCCCGGTCGGGATGCTTCTGCGCCATCTCTGCGCACTTCTCCCATGACGAAAGCCCATCCTTGAAGAGATCGGTCAGCGGCAGAGGCTGAGCGATTATCATATCGGTATCAGAACCCTCGATGACCATCTGGTAGATCTCATCCACGCTCCATTCGCGCAGGAATTCTTCGGGAGGTAAGACCGTTTCGCCCTCGGCCGTCAAGAGCTGGTGGAAAGCGTAAAGATGGTTGATGAACATTTCACCCGGTGGCCCGAGGGCGTTGTTCATATCGAAATTGAAGATGTGACACACGCAGTCAAACACGAACGCCTTACCGTTTTCGCCGTTTAACATCGACTATCCTCCTCTCATTTCTGCCATGCGCCGTTCGCGCATTGGCAGGAGCTGCTCCATGGGCAACGTCAATTTCTCTCGCGCTGAGTCTGAAAGCCGGTCCATAGTCCATACCGGATCCCAGACGACCTGAACCTCCACTTCCTCCACGCCTTCAAACTGCTTGATGCGCTCCTCCATCATGCTGTAGAGATTGGCGACGAATGGGCACCACCCGGTCGTCAGCAACATGTCGATGTGGACCGATGACCCTTCGACGCGCACGTTTTCGATGAGCCCCATATCCACGATGCTGATCTCCCGATCGCGACAACAGGGATCATAGCATTCGCGGAGTGCCGCCATGACTTCTTCTTGCTCGACTCTCAAGTTACACCTCCTGCTCCTATCTCTGGAGCTACTACCCGGCGCATGGCGTTTTCGGCCTGACCCCGGGCCTGCCACGGCCACCTCTGTCAGCGGCTATCCCCCTGCTTTCACCTCAGCACAAGGCGCGTTTGTCAATCCGACTCATGGATGGGTCACGGTTCACGTCCCACGCGGAAACCCGTATTGTGACTGGCCTGACCCGGATCGCTGCTGAGACGCCGCGCCGCCCGGGCTCCCCACTCGGCATCATACCAGGAGCCGCCCCGCAGAACGCGCCAGCCGGCCGCCTCTAGATCTTCGCGACCATCTCCGGCGCAATAGGGATAAGCAGCGTACAAGGTGCTACACCACTCCCAGACGTTGCCGCACATATCCATGACTCCGTAGGGGCTGGACCCGGACGGGAACGCGTCCACCCGCGTCGTTCGCCCAATCCCGGCCTCCCAACAGTTGCAACGCGCGTCGTCAAAGTCGCTACCCCAGGGGTAGGTGTGGCCTTCCGGGCCCCGCGCTGCTTTTTCCCACTCGGCTTCAGTCAGCAGACGGTGGACCTGGCCGGTCACGCCGGTCAACCAACGACAGTAAGCCACCGCGTCGTGCCACGAAACGTTCACCACGGGGTGGTCGCCCAGTACTGGCTGCCACTGACCACGCGACCAGTGCCTGGGCGGCGTACGCTCGGTGGCTTCCACGAATCTCTGGTAGGCAGAATTGGTGACAGGGTGCTCGGCTACGTAGCACGCATCCACGTAGACGGAATGAGCATCATCGCCCTCGCCCATCACAAATTCGCCGGCCGGCATATGGATCATGTCACATTACTGGTTCTGAGGTGAATTAGAATCAGTCTAACCGTTGCCGGCCGGCAAAGTCAACATTGTGACGGAGAGCACAAAGTAATGGAAGAAGCTGGACGATGTTGTCGGAGGGCTTGCGCAGCCTGCGTTCTGCCCATTGCCTATCAGTGGGGCTCGATGACCAGGTCTTTCCATTGGGTGCCCATTCCTGGGTGCCGGTAACCGTGGACCCAGGACTTGAGAAAGTAATGTGCGCGACCGTAGAGCAGCGGCACAACATAAACTTCTTGCAAGAGCAACCGCTCGGCTCGCCGGCACAGCTCTAGTCGGCGCTGCAATTCGACTGTCCCGGTAGCCCTCTTCAGCACATTGTCCAGCGCTTTCTTTCGACCGTAAAAGCCCTCTCCTAGCGCCAGAGAATGCAACGAATGGGCGGGATCCGTGTCAGGCCTTGAAACCTCACCACAGAAGTAGAGGTGCGCATCGTCCATCGGCTCTCCCCATTCCACCGGCCGCAGGTGGATGTCCAGGTCCAGAACGCGGCGCCACTGCGCTCGCAGCCCGTCGCGGATGGAGGCAAAGGGGCCGCTGCCCGGCCCGTACGCTATGACGTCTGGGAAATTATCGCCGCTGGGATAGCCGGCCTCGGCCAGCAAGGCGCGGGCCCGCTGTGGCGCGTGAGGCAGGTTGATGTCGGGTGTGTGCCCGACCATGCTTGGGGGAATGTATCCGCCATCGGCCGGGAAGTATATGCCGTGCAGGCGCACGTCAGCAAGGCGGCGGCGATCGACGGCCAGAGCCAGGGCACGGCGGACCCGGGGATCGTCGAACGGTTCGCGCTCCAGATCGAAGCAGAGGTAGGTCGTCTGCACCCACGGCGCAGAGACGTAGTCATCAGCATGGCGCCGGCGGGCCCGGTCAAAGTCCCGAACGGAGCCTGAAAATGCGAAAAGTTGAAGCACGTCCACGTCGTCGTTCTCGTACATCTCCATCGCCGTGGGCCACTCTTGGACGTACGTATACTCAACGCGCTCCACGTTGCCCGGGTAACGACCATGGTAATGGGGGTTGCGCTCAAAGACCATTTCGCGGCGTGGACGCCAGCGAGCCAGCCGGAACGGCCCGTTCGTTACCAGGTGCTCCGGATCCGCCCATGCATCGCCGTGCCGGCGCACGACGTGAGTTGGCACAGGAGCGTGCCCCAGATTCAAGAATTGGCCGGCGGGCCTTTCCAGCTCGACGATCAGAGTGTGGGGATCGGGCGCTCGAACCCCTAGCGCCTCGCCCGGCACCTCTCCCTGCACGTAGCTCTTCGCTCCCGCGATATCGATGAGATTGCTCCTTTCTCCTGCATACCCTGTTTCCAGCTCCCGCCGCCAGGAAAGGAGGTAATCCTCAGCCGTCAGCGGGTGGCCGTCGCTCCAGCGCGCGTCTTCGCGCAGGTGGAAGATGACGGTGCGGCCGGCGTCTTCCAACTCCCAACGTCTTGCCACGTTGGGCACCAGCTTGGTTCCACCTGGGTTCTCTACCAACCCGCTGAAGAGCTGGCTCATAATGGTGCCGGCAAGGAGATTCCGTTCGCGCTTGTGATCTAGAGTGTCCGGTTCGTAGTCATAAGGCACGCGAAAGGGATGGGGCGCCGGCCGGTGGACAGCGCGACGCGCGTGAACCTCGGCCCTTTGCCACGCGGCAAAGCCCTCCTCGAACGCCTGCCGCGCCTCCTGATGCTTCAAGGCCATTTGATACGTCAACCCCAGCTTCATCAGCGTGCGCGCTTCCCGGGCATGCTCCTTCTCTTCACGGAGAAAGAACAGGGCGTTCTCGTAATGGTCGGCCGCTTCTTCGGGGGCGTAGGCCAGCCGTGCCCGGTCGCCGGCCTGCAGGGAGTAACGGAGGCCCTTCTCCGCCACCCCCGCCTCCCTGAAGTGCCGGGCCAGCTGCCCGACGACGGCTTCTGTCTGCCCCTCAAGGAGACCCTCCAGAGCCAGCCCCACGTCTTCGTGCAGGTAGCTGCGCCGTACTTCCTTCAGGGAATCGTACAGGAATTTGCGGAACAGTTCGTGGCGAAAGCGGAAGCGTGACAGGCGCTTCCGTTCCAGGCGCCGGGTGCCCAGCGATTTTACCAGGCGATGTTTTCCCGCGATCGTGTTGTTCAGGTGGCGAACCACCTCCCGCTCCCCCACGTCGAGCGCGCGGGCAACCACCTGCGCCGTAAAAGACTCGCCCTCCACGGCAGCCACGTCCAGGAGCCGGCGCGCTTCTGGCGGCAGGCGGGCCAGGCGTTCCTCCAGGACGCCCTCAATCTGTGCCGGCAGTTCGGCCCACGCAATCTCTCCCGCAACGCGCCACACGCCCTCCTCGTCGCGCTCCACGTCCCCACGCTGTCGCAGGGCGCGTAACAGCTCCACGGTGAAGAGGGCATGGCCCTGCGTGCGTTGATAGAGGGCCTGGCGAAACGGCTCGCCAAGTTCATTCTGCCGGGCGTCCACCATCTTGTCTACGAACGCTCTCCCCTCAGCCCGCCCTATTTCATCCAGGTCGACGACGACGTTGCCAAAGTCCCGCTTGAATTCGGCCAGGACCTTTTCCAGCAATGGTCGTTCTTCGCCGGCAGCAGCGTGCACCTCCTCAGGGCGATACGTGGCCACGAAGAGGATGGGCGAGGCGCCCAGCCCTTTTCTTAACTGAAAGAGCAGGTTGATGGTAGAGCGGTCGGCCCAATGCACGTCCTCCATGATGAGCAGTAAGGGTCGCTCCTGGGCCAGCGACCGCAGCACGGCCGCAACCTCTCTCTGCACGGCGCTCCGTTCCAACTCGCCGGCCGTTGCGCCAGCCTCCTCCACGATCTGCTCCAATCGGTCGAGCCACGCCGTTCGCTTTGGCAGGGCCGACCGCAGCCGGGCTACTAGAGAAGCCCCGTTGAAGAAGACGCCGGGCAGATTGGGCCCCTGTTTGAGAATGGCCTGCGCCGTGCGAGGCATCAACTGCCACAGGCGCCGGGCCTGCTCTGGTCCCAGATCGCCTGCAGTCACGACCGCTTCCACGTCCCCGCACAGCTGGTTCAGGATTTGCCGCACCGGTTGGTAAACGCCCTCGCCCGCCGCTAGCGTACTGCAGTGGCCCAGGGCCACGATGAGTTTCCCATCTTCTTCC
>JAWVYQ010000015.1:0-35576 GCA_033722615.1 Promineifilaceae bacterium (SeqCode)
CTGGATCTGCTGGCCCAATTTCTTGCAGCCAGGGGCGAAGGCTGGCGCCTGACCTCGGCCAACGTTGGCAGCCTCGGCGGGCTCGTCGCCCTCCGCCGTGGCGAGGCCCACCTGGCCGGCTCCCACCTCCTCGATCCCGGAAGCGGCGATTACAACGTCAGTTACGTCCGCCGCTACCTGCCCGATCAGGACGTGGTGCTCGTCACCCTCGTGGGCCGCGAGCAAGGCTGGATCGTGCCCCCGGGGAACCCCAAACAAGTAACGACGTGGGAAGACGCCGCCAATCCAGAGGTGCGCATCGTCAATCGCCAGCGCGGCGCCGGCACCCGCGTCCTTCTTGACTACGAACTCGACCGGCGGGACATCGGATCGGAGCAGGTACAGGGCTACGAGCGAGAGGAGTACACGCACCTGGCCGTCGCCGCGGCCGTCGCCTCGGGCACGGCCGACGCCGGCCTCGGCATCCGCGCTGCGGCCCGCGCTCTGGAGCTGGATTTCGCTCCTCTGGCCCACGAACGGTACGATCTGGTTATCCCCCGCGCCCATTACGAAAGCGACTTACTCCAGCCCCTCCTGGCCCTCTTGCACGACGACGAATTCCGTGCGGCCGTCGCCAAACTCCCCGGCTACGACACCTCCTCCATGGGCGAGGTCGCGGCGGAACTCGACGCCGGCTAACCCTACGCGTTGATGACCTCCCCCTCCAGCCCATCTGCCTGGGCGCCAAAGAGCCGCACCGGCGTGATGCGGTTAAAGAGGTCGGCCGGTCCGTTGGCCGTCACCCGTATGTAATTATCTGTATAGCCGATCCAGCGCGTCCCCTGCCCGTTCGCCCCGGCCACTGCCTCCCACAGTACGTTCATCGTCCGCCCCTCGTACTGGCGATGGAAGGCCAGACTCAGATCGTCTCCCAGGGAAATCATGCGGCGCGTCCGCTCCTTCCGCGCTGGCTTCGGCAACTGGTCCGGCATCTCGGCCGCGGCCGTGCCCGGCCGGGGACTGTACGTGAAAACGTGCAACCGCGAAAACGCGATCTCGCGCACAAAATCGAGGCTCTCCTGAAAATCTGACTCCGTCTCGCCGGGAAAGCCGCAAATGATATCGGTGCTCAGATTCAGGTCGGGAATTCGCTCGTAGGCCGCCTCCGCCAGCTCCCGGAACGTGTCGCGCCGCGTTCGCCGCGCCATCCGTCGCAGAACGCGATCGCTGCCCGACTGTAACGGCAGGTGCAGGTGCGGCAGCAACCGTTCGTGCTCCCACAAATTGAAGAACGCCGGATCGATGTCCCACGGCTCCAGCGAGGAGAGGCGCAGGCGAGGAATTTCCGTGTGGCGTAAAATTGCTTCCACCAGTTCCCGCAGACCGCTCTCGTTGCCGAAGTCGTGTCCATAGCTGCCGAGGTGCACGCCCGTGAGCACGGCCTCGCGATAGCCTGCCGCCGCCAGGCCCTGGATCTCCTGGACCACGTCGCCCAGCCGCCGGCTCCGCCCCTCGCCCCGGGCCACGGTGGTAATGCAGAAGGTGCAACGATTGTCACATCCGTCCTGCACCTTGACGAACGCCCGCGTGTTGCCCACCTGGCCCGTCAAAATCTCGCGCAGAATCGGCTCGCGATCAAAAGACGGCGTCTCGGCACCGGCGCCGGGATCCAGCATTTGCACCAACTGCTCCTTGCGCGCGTTTGGCACCAGCCGACCGGCTCCCTTCACTGCGCCCAGTTCCTCGGGAGCTACTGTCGCGTAGCAGCCGGTAAGGACGATCTCCGCCCGCTCGTTCTTGCGGTGGAAGCGCCGCGTCTTGCGCCGGGCGTCGCGCGCCGCCGCCCGCGTCACGGCGCACGTGTTAAGGATCACCTTGTCCGCCTCGTCCGGCCGGGACACCAACTCGTGCCCGGCCGCCAGCAATTGGCGCGCCATCGTTTCGATTTCGCTCTGGTTCAAGCGGCAACCGATACTGTCCAGGAAAACTTTCATGCCATTTATTGTAAGCGAGAGCTCCCTTATGAACCAACAGCCGTCTGCCGTGGCGCGGCGACCGGCTTCTCTTTCAGATTCAGAGAGGGGGAACGGAGAAGAGGTGAACGCTGCGCTGCTATTCCCTTCGCAACGTATAAATTCGTCCCCACCGCTCCCCGATCGTTACCGAATAACCGCCCAAAATGCGCAATCCCGGGTGTTTGCGGATGGTGCTCTTGAACAGCTCGTACGCCAGCGTCAGCACCACGGCTTCTCCGCCCGGTTGCAACACGCGCGCCATCTCGCCGAGCCAGGCGTCGTAACGCTCGCCCATTCCCTTTTCCGGCACCGCCGGGAGATGCGTCGCCACCTTGTTGACGGAAGCCGCTGCCAATGGTAGCGTCTTCCCCTCCCAGCGGCAGACCGTCGCCTGGGCGCCGGCCCGGGCGCGCGCCGCCCGCACCGGCTTTGCCTCCTCATCGCCGCCTAGCAGCAAGCGCCCCACGCCTACGGCCGCCCGTTCGGCCAGCACCGGACCCGCGCCGCAGAGGGGGTCAAGAAAGCGGTCGTCGTCCGCCGCCCCCGTCAGATGAACCAGGGCCGCCATCACCTGTGGTCGAACGCCGCCCTCGTTTACCGGCCGTGAAGGGAACTGCCCTGGCAGGCGCAAGCCGACGAGAATGTTCGAGCCAAAGACATTGGCCCACAACTCGACGTCCGCGTCGCTTTGCACTCGCTCCCACTCCGGGTAGAGTGGCTCCACCGCCTGCAAAATCGCCCGGCGCACGTCCTGCCGGTTGTACTCATGCCGGCCGTACGTACGTACCACCACGTGATAGGTCGACGGCTGGCGCCGGCGAAAACGGGACAAGAGGTTGACTGCCCGTCCGAAGTCGCCCGTCTCCGCCATCTGTTCCCGCATCTTGTGTAGGTCGCGGTAGCCGCGCGACACTTCCTCCTTGTCCAGGAACGTCGCTGCCAGAAAGGCCTCGTTCACCGTGCGCAGCGAAAAGAGATCGTGCAAATCTCCCGGAAAGCGGAAGACGACGACGCCCCGCTCATCCTTTGCAAAGAGCAGATCGCCGAAGGACGCTCCGGGGAAGCGGTCGCGGATCTCCAGCCATGCCACCTCTTCCAGGCCCGGCGGCGTCTCGACGTAAACGGGAACCGGCGTTCCTTCAGCCATCACGCCCTCCCGAACCGATCGTCGCTGCGGGCGCGGAAGCGCAGGCGAATGGGCGTCCCTGTAAACGGTTCATATTCTCGGATCCGATTCTCCAGATAGCGCTGGTAGCTAAAGTGCACCCAATCGGGCTTGTTGACGAAGAAGACAAAGGTCGGCGGCACCGTCTCCGCCTGGGTCGCGTAATAGAATTTGACGCGCACGCCCCCCTTCTGCGGCGGAGGATGTTTGGCCACGACCTCGCGCATCAGCTTGTTCAGGCGGCCGGTTGGGATCCGTTTATGGCGCGCCTCCTCGACCTCCATCGCCAGGGGTAGAATCTTGCTCACCCGCTGGCCGGTCAGGGCCGAGATGAAGAGAATGGGCGCGTAGGAAATGAACTGAAGCTGCTGGCGCACGTGCGCCACGTATTCCGGCATGCTGTGGGGATCCTTCTCCACCGCGTCCCACTTGTTCACCAGCAAGACGACGCCGGCCTCTTCCTCGCTGATCATGCCCGCGATGTGCGTGTCCTGTGCCGTGATCCCCACCGTTGCGTCCATCAGCAACAGCGCGATGTCCGCCCGGTCCAACGCCTTGATAGCCCGCAACACGCTGTACTTCTCCACTCCCGGCTCGATCTTTCCCCGCCGCCGGATGCCGGCCGTGTCGATAAGCGTTACGTTCTGGCCGTGCCAGCGCAGGTTCGTGTCGATAGCGTCGCGCGTCGTTCCGGCCAAGGGGCTGACGATGGCCCGTTCCTGGCCCAGCAGCTTGTTGAGTAGCGTCGATTTACCCACGTTCGGTTTACCCAACAGCGCCACCTTGAGGGCCCCGTCATCCTCCTCTTCCTCGGCGATGACCGGCAGGGCGGCGACCAATTCGTCCAGGAAGTCGCCAATGCCCGTGCCGTGCAGGGCGCTGACTGGCATCACCGTTCCCACCCCTAACTCGTAAAACTCATACGCCGTGTCCCACAGCCGCGTCGCCTCCAGCTTATTGGCGGCGACCAGCGTCGGCTTCTTCGTCTGGCGCAAAATGTCGGCCACCTCCCGGTCGGCCGCCGTCACGCCTGCCTGCCCATCTACTACCTGCACGATCACGTCTGCGTCCTGGATTGCCACCCGCGCCTGGTGCACGATCGATTCCAGGAATTCGTGGGAATCTTCCGACAGCGGCTGTGAGGTCCAGCCCGGATGCAACTCAATGCCCCCTGTATCCACAATCTTAAAGGCCGCGCCCGCCCACTCGGCGTCGGCATAGATCCGGTCGCGCGTCGTGCCCGGCACTTCGGAAACGACGGCCATCCGCCGGCCGACGATTCGATTAAACAGCGTCGACTTCCCGACGTTCGGCCGGCCTACCAGGGCGACTAAAGGCTGGCGGCTCATACCGCTCGCTCCCGCCGGAACAGCACGACGGCGGCCGGCATCACGGCCGCCCATACGGTGACGACGCCCATGAAGAACGTCACGCCCGCAGCGGCTCCCGGCCGCGGCAAAGTGTGTTGTAGCGACGAGGTCTCTGTCACACTCTCCGTTGCCGTTAGTTCCTCTGTCGTCGTCATCGTGCGCGTAATGTTCACCGTCAGCTCCGGCGGTTGAACGGAGCGCACCTCCACGTCGCCCACAAAGACGTCTGCGTCCAGCTCGACGCTGTGCGTCCCCACCTCGAGACCAAACAGGTCGAGCGTTACCCGCACGTCGTCTTCTACCAGCGAGTCCAATTTATCCAAGGGGCCAAAGAGAAAGACGCGAACCTCTTCTACGCCGACCGTTACCGTCAGTCCCTCGTCCAGCGCCCGGATTTCCGGCGTCTTGCGGACTACGTGGCTGGTGAGAATGGGCTCGATGACGATCTCCACCAGCACCGGCTGTACTTCGTCCAGTTCGATCCCGGCCGGCAGCGCGAGCGCGACCGTCTGCGTCACGCTCTCCCTGAGGCCCGTGATGTCGATGGGCTCCGTCCGGATCCGGCTCAACGATTCCAACAATCCCGGCGGCCCCGTTACCAGAACGCTGTCCGGCTCCACGTTAACGTCCAGCAGCCGGTATCCCTGGGCCGGATCCCCCTCCCAATCGACGATAATCGGCTTGGCGGCAAAGCCGGCCAACTGGTTGACGGGGATGGTCACCTGCACCTCGTCGGCGCTGAGATCGAGATTGTTGACGCTGACGATGTTGCCCTGCCGGTCGTAAAAAACCGGCCGCCGCGTCAACGTCACATCTTGCTGAGGATTGTCCAGGAACGCCGTGATCCGCGCTTCCGCCAGCGACTCGACGCGAGAGGCGACGCCGGTGACTACAATCTCGGCCGGTTCGAGGAAAAGGTCGCCCAGCTCGTAACCGCGCGCCGTGCTGCCGCGAACTTCGACGCGGACGGGAACGTCGCGCGAAACGATCGGTTCCACCTCCACGGCGATCCGCTCCTCCGATTGCCACACTATTTCCACCAGTTCCTCGCTGTGGCGAATGTTGACCGGCACTTCTGTGACGCCGGGGGAAACGCCGCTCAGATCGACTTCGGCCGTGAAGGCGGCAATCGTCAGCGTGCTGACGACGGAAGACGGTCCCTCTACCTGCACCTCAACGGTGTCCGGAATGCCGCTGACGGCGCTGTCCGGCGGGCGGCCGATCACCTGGACGGGAATGTCGTCCAGGCGCCGCTGATCCGGCGGATCGGCTTCGCGCACGGCGACCACCCAGATGCCGGCCGCCAGAACAAAGGAGAGCAGCAGCGTCGCCACGTTAGCCGCCAGAGATTTTACGAGACGGATCATGGCGTCACCCCGCTCGCTCCGTCACGGAAACGCTTCCGCCGCGTTGCAGGAAAGCGTCCAGGATGGCGTCCAGACGTGTCGGGTCCTGCCGGCGGAGAATACGGCCGTTATGAGCAATGGCGATCTGCCCCGTCTCCTCAGAGACGACGACGGCCACCGCGTCGCTGACTTCGCTGATTCCCAGCGCTGCCCGATGGCGCAATCCCATCTGGCGGTCGGACAAACTGCTGGTCGAAAGCGGCATGACGCAAGCCGCCGCCACCAACGTCTCGCCGCGCATTATCACGGCGCCATCGTGCAACTCTGTGTGCTTGTTGAAAATCGTCAACAGCAAATCCTGGGAAGGTTCAGCGTCAAGCAAGATGCCGGTATCCACGTACTCCTGAAGGCCCGTCTCCTGCTCGAAGACGATGAGGGCGCCATGCCGCCGCTGGGAAAGGCGGAGGCAGGCGCGGGCGACGGCCGTCACAGCCTTACTCTCGCGGTTGCGGCGGAACAGCCGCATGACGCGGCCCGTTCGCCCCAACTGCTCCAATGCGCGCCGCAGCTCCGGCTGAAAAATAACGGGGAAAGCGACCAACAACGCCGGCAAGATATTCCGCACCAGCCAGCTAAAGGCCGGCAGATCGATGAATGCAGATAGGCCGAGAAAGAACAACGCCAGCACCAGCAATCCGCGTAGCAACGACACGGCCCGGGTCCCGCGAATGAGGACCAGCAACCCGTAGATAATGGTCGTCACCAATAATATGTCGACTACGTCGTCGAACGATAGCCGTTCGAGAAAATACTCTACAGTAAGACCCATCGTATTCTGGGAACGGTAGCTCCAAACTATTCACACTAACCATTTATAACATCAATTCGCACAGAAGCGCACAAGGGTCGGCGCGCAAAGGACGCCCTTCTCTGCAGGCATTCACCTTGACGTACGTTCACCTGCTCCCAAACGCTGCTGCTCAGGAATCCCCCACCGGCCAAAGCGCCCTTACGACTGTCTGAGCTGCTTCAGTAACTGCTCGTAACTGGCCACATTCGGCGGATTCAACTGGACGATTTGCTCGATGGTCTTGGTTGCCTTCTGAATGTCGCCGTCATCCAGTTGCGCCTCGCCCAGGGCATCTAACCGTTCGATCGCTTTCTCTCGTTTCCCCTGAGAAAGATAGAGGCGAACCAATCGTTGCACCAGCCCGGGATCTGTCGGGTACCGCTTGACCATGTCCTCCAGAATGCCCAGGACCTTGTTTCCTCGGCCGGACGCCACCAGATGCTTCAAGTATTGGTCAAGCTCTCGCAAAGCGTAAGCAGGTTGTCCCACCTTATAATAGAGGTCAATCAGCGTCATCGCCGTCCGCTCGTCCGACGGATCTTCTCGCCGCAACTCCTGGTAGGCAGCCAGCGCCCGTCGCCAGTCAAAGCGCTGCATGTCAATGTCGGCCATCCGGCGCAGGAACTTATTACGCCAGTTTTCTTCGGCCGATCCGCGTGGGGTTAACTTAAGCGCCTCCTGGTACGTCTCGCGCGCCTTGTCGAGCTGCGCCAACTGATAATACGCCTCGCCCATGCCCAGATAATGCTCCAGAGAGCGGTCAATGTGACCCCTGCGCTTCAATAGGTCCACCAGTCGCGCCCGGATCGACAGGTCCAGCGGGGAAACCTCTATAATGCGTTCGTACATCGTGATGGCGTTGCCCACGTCTCCCCGCACGCGAAACGCGTCGCCCACGGTCACAAATTTATTGACGGCTGCTTCCATCCGCTCCTGTTGAACCAGCAACTCTCCTAACTGGATGTGGGTCGGCAGATAATGGGGCGAGAGGGCGATGGCCCGATACACTTCCTCGATGGCCGTGTTGAGCATGCTACGGCGAGCGTACTCCTGGCTCAGGTAAAGGGCTTCCAAGACCCTGGCCGAGCCGGCCGTGAGAATGTCGCCCAGAATCATCATCCGGTCGCCGGAAAGCGCATTCAAGCGGGCGCGAGCGTCCATCACTTTGTCTTCCCACCCCTTATGGCTCAGAAATTCCACCAGTGCGTTGGCGAACTCCGTCGCCCGTTCCGGCTCGCCTCGCGTGCGCAGGCTGTCTGCCAGGTTCTCGTAAAGCTCGATCAGCCGGTCTGCCTGCTCGTGCTTCACCGTCCCCAGGTCGACAATCTTAAGCACTGTGATGAAATGCTCGACCGCTTTATCGATCTGCCCTCGGGCTCGATAAGACTCGCCCAGCGCGAAGTGGCTGGCCAGACGATACTCTTGCTCCTGGACGGCCAGCTTAAACTCGCGAATGGCGTCTTCAAAGCGCAGTTTGTCTTGATAAAGGAGGCCGAGATTGAAGTGCGCGGCCGCGCCGTCCACGCCGCCGGCAATCGCCTTCTCGTAGCGGCTGATCGCCTCGTTGATCATGCCCCGCCTCTGGTAATCCAGCGCCTGGCTGATTAAAGTATCCCGCTCGGTCTTGCTCAGGGCGCCTTCTTCTATCCGACCTGGCGCTGTCCCTTCCGCCTCTTCCTCAAACAGCTCCTCGGCAAGCTGCTCCATCGCCATGCGGCGCGCGTTTACCACAGGGCTTGCTTCTTCGTCGACTTCCTCTCTCTCCTGTTTGTAACCGGACGTCATGCGCTCCACCGTCTCAGAAAGCTCATCCCCCAACGACTGAACCGGCGCCGCTTCTTCCTCGGCGAAGATCGCCTCTCCATGCTGGATCATCTCAATCGCCGTCAACACATCCGGGTTTCGCGGATCAAGGTTCAGGGCAGCCCGGCACGTTTGCATGGCGCGCTCATCTTCGCCCCGTGCCTGGTAGAGGCGGGCGACGGCCAGATAAGAGCGAATGGCCGCCCGTACCTGCCCTTGCTGCGTGTAATATTTGGCCAGCCGTTGGTGGGCGCCCAGCAGATTGGGCGCCAGGCGGACGGCCCGATGCCAGTTGGTCACCGCCTCGTCGACGGCGCCCCGGCGCAACTGGATCTCGCCCATCGCCATGTACGTCTGGCCCGCCGCGGCCGCCTGGTCCAACTGCTCCTGCAATTCGGCCACCTTGCGCAGGTAGATGACGTCCCCCTTGGAGTAACGGGCTGCCTGTTTGTAATTTTCCAGCGCTTCTCGTGGCCGGTTCAGCCCCTGGTAAGCGTCACCCAGACCGGCGTAAGGGACCGGTTCGTCGCCGAACTCCTCCAGCGCAACCTTGAACTCCCTGATCGCCTCTTCCCAACGCTGATCCCATATGTAAGAGTGCGCTTTGCTCAACGCTTCCTTATAGCGAGCGCGATTCCCTGCCACTGACAGCCTCCAGGTGGTAGACGCTAAACGTGAAAAGTAGGGTCAAGCAGACGTTTTACGCCAGCAATTCCACGAGAATGGCCTTCTGTGCGTGCATCCGGTTCTCTGCCTGCTGGAACAAGAGAGAGTGCGGTCCGTCGGCCACCTCGTCGGTGATTTCCTCGCCGCGGTGGGCCGGCAAACAGTGCATGACGATCACGTCCTCCACAGCATGGCCGACCAACTCCTGATTGACCTGATAAGGGGGGAACACTTTCAGACGTCGCGCCGTCTCTGCCTCCTGACCCATGCTCGTCCAGACGTCTGTATAGACGACGTCCGCCCCCGTGACGGCCGTAACCGGATCCTCGACTAACATGATCGTCTGCTCGTCAGAAACGCGCATTTCGTGGGCCTGCGCCACGTCCTCTTCACTCAACGTGTAACCGGGCGGAGACGCCACCGCCACGTGCATGCCGCTCTTGATGGCGCCAAAAAGGAGAGAGCGTGCCACGTTATTGCCGTCCCCCACGTAGGCTACCTTCAACCCTTCCAGACGGCCTTTGGCTTCGTAAATGGTGAAGAGGTCGGCCAGCGCCTGGGCGGGATGGTTGTAATCAGACAGACCGTTGATGACGGGAATGGAGCCATTCTCGGCAAGCTGAAGGATATGCTCGTGTTCGAAGACGCGGGCCATAACGGCGTCGACGTATCCCGAGAGCACACGCGCCACGTCCGGCACACTTTCGCGGCTGCCCAACTTGATCTCGTCGGCGGCCAGGTAGAAAGCGTAGCCGCCCAGGTGGACCATGGCCATCTCAAAGGAGACGCGCGTCCGCAGCGACGGTTTCATAAAGACCAGGGCCAGGCTCTTGCCCTTTAGCACCGGCTCGTTGCCGCCGTCGCGCCACTCGTCCTTCAACTTCATGGCCAATTCAAGCAGATTTTGGAGTTCTTCGGGGGTCAGGTCAGAAATGCTAAGGAAATGTTTCATCTTTGTCCGCTTTTACGTTGAAGGGTTAAATCGTAAGGAGTATACCACAGGATAAAATGAAACAGAAATAGGAGAGACAGGCCTCTACAACAAGGCGGCCGGCTTGAGTCAGGGATGAGAAAACTCCTCCCTCTCTTGAACTTTCAGCAATAAGCGGTTATTGCTCTAGCTATGTTTATCAGACGACGCGTTCTCTTCGCCGTCCCCGGACTCATCCTGTTTCTCTTCGTAACCAGCCTGTCCGCCACGCCGCTGCACGCGCTGCAAACGGAGGAGTTGTGCGAGAGGGAGTTCATCTCCGTCAACCGGCCGCTAAACGATCTGGGCAGCGACGAATACGTCCGGTTGGAGGGAGGGCCCACCGGCTTTACCGGCGGCCTCTATCCGTCCGGGCAAAACAGCCGGCCGGCGGCGCATGAGGCGAGCGGCGTCGAACTGGCCAATCAGATCCAGCCCCTCGACGCGGCCGGCGACCACGATCCGGCGGGCACCATCGTCATGACTTCTGTGGGTATGTCCAACGCAGGTATGGAATTCGCCGAATTCATCAGGTGGGCGGAAGATGATCCGGAGGTAAATCAGGACCTGTTGATCGTCAATGGCGCCCAGGCAGGCGCCGTCTCCGACGATTGGACCGATCCCGACGCGCCCACATGGGACGTGGTCGAACAACGGCTGGCCCATCATGGCGTCACGCCAGAACAGGTGCAGGTTGTCTGGGTCAAGCAGACGCGAACGGGAAGCGGCGACTTTCCAGAAAAGGCTCAGATCGTTCAGGAAGATTTAGAGATTATCGCCAGGAATCTCTTGATCCACTTCCCCAACGTCAGACTGGCTTACTACTCGAGCCGCACCCGCTCCTATACGTACTGGCAAGGTCTCAGCCCGGAACCGGCCGCCTTCGAAAATGGCTTTTCGGTCAAGTGGATGATTGAAGCGCAGATCGACGGCGATCCCGACCTGAACTTCGAGCCTGAAGCCGGCCCCGTCGTCGCCCCCTACCTCTCCTGGGGGCCGTACCTCTGGATCGACGGTGAGAATGAACGCTCGGACGGCCGGGTATGGTTGACGTCAGATCTCATCCAGGATTGCACCCACCCGTCGGAAAGCGGCGTCGATAAAGTGGCCGACCAGCTCCTCGATTATTTCAAGACCGACACCACGACAGCGCCCTGGTTCCTCGAAGATGGCACGCCCCCCGACCCAACGCCAACGGCGACGCCCGGGCCGACGCCCACACCATCTCCCACGCCGCCGCCCCCACCTCCTGACGAATATTATCTCTTTCTTCCGACCATCAACTGAGCGCTCCCTCCTCTGGTCGGGTCACTCTTCCTGATCCCCCGCCTCATCTCTAACGAGGCGAACGGCGTCATAGGTGCTATCGAAAGCGATCTCGGGCAGATCGTCGGGGCTGAAGAAGCCGGCCGCGTCAGCGTCGTCGCCGGCCTCCAGCTCGCCGCCGAGCAGGCGGGCACGATAAAGGATAAAGACAGAAGCGCCCCCCTCCGGCGATGGGGGATTGTAATAAACGTCCACCAGATCGTCGATCTCCACGCGCAGGCCGGTCTCTTCACGGGCCTCCCGCACGGCGACCACCTCCGGATCTTCGCCCCGGTCGAGAAAGCCGGCCGGAATGCTCCACTTGCCGCGCTCGGGCCTCATCGTTCGCCGCACGAGCAATACCTTCCCCTCTTTCACGACCAGGACCCCGACGCCGACCTTGGGATCGGTAAAGTAAATGAAGTCGCATTCAGGACAGACGCGTCGCAGCTTGTCGGTAACGGCCCGCGTTTCCAGAGGGGTGGCGCAACGGGGGCAATAGGCGTAGGTTTCTGGGGCGCTGTTGGGGGCCTGGTCGATCATTGGTAACGTATTGTGCTCTGGCGGGAGCGATCGCCTACAGGTTGCGGCGAATGAGCAGCGTGGCGGACAACAGAATCAGCAGGCCCACACCAAACGCGATTTCTGCTATCAGGAGAATGGGAAGCCCCTCATCCACCGGCTCTTCGGTAGGAAGGGTTTCCGTCGCAGGCGCCACCTGGGACGCCGCTTCAGGCGCCTCGGCGGTCGCCGCGGCCGGCGCTGCGACGGACGGCGCCCTGCCGTCGTCTGTGTCTTCTCCGGTCGCCGCTGCGCCGGCGGCCGCCTCATCTTCCGTCGGGGCGACCAACGCTTCCGCTTCAGTGGCCGGTTCTTCTTCCGGGGGTTCCGCTGGTGCCTCGGTCGGTTCCGCAGCCGTCTCCGCTTCCATCGCTTCCTCTTCTACTTGAGCCTCTTCTACTTGAGCCTCTTCTACTTCCTCTGGCGGCGCCTCTTCCAGAGCCTCTTCGGCTTCCTCGGGAGCTTCCTCTTCTGCGGCCGCCATCTCCTCATCTTCGATGCTCTCGGTCACGACCCGCGTCACTTCCACAGCTTCCCCTTCTTCGACGACCACTTCTTCCACGACTCGCGTTTCAACCACCCGCTCCGCCCCGACTGCCTCTTCGGCGACGGTGTCAGCCGCCGGTGCTTCCTGTTGGCTGACGGCTGCCAACGGCTGGCCCAGCCCGCCGGCCGGCGTCGCCAGGTCGAGCACGACGGCGACGATAAAGAAGAAGGCGGCCAGGGCTGTGGCCACGCGCAAAACGGGGTACAGTTCGTAAGCCGGCTGCGGTTGCGGGCGACCGTAGACGGCCGGATCAAGCGTGAAGTTGCGCGGCGCTCGCACCCGGGGCAATTGCTGGATCCCCTGCTTCACCTGGCGCAATTGTGCCAGGTCCGCGCGCAGGGCCTCGTCTTCCGCCAGCTCTGCCTCAAGCTGGCGCTGCTCGCGGGCAGAGAGTTCGCCGTCCACGTACGCGTTGAGCGTCTCGCGGCGCTGCTCTTCAGCCGATTTGGTCAGATTCCGGATAAAATCAAACATCGTTATCCAAACGGTCCACGAAGCTCACGGAAAGCGGTCCGTCGTCATGGCGTCCCGTTTAATGTCGCTCACGTGCCCTTCAAAGACCAGCATAGCGTCTCTTCCAAGATAATGAGTCCTTCTATGTATTTAGACGATAATCAGCCGGTAATAGTTCCCCAAAACCGCGTAAACAATCCCTTAACTTGTCGCGCGCCCGGCTGATGCGCGACTTTACCGTCCCCAAAGAAGTGGACGTGATTTCCGCGATCTCCTTATATTCACGACCTTCGACGTCACAGAGAACGGCCGCAATGCGCTGTTCGTCCGGCAACTCTTCCAGACAACGCTCCACGGCCTCGATCAGTTCCGCCTGATGCTGGCGCTCCTCTGGTCCGATGCTGTCATCGGCCATAAAGGAAGGCGATTCAATCTCTTCGGTAATCGCATCCAGAGACGATTGGGGGCGCCGTTTGCGCCGCCGCAGTTCGTCATAACAGGCGTTGGTCACGATCCGCAACAGCCACGACTTAAAGCTCCCTCCGCGAAATTGTTTGAGCGCATTATAGGCGGAAATAAACGCTTCTTGCGTCGCGTCCTCGGCCGCACCAGGGTCTTTCATGATACGCAGGGCAACGTTGTAGACGATGTCCTGATAATGTAGGACCAGCCTGTTATACGCCGTCACGTCCCCCTGTTGTGCCTGGGCTATCAGTTTTTCTTCGTCCATGTTTCTGTGTCGCTCGGCAAGTTATCGGCAAGGTATGCGGGCAGATATGCGAAGAGTAAGATCGCCGCACTATTTTTGACACGGTGCGCACCTTATATTATACTCACAGGTCGCTGGCCGAAGTGGCGGAATTGGCAGACGCGCACGACTCAAACTCGTGTTCCTTCGGGAGTGTGGGTTCGACCCCCACCTTCGGCACTCAAATTCAACCTGTAAGCCTGGCGGCATTATAAGCGCCGCCCGCCTGCGTAGCAAATGGCCATTCTATTCTTGAGGATGGCTTTTTTCGTCTCCCTTCGTGCTTGACAGGCGCCAGCGGATGCGTGACACTTAGGCCCATGCGCAAGTGGTTACGAGCCGTTGGCTGGACAGGGTTGGGGCTGGTGATTGGCCTTGGTCTGGCCCTCTACCTGGGCTGGGTGGCCTGGCCCACGGAGTTTACGGAAGCCGACCCCAGTATTTTGCGGGAGGAGTACCGGCGAGATTACACGTTAATGATCGCCAACGCCTACGTGCTTGACGGCGATCTTCCGGCCGCCCGCCGCCGCCTCTATAGTCTGGGCCAGGAAGCGCCGGACCAATGGCTGCTCACGATGACGGTGGATGCCATTCTCGCCGGGCGCGACGAAGAGACCGTCATCTTGCCGCTGGTGACGCTGGCCCACGACCTCGGCCTCAATTCGCCGGCCATGGCCCCCTACCTGGACGAAATAGATAGCGAGCCTCCCGACGATGTTGACGATGTTCAGGAGTAGCCGTTACCAGTCGCAGCGCGAGCGGCAACAGCAAGAGGACGACAGCGCGCCGCCTCGCATCGCGGCCGCCAGCTTCGTCCTGCTCGGGCTCATTCTGGGGGTGGCCGGGGGCCTGATCTACACCTGGCTCATCAATCCCGTCGTCTACGTGGACGCCAGCCCGGAGCGGTTGAGCGACCGCTACAAGGACGAATACGTCTTCCTCGTCAGCCAGAATTATGCGGCGACGGGCGACTGGGAGAGAGCGCAACAACGCCTGGAGGCGCTGGAAGATCGGAACCTCCCTCAGCGCGTCGCCTCCCTCTTTGAACGGTATTTGCGGGAGGGAAGGCCGGCCGGCCACGTGCGTAATCTGGCCATCCTGACGCAGCGGCTGGGCGGCGAAAGCCCCGCGCTCTCCCTCTTTGGCCCCACGCCCTTGCCGCCACCGGTCACGCCGGAGCCTACGGCAGCCGCCAGCACGCCGACGGCCACGCTGTTGCCGACGCCCACGCTGACTCGCCGGCCGACGAACACGCCCCGGCCGACGCTGACGCCCACCCCCACGCAGATCCCCACCGCGACCCCTCGCCCCGTGTACCGCCTTCTCAGTCAGGAGCGGGTGTGCAACGCCGACGAACCGGCGCCGCGCATCGAAGTCGTCGTCGTCGATGCCCTCCTCGAGCCACTGGCAGGGGCGGAAGTTCTCGTAACGTGGGAAGGGGGCGCGGACCGTTTCTTCACCGGTTTCCAGCCAGATCAGGATCCCGGCTACGGCGACTTCGTGATGGAGCCTGACGTCTCGTACAGCGTCACGATGGCCGAAGGCAGCCCCACCATCAGCGGCCTGCGCATTGAACCGTGTCCGCAGGCGAGCGGCGGACTCCCCGGCGGCTGGCGACTAACCTTCCAGAATCTAACGGTCAATGAGCCAACGGCCACCCCGGAGGCGTAACGGCCGCGCCCACAGGCCACTACTCTCCCGGCTCGACCAGATCGGCAAACTCCGAGAGCGTCGTCGTGTAACGCATACGCAGCCGCTTCCACTCGTAACGGTCGTTGAATCCGTGCCATTTGCCGCCGGCTGTCACGACGGCTCCCCAGAAATTTTTCTCTTTTAGAATAGCAATCGTATCCTCATCGTAGCGGCCGCCCGGATAGCAGAAATAGCGGGGCGTGTAACCGATGTGGGCCGCCAGCGTTTCCTGTGAACCCAGGATTTGCCAGATGAGAACGTCTCGCGGCTGGTCGCGCAGATCGGCGTGGGTCTTGGAGTGGGGCTCCATGCGCATGCCGGCCGCCGCCATCTGTTCGATCATCTCCCAGTTCATGTAGGCCGGATTGCCGGCGTCGACGAACTCGGTGACGATAAAGAAGGTGCCCTTGAAGCCGAACTCCTGTAGGAGGGGAAAGGCGTTGGTGTAATGGTCAAGGTAACCGTCGTCGAAGGTCAGGATGACGGGTTTTGGCGGCAGCGGCCGCTTGCCCGTAATGGCCAGGGATAGGTCATATAGATCGACGGCAGTAAAATCGTTGTCGGCCAGATATTGTAGCTGCGCCCGGAAGTTGGCCGGCGAAACGGAGAGGTCAAGCCGGTACTCGTCGGCGTCCTCCGGCGGTTCGCTGACGTAATGGTACATGAGAATGGGCACGCGCACCGTCAGGCTGTAGCCGCCGACGGGGGTGGGCAGCGCCGGCGTTGCCGTCGGAGTCGCCGTTGGGCTGGCCGTCGCCGTGGCCGTGGCTGCAGCAGTAGCCGTGGCCGTAGTGAAAGCCGGCGTGTTGGTGGCCGAGGGGGGCGTCGCGCTTTCGGCGGCGGAGACGATGGCCGTCGCTTCGTTCTCGGCGACGGCAATGGGGACGAAAGCCGGGTGATTGGTCGGTGTCAGGGTGGGAATCCGGGTGAAGGTAGCCAGGGCCGTCGCCGTGCTCGACGGCGTCGTCGTCGCCGTGGCGGCGCGGCCGGCCACCGCTCTGGTTTCCATGGCCGTCGTCGGGGCCATGCCCATGTTATCGGCTGACGCTGCCCCGGACGGATGCGGCCGGTCGAGGAGCGCGCTCACGCCAAGGGCGACAAACGTCACCAGCATCAGCAGACCGACGCAACCGATGCCGTCAATGCCCGTGCGGGCCCTTCTTGCTTCTGACTGTGCCATAGGTTGTGGAGCATAACGCAGGGAAAAACGGCAGTCAAGATGTGGCAGTACAAACCGCTTTTGTTATACTCTTTTTTTAATGGTCGTCGCTTGCCGAACCGCTCTGGTAAGCTGCCTGGGGGGTCCCCCAGAAATGTGTGCGATTATTCCCCCAATCGTGACTATTTTACCGCTGGTGTGTTGATCTAAGCAGACATGCCAGAAATGGGAAGCTAGGAGACTGGCATGGATGAAGCGACGCTGGTCGAACGGGCCAAGACAGATAAAGAAGCATTTGGCCAGTTATACGAACGCTACGTCGATAAGATTTACAACTACATCTACTATCGTACGGGCAATGAGGCGGACGCCGAAGACCTGACGGCCCGCGTCTTCTATCGGGCGTTGCAGCACATCGAAAGCTACGAGGATCGGGGCTATCCGTTCTCCGCGTGGCTGTACCGGATCGCCCATAATCTGGTGGCGAACTGGCACCGGGACCGCAGCCGGCACCAGGTGATCGCTTTGGAAGACCTTTCCTACTGGAAAACCAACCGGGACGGACCAGAAGCGATGACTGAATTGATGGACGACAAGGAAGCCCTTCTGGCAGCCATTCGACGGCTGCCGGCCGATCGCCAGGAGCTCCTGATCCTGAAATTTGTGGAAAAACTGACGAACGCCGAAATCGGCGCGATTATGGGCCGCAGCGAAGGCGCCATTAAATCACTCTATTACCGGACTCTGGTTGCTTTGCGCAAAGATCTGAAGCTACAGCACGCGGCGCATCCTGGCCTGTTGCGCTCAGTCTGGCAGCGAATCCGCGGGGAGAATGGATGAAAGGAAAGGAGGGAACAAAGGACAATGCAGGTAATCATCGACGACGCCGGTGACGTGCCGGCCGACCTGGCGGAGGAGCTGGACATTCGCATCATACCCATTAACATTATTTTTGGACAGGAGGAGTTCCTTTCGGGCGTGACCATGGACCATAAAGCCTTCTACGAGAAGGTGGTAACCGTCGACGACCACAACTTCCCAAAGACGTCGCAGCCAACGCCATATCAGTTTGAAGAGGTCTACCGGGAGTTGATCGGCGAAGGAAAGGACGAATTCCTGGCCGTAACGGTCAGCGAGAAGCTGAGCGGCACCTACGACTCGGCCGTGGCCGCAGCGCGCGCCCTGGAAGGGCAGGCAACCTTTCACGTGTTCGACTCCAAATCAGGGTCGGCCGCTCAGGGTCTGATGGCGGTGGAAGCCGCTCGTATGGCCCAGGCCGGTGAGAGCTACGAGGCCATCGACGCCCGCCTGTGCGAAATGCGTAACAGCCAGAGCATCTACTTTCTCATCGACAGCCTGGATTTCGCCGTCCGTGGGGGGCGCGTCGGCCTCTTGCGCTCCACGATGGCTTCGCTGCTGAATATCAAACCGATCATGAAGGTCGAAGACGGCCTGATCGTAGAGGGAGGCAAGGTGCGCACCTACAAGAAAGCCGTCGCCTTTATCGTCGACGCCGTGCGTAACGACGTGGGCGACCGGCCGGTGAAGATGGCGGCGATACACAGCAACGACGAGGAGGCCGGGCAGGCGCTCCTGGAGAAAGCGCGCGCAGCGCTCAACTGCACCGAGTCATTTCTGGTGGATATGTCCATTTCAGTGGCCATCAATCTGGGCCCCGGAGCCCTGGGTCTAATCGCCATTCCGGAAGCGGCTTAAACGGCTTGTGGCCCTCCCGTCCGAAGAGGGCTTGCTAAGACCTGACGTTTGCTAAGAGGCCATTCGTTGGACAGTGATCAAACAAGTAAAGGAAACGGCCCATCATGAAAGAGGTTGAACTGGCAAATCTTCTGGCAGCACAGGCTGAAGCGCTCGTGTCCGGCACGAATGAAAAGCAGTGGCTGGCAGATTACCATTCCCATCAACTGGAGGCGGCCGGACCCTTGATGGAGGTGGCGCGACTGCTGAAGCGCGTCCTGATCCCCGTGCCGACGCCGGCTCCATTCAGGTCACAACTACGCCAGGACCTTTTCTCCGGAGCGTATTCCTCCGGAGCGAAAGGGAGCGTCAACATTTCCACGCGTGGCCGGCCGCGGATGTGGCTCGGCGCGGCCGCCGTCGGCTCTATTCTTTCTCTCGCCGGCCTCCTCTTCTTTTGGCGGCGACGCGGCTATCCATTCCCGGCCGGCGACCGTCTGAAGTTCAGCTTGTGAACGTCACTTTGTTCTTCGGCTTGCCCCGTAGCCGGCCATTGCTTGCCGGGAATGCTTGTGATAAAATGCACACAATCATCGGCTTGCTCTTTCGGGCAGCGATTATTCAATATCGTCAGCGCTTATCCAGGCCAAGGAACGAATCCGGGAAATCAATATGAAATATCGCAAACATTTCGCCGCTGTGGCTGTGTTGGTCGTCGTCGGGACGATTTTGACGTACATTATTCTGACGGCCATCTACCAATTGCCGGTCGCGGCGAGCACCGAAGCCGTCAGCATCGACGCCCTCTTCGACGCCCACTTCCTCCTCATCTCTTTCCTCTTCGCCCTCGTCGTCGTCTTCATGCTGTACAGCATCGTCGTCTTCCGGCGCCGGCCGGATGACGAGGAAGATGCGGAGGGCGACCATTTTCATGGGCACACGGGTCTGGAGATCGCGTGGACAATCGTTCCCCTGGCCCTCGTCGTCTTCTTCGGCGTGTGGGCCACCCAGGTTCTGGGCGAAATAACGGAGAGAAAGGATGGCGAGATGGTCGTTCACGTCATCGGCCGCCAGTGGTCGTGGCGCTTCGAGTATCCCGAGTACGACGATCTGGGCTCCGACGAACTGGTCGTGCCCGTCGACCGACCCGTGCGCCTGCAAATGGAGTCGCAAGACGTGCTCCACTCCTTTTGGGTGCCCGAATTCCGTGTGAAGCAGGATCTGGTACCGGGACAGACGACGGAGGTACGCATCACCCCCTCTCAGACGGGCGAATATAAAGTTCTCTGCGCCGAAATTTGTGGGACGGGCCACTCCGATATGCGAGCACCCGTACGCGTCCTCAGTAGCGGCGATTTCGACGCCTGGGTACAGGAGCAGAGCGTTTCGGTGGCGCAGCTATCCCCGGCCGAACGCGGCGCGCAATGGTACACGCAATTTGGATGCAACGCCTGCCACACCGTCGACGGGACCGTTCAGGGTCAGGTCGGGCCGACCTGGCAGGGGCTGTTCGGCAGCGAACGGACGCTGGTCAGCGGCGAAACGGTCACGGCCGACGAGGATTACCTTCGCAACGCCATTTTGAATCCCAACGACCAGATCGTGGAAGGCTATCAACCAAACGTGATGCCCGCGAACTTTGAGACGCAGTTCGCCGAGGTGGAGGCCCAGTACGACGGCGAAGTGGACGTTGTGGCGGAGATTATCGCCTATATCCAGTCGTTGGAAGAGACGGCTGAATAAAAACCGTAGGGCAATCTGGCAAATCATCCAACCTATTTATAAGGAGCTTGCATCGGCATGAGAGCAATTGGCATTTTCTTCTCGCTGGGAATTGTCCGGGCCATCATCGGTCAGGTCGTGGGAACGGCCATCGGCTACGGCATCGTCGCCGGCATTCGGGCCGCTCTTGGTCTGCCGCCCGATCCTGAACCGGCGTGGGTGTTAGGCGCCGTCTTTGGCGTCTTTGGCGCCCTGTTGGCGGCCGGCGTCTTCACCGACTGGATCAAGTGGATCTTTGGCAAGGAGACGCCCTTGCGCCACGGTCCGCCCGAGGACAAACCGGCGTGGACGCGCTACCTCAGCGTTGACTACAACCACAAGGTCATCGGCATCCAGTACGGCGTAACGGCCGTTGCCCTCCTCCTCATCGGCGGTATCCTGGCCCTCATTTTCCGCCTGGAGCTCTCCTTCCCGGGCATGCAGTTCCTGCAGCAGCAGACGTACAACACCATTTTCAGCGCCCACGGCATCATTATGATCGCCAGCATCCTGCTTGGCGTCGGCGCCATGGGCAACTACCTGGTCCCGATGATGATCGGCGCGCCGGATATGGCCTTCCCCCGCCTGAACGCCTTTAGCTACTGGGTCGCCGTGCCCAGCGCCCTGTTGATCGTCGGCGCCATGTTCATCGGCGGCGGCTGGGACACCGGCTGGGTCGGTTACCCGCCCCTCAGCGTGCGCGGGCCTTTAGGCACCCAGCTCTTCTTATTGGGCTTTTACGTCAACGGCTTCTCCTCCATCGCCAGCGCCATCAACATCATCGTCACCGTGCTCACCATGCGCGCGCCGGGCATGAGCCTCTTCCGGATGCCCATCTTCGTCTGGGGCTCCGTCGCCGCCTCCCTCATCCAGTTTACGGCGACACAGACGGTCGGTCTGGCGCTGATGATGGTCACCCTCCAGCGCGTCTTCGGCATGGGCTTCTTCGACCCGGCTACCGTATCCGCGGCCATTCCTGGAGGCGACCCCATCCTCTACCAGCATTTGTTCTGGTTCTACTCGCATCCGGTGGTCTACGTTTTCGTCTTGCCGGGGTTGGGCGTCATCAGCGAGTTGCTGCCCGTCTTCTCGCGCAAGCCCCTTTTCGGCTACAAATGGATCGCCCTCTCCAGCGTGGCCATCGCCCTGGTCGGGTTCCTGGTCTGGGCCCACCATATGTTCACGGCCGGCATGAGCGAATATCTGCGCGTGCCCTTTATGTTCTCCACGATGCTCGTCGCCATTCCCACGGGCGTCAAATTCTTTAGCTGGATCGGCACGTTATGGGGCGGGAAGTTAACCTTCCCGACGCCCATGTTGTTCGTCCTCGGGGCGATCTCCGTCTTCCTTATCGGCGGCCTGACCGGCCCGATCCTGGCGACGGTGCCCACCGACCTGCACCTGCACGACAGTTACTGGGTCGTCGGCCACTTCCACGCGACGATGTTCGGCGGCTTCATCTTCCCCTTTATGGCCGCCGTCTACTACTGGTACCCCAAGATCACGGGCCGCATGTACAACGAGACGCTGGGCAAGCTCCACTTCTGGCTAATGACGCCCGGCTTCTGGCTGATGAGCCTGGGTCAAATGCGCCTGGGTCTGATGGGCATGCGCCGGCGCATCGCCGACTACGACCCGGCTCTGGGCCTGGATTTCACCCATTCCCTGGTCACCATCTCGGGCCTGATCATCGGCTGGTCCATTCTGATCATGATCTACAATCTGGTGAGCAGCGCGCGTACGGCGCCGGCGGCCGACCGCAACCCGTGGCGTTCCCGTTCGCCGGAATGGCTGGTACCTTCGCCGATGCCCGAGCTCAATTACGACCGGCCGTTCGAGGTCGTGGGCGAGCCATACGACTACGGGCTGGCCGATTCAACCTACGTAAACATGTCGCCGGCCGCGGCGGGCGACTGACATTGCCCAGGAGCAAACGAACGTGAACGAAACTACAACTTCTCCGTACCGGCAGATTTACGTCGTCTTCATCGCCCTCGTGGTGTTGACCATTCTCGAGTTTATCGTCGCTGCCTATCTGCCCTCGGTCGTTTTTCTGACCCTGATTGCCCTGGCTAAAGCGGGCCTGATTGTTCACTTCTTTATGCACATTTATCGTCTTTGGAATAACGAGGAGAGTCACTGATGAGCGCAACCATGGTTGAAGGAGATCACGAAGGGCACGGCGCCCATCTGGAGATCCCTTACTCCCAGCAGCTACGCAACAACCGCCTGGGATTGTGGCTATTCTGTTTCTCCGAGCTATTCCTCTTCGGTGGGTTCCTGATGGCCCGCTTTTATCTGTGGCGCGATCCGGCGACGGGAGCCATCGTCCGGCCGGAATTGGACCAGCTCCTGGGGCTGGGCACGACCAGCGTTTTGCTGGTCAGCAGCCTCTTTATGGCCTTGGGCGAGCGGGCCATCGAGCAGGGCAACCGCAAGCGCTTCCTGAACAGCCTGCTGGTTACGGCCGCCCTGGGCATCGCCTTTCTCGTCGGCGTCGTCGGACTGGAATGGAACGCAGAGTTGAGCCCGACAGACGGGGCGTTTGGCGCCGTCTTCTTCGGTATGACGGGGTTGCACGCCCTGCACGTGCTCAGCGGCGTCATTCTCATTCTCATCGTCTGGTGGAATGGCCGGCAGGGAAAATTCTCGCCTGAGCAGCATTGGGGCGTGGAAGCCACCGCCATTTACTGGCACTATGTGGACGTCGTCTGGGTCTTCTTTTACCCGGCCCTGTACCTGATCGGTCAGGCCGTCCACGTATAATTCTGGAGACCGTGAGAGCGGACTGCACAGTCCGCCCTCCTTTCCAACCGACATATGGACCCTGTTACCAGCGCGCGGCTCCGCTCCTGGGAGTGGCGCGTCGAGGTCTTTGTTCCGCTGCTCCTGTTCGGCGTCCTCTACACGGCCGGCTGGCGGCGATTGCGCGCGAAAGGGAGCCAACTGGCCGACGGCTGGCGTCTGCTGGCCTACGGGAGCGGCATTCTCTTCATCGCCCTCGCCTTGCTCTCCCCCATCGAGACGCTCTCCGGCCAGCTCTTTTTCATGCACATGATCCAGCACCTGCTTTTGGTGATGCTGGGCCCGCCCCTGCTGCTGCTGGCCGAACCGATGCCCGTGCTTCTGTGGGGGTTGCCGGCCGGGGCGCGCCGACGCGTCGGCCGGATCCTGTCCCGTCTCCTACACCGCAAATCTGCTTCCCGCCGCGCGCTACGAACGGCGACCGGTCCCGGCGTCGTCTGGCTTCTCTTCGTCGTCGCCCTCGTCGGCTGGCACGATCCCAACGCCTACAACGCCGCCCTGCGCAGCGACCTGGTCCACGACGTGGAACACCTCTCTTTCTTCATCACCGCCATGCTCTACTGGTGGCACGTCGTCGGCGCGGCGCCGCGCATCCACAAACGGCTCTCGCGCACGGCTCAGGTTATCTACGTCGTCGCTGCCATTCCGCCTAATATGATTACCGGCGTCGTCATCGCTTTCGCCGGCCAGGTCATCTACAGTTACTATCTGGCGGTGCCCCGGCTGTGGGGCATCAGCGCGCTGGACGACCAGATTCTGGGCGGCGTGATTATGTGGGTGCCGGGGAGCATGATGTACATGATCGCCATCCTCATCCTCACGGCGCGCTGGCTTCAGGGCGAGGAGGCCAAACCACCGCTGCCTGTCTCGAAGTGGGCCACGGAAGAGCGTATGGCCGCCCCGGGGCTGGAACAACATCCTTAACGTCACGGACAAACGAATAACAAATGATAAAACGCTGCATGCAACGAGTGGACACAGTGCGACCCGCGGCCGGGTTCCGACGGTCGTTCGGCGGACCGCTTCTGCTTTTCCTCCTGTTTCTCCTGGCGCTGGCTGCGGCCGCCGCGGCCGCCCACGCGCACGGTGGCGGGACGCCACAACTGGAAAACGCACCGGCCGGACCGTACGTCGTTTCTGCCTGGACGACGCCTGACCCGCCGCGGGTGGGCGCCTACCACGTGACGGTGGGCGTGGCCCGGCCGGACGAAGCGGGCAACGCCGGCGAACCGGTGCTCGGCGCCAACGTCACCGTCCGCCTGACGCCACAAACGGCGGCCGCCGAGCCGCTGGTGGCGCAGGCCAGCAACGAGGCGGCGGACAACAAGCTCTTTTATGAGGCCGACGTCGAACTGCCCGCCCCCGGCGCATACGACGTGCAGATCGCGGTGGACGGGCCGGATGGGGAGGGGGGGGCGGGCTTTACGATTGAGGCGCAGGAGGGAGGTGGCGTCAACTGGGCCCTGGTCGGGGCGGCCGGCGTCGCCCTTGTAGCCGTCCTTTTCTTCGTGGGGCAAACTGTGCGCGGGCAGGGAAGCCAGTCATCATGAAGACGTTGAAATTGCTTTTTAGCCGGCGCTGGTGGTGGGTGACGCTGCTGGTCATTCTGGGGATGGGCGTGCTCGCCCGGTTGGGGATCTGGCAGTTGAACCGGCTGGAGCAGCGGCGGGCGGCCAACGCGGCGCTACGCCAGCAACTGGCGGCCGGCCCCATTTCCCTCAACGATCCGTCGTTGGACCCGGCCACGCTGACGGAGATGTCCGGCCGCGCGGCCACGGCCACTGGCCGCTTCGACCTCTCGGAGCAGATGCTGCTCCAATTGCAGAAATTCGAGGGCGCGCCCGGCGGCCACCTGATCGCCCCCCTGCGGCTGGACGGCCGGGAGGAGGCCGTACTCGTCGACCGCGGCTGGATCCCGGAGGTCGAGCTGGCGCCGGAGAATTGGAGCCAGTACGATGTGGCGGGCACGGTGACGGTGACGGGAACCCTTCGCCCCTCCGAAACGGCGCGCGGTGTTGAGCCGCCCTCGGAACCTCAACAGACGTGGTACCGGGTGAATGTGGACGCCATCGGCCGGCAGTTGCCCTACGATCTCTTTCCCGTTTATTTGCTGCAATCTCCGCCGCCAGAAGGGAACGTCTCCCTGCCGTACCGGGAAGAGGTTGAAGTCGACCTCTCCGAAGGACCACACCTGAGCTACGCCATCCAATGGTTTGCCTTTACCCTCATGCTGGGCGCTGGCTACGTTTATTATGTCTATCGCGATGAATACAAGGTTGAGTACCAGAACGGGAAGGAGAGCGGGGAGGGCGACGTCGGCGAAAGCGACGGTCAAAGCGGGGACGCCGGCCGCTGAGGCCGGTCACCGGAATGTCACCAAGCTGCCAGGATTAAAATTCGCTAAAAAAGGACCTTCTGCAACCGTTCCTGTAGGGCGAACGTAGGGTAAGGAGCCGGCTGCCTGCTATAATTGAAATGTCCATCAAAAGCAGGTTCAAGGACAAACTTCCGGGAGGCTTGTGCGTTATTTTGCCGACTCTGAATTGCTTGTACCGCCACCCGGAGGTGCGAAGAAGCGCTGATTAACCGAGGGAACGGTAAGCATGCTTGAGCGCCTGAAGCTAGAAGAAGGTTGGACGACCCTTTTCCTGGTCTGGTCGATGATCGCCGTCACCGGCTTCGCCGTTATGGCCACCGAGGTCACGGATCAGGGCCTGCAAGTGCTATTGCCGGTGGGCACCCTTGCCGTGCTGGCCGGTCTGTTGCTGGCCAAGAGCAACTTCTCTCCTCGCCGGGCCCACCTCTATGCCCTGATTTACGGGTTGGCCGTCGTTGCCTTCACCGTCGGCCGGACGCTGCCCGGCGACCTTCCCTGGCGTCTGCGCATCATCGACCTGTGGCAACGGCAGGTCGTGTGGATGGGCAAGGCAATCAACGGCGGCATCAGCCGGGATAGCCTCATTTTCGTCCTGCAGACGGCGGTCGTCTTCTGGCTGTTAGGGTATACGGCTTCCTGGTACACGTTCCGCAAGCCGCGCGTGTGGCGCGCCGTCTTGCCGACAGGCCTCGTCTTGCTCAGCGTCATCTATTACTATTACGGGCCAAAGCCCCTCTCCATCTACATGGGCGTCTACGCCCTGCTGGCCCTGCTGTACGTGGCGCGCACGCATCTGGTGGACCGCGAGAAGTCATGGCGCTCGGGATCCGTGTTCTACGACCAGGACGACATCCTCCTCGACTTTATGCGGGCCAGCCTGCTGATAGGCACCGTCGTCCTCCTCCTGGCCGGCAGCCTGCCGGCGATGGGGGCCAGCACGGAGGTGAACGAAGCCCTTTCCGGCGTCGACCGGCCGTGGCGCAGCTTCCAGGATAGCTGGACGCGCCTCTTCTCGTCTTTGCGCACCTACGGCACGGGCACCAATGACACGTACTCCGACTCGATGGTGCTCGGCGGCCCGCGCTCTGTGGGCAACGGGCTGATCATGGACATACGCACCTCGCGGCCGTTGCCTTACGTCTACTGGCAGGGCGTCATCTACGATACATACGATGGGCGCGGCGGCTGGTCCAACAACAGCGACGAAACCGTCATGCATTTCCCCGACGAGGGAACGCTCGACGTGCCCTTCTCCGCCGCGCGCGACGTGGTCACCCAGACGGTCACCAACTACATTCCAAATTCCAGCACCCTTTACGGGGCGCCGGAGATCGTCGGCTCAAACGTGCAGATGGCCCTGGACGTGGACGAAGTGGCCGATGGCGTCCCGCCCCAGATCAACTGGGTGCGCTCGCGCTTCGTTCTGCGCCAGGGCGACAGTTACAGCGTCCTCTCCCGCGTCAGTATGGCGGATCAGGAGAGCCTGCGTACGGCGCCGGTCGACTATCCGACTTGGGTGGAGGAGGGCTATCTGCAATTGCCGGACACCATCACAGAGGAGACGAAACGGCTGGCGGCCGAGCTCACCGCCCCCTATGACAACGCCTTCGACAAGACCATCGCCGTCCGCAACTTCCTGCGCCAGGAGATCGCCTATAACGACCAGATCTCGGCGCCGCCGGACGACGTCGAGCCCGTACACTACACGCTCTTCGTGAGCCAGGAAGCGTACTGCACCTATTACGCCAGCAGTATGGCCGTCATGCTGCGCTCTCAGGGTATCCCGGCGCGCATTGTCAACGGTTACGCCCGCGGCGAGTACATTGAAGACGCCAACGTCTATCGCGTCCGGGCCAGCAATGCCCACACTTGGGTTGAGGTCTATTTCCCCGGATACGGTTGGATTCAATTTGAGCCGACGGCGGCCATTCCCACCGTGGACCGGCCGGAGCAAGCGCCCAGCGGCAATCCCGGTGACCCCTTTCAATTTGATCCCAACACGCCCCCGTTGGAAGAATTGCTAACAGAACAAGACCGGCTTCTCATGGACGAGCAGCAGTTCGGTGACGTGCCCGGCGAACTGGGAGCCACACCGCAGCGATCGCCGGAAGAGCAACGGCGGGCCATCCTTGTGCGCGCCCTGGGAGGCGGCGTCCTCCTGGCCGTCGCCGGCGGGCTGGTCGTCGTCGCCAACCAGTTTAACAGGCGGATCGAATCGGACGTCGAAAAGAGCTACGGCCGGCTTGCAAGCTGGGCGCGGTGGCTGGGCATCTTCTTCCGGCCGGCGGACACGCCGTACGAGCGGGCGGATCGACTGAGCCAGGCGGTGCCGGAGGGGCGCGGTCCCATCCGCAACCTCACCCACCATTACGTATTGCGCCGCTTCAGCCCTAACGGTGACGGCGAGGAAGAGTTTGACCCGCGCAGCGAGTGGCGCGTGCTTCGGCCGCTGCTGTTGCGCGAGAGCCTGCTGGCTCGCTGGAGACGATTCCGCAACCGACGCTAACGGCCTGGGGCAAACTGGAAACCGACACTTTTTACGGGAGTGAGCGACGGCTCGCTCCCGTTTTCTTTGTTTCCCCCCTCCTTGAGAGGTATAATGACGCTATAACGATTCCAGACGCCACGTGTACAGGAATAAAGACGTTGAGCACACCGGCCGGTAGCGAAACCCAGATAGAGATACACCGTATACGCCTGCTCGTCGAGGAGTTGCGCGGGCGCGTGCAGCGCTTTGCTGAAACGGTTCGGCGGACGGCCCGCACGCAGCCCCAGCAGAACACCGACGCGCTCCTCCAGATGTTGCAGCCTATCAACGAGTCGCTGGGCAAACTGACGGAGCGCGTGCAGGCCCATGAGAAGGAGCGGGAACAACTCCGCGCCCTCCAGGCCGTTGGTGCCGTCATCAACTCCTCGCTCGAACTCTCCGAAGTGTTGCGGGAAGTGATGGACGCCATCATCGAGTTGACGGGCGCCGAGCGCGGCTTCCTCATGCTTCTGGACGAGGAGAGCGGGAAGCTGGACGTGCGTGTGGCGCGCAATATGGATCGAGAGACGATCCAGGAGTCGTCCTTCGACATCAGCCGCAGTATCGTCCAGAGCGTGGCGGAAACGGGAGAGCCGGTGGTCACCATTAACGCGCAGGCCGACCCGCGCTTCTCGCGCCGCGAGAGCATCATCAGCTATAACCTGCGCTCCATCTTGTGCGTCCCCCTGAAAATGAAGGAGAAGATGACGGGCGTCATCTACGCCGACAACCGCATCGCTTCCGGCATCTTCAGCGACAGAGATCGGGATCTGCTGGCGGCGTTTGCCAACCAGGCGGCCGTGGCCATCGAGAACGCCCGCCTCTTCGAGCAGATCCGCGACCAGCTTGCCAGCATCACCGAGATGAAGAACCTGATGGACGACGTCTTCGCCTCGATTGCCAGCGGCGTGATCACCATCGACACCTTCGACCGCATCGCCCTCTTCAACCGGGCGGCCGAGCGCATCCTGGATATGTCGGCCGAGCGGGTCCTGGATCAACCGTATGGGGATGCTCTCTCCTCGGTGGAGGGATTCACGTCGATGGTGGAGCAGGTGAAGCGCCAGGGCGGCCAGCACAACGTCGAGCTGGATACGGCCGTCACCAAGCGGCCGGGCATGACCACCCTCAACCTCACCTTCTCCCCGTTGCGCGACATGGAGCAGGAAGTGCAGGGCGTCACCGTTGTCATGGACGACGTTTCTGAGAAGAAGCGGCTGGAGAGCGTGCGACGCTATCTACCGCCGGCTCTAGTCGACCAGGTGCGCAACATCGACGCCGCCCGCCGCCCGCAGCGCCGCCGTATGAGCGTCCTCTTCGCCGACGTGCGCGACTTCAGCACCTTTAGCGAACAGATGGATCCGGAGAAGTTAATCCAGATCTTGAACGGCTACTTCGCCGTCGCCGCCGACGCCATCAACCAGTATGAGGGCGTCATCGACAAATACATGGGCGATGCCATCATGGCTGAGTTCAACACCACGCTCAACCCGCAGGTAGACCACGTGGAACGCGCCGTGCGCACGGCCCAGACGATGCGCGACAAGCTCGCCTCTTACCACGAAGACCTGCCGAAAGAGCGGCGCCTGCACTTCGGCATCGGCATCCACGTCGGGGAGGCCGTCGTGGGCAACGTGGGCACCCACTTCCGCAAGGATTACTCCGTCATCGGCGACGCCGTGAACCTGGCCAAGCGGCTGCAAGAAAACGCAGGGCCGGGGCAGATCATCGTCAGCGAAGCCGTTTACGATGAGGTCAACGAGTGGGTAGACGTCGAGCCGCTGGGCAAGACGCAAATCAAAGGGCGGCAGGCGGAGGAGCAATTATATGAGTTGAAGGGAGCCAGCTGACGCCCCTTTACTCAGCTTCCACGACGACGGGGCCCAGGATGAAACGATCTCCCCCGAGGTTGCCGGCCGCATCGGATAGGTGCAGGCGGCGGCCGCTTGTCATCTCATACAGGCCTGCTTCGATGTAATAGACGCCGGGCGCCAGGTCGGCCGGAATGGGAAGCCGGTAAGGATCCCACAGCCGCTGCCCCGGCAACCATTTGGGAATCCACAGATGGGTGGGCGCAGCACCGCCCAGGGGCGTGTAATCGAGGGTGACCAGCGGCCGGTTCGCCGCGTCGATGAGGTGCACGAAGACGGTGTAGCTCTCCTCCGCCTGGGCCAGGCTTTCCCACTGTAAGACGAGGTTGACCGTGTCTCCCGGCCGCGCCGGCAGCGCCTCCTCCCAGGGGGCGCGGCGCACGGTTAAGCCGTTCCACGCCAGTGCCGAAGCCAGCCCCACCCGCTGCCGGAAGTTGGCCAGCAAGTGATCGGTGGCCGGGGGATCCGGCCGGGCCGAGACGCGCAGCGCGCCGACAGGGAGAGCCAGTTCCGTCAGGCGGGCGGCCGTCAGATCGTTGACCTGCACGGTGACGTCGTAGACGCCGGCCGCCATGTCGTGGGGGAGGGCGAAATCGAAGCGCTCGACGATCACTTCTCCCGGCTGCCATAGCGGCGTGACCAGGTGGCTGTCCGTCGTGAAGGAGAAGGTCAATTCGCCCACGCGCAGCACGGGCACGTAATAATGGGTGGGCGTGACCGGCGCGCGCATGGCCAGCGTCAGGGAGACGATCTCGCCGGCCGCCGCGTCCGTCTCAGGCAACCGGTAGCCGACGAGCTCGATCTCGCCGGCCGGCGCCGGCTCCTCCAGGCGCGTCAACTCGGGAGGAACGCTGCTCTCCCCCGGCTCCACTACCTGATAGAACGGCCCCCGCGGCCGTAGGCGGAAGCCGGCGTCGACGATCTCACGCCGATAGCCATTGAGGTATACGGGGCCGCCCGGCAGGAAAGCGTAGACGCTCTCCACCCACGGCCGGGCCGTGGACACGAATTCAGGCCGCACGTCGGCGGGGTCGGGCCACCGCCCCTCCACGTAGCGACTGTACCACATCGGCGTCATGTGCTCCCAGTCGTGCAGCAGTACGGCCCCCTCGCCGCGGCCGTTAAAGGTTTCGAAGACCTGCTCCACGTGCCTGCGTCCCTCGTCGTAGTCGCGCAATGAAATGGCGGGCAGGTTGCGCGCCATCTGCCAGGCCGGGCCAAAGAAGAGGGCGACGGCGAAGGTGACGGCCAATGCTGCCCCGGCTGCGGCCGGCGGCCGTTCTCGCAGGCGGCGACGAAGCACGATGAGCAGGGCGAGCAGCCCCACGCCCGCCAGAAGGCCGACCACCATGAACGGCCCGAGCAGATAGGCCATGATATCCTGCACCCGCAAATTGATGACAAAGGCGTAATTGCTGAGAAGGGCGAGCCCGTAGAGCAGGAGCAGGGCGCGACGGCCGCGGCGCGCCAACCAGGCAACGCCCAGACCGGCGAGGAAGATGGTGGGCAGCGCGTATTGCAGCCGCAGCAGCGTCCAGAAGACGAGGGCCCGCGCCGGCTGATCGGCCGCGCCGTAGAAGGGTAGACTCTCGCTCAGCCCGCGGGCCAATACGTGGTCCAGAAAGCCGTCCAAAGTATTCATGTCGTCCGGGCCGAAGACGGGCTCCATGGGGCTGCGAATGGGGAAGTAGAGCCAGACGGCAAGGCCCAGGAGGGCGAAAGCGACCATCTTCAGCACCGTCCGCCCCTCTTTCCAGATAGCAGGGCGCACGGCCAGGATGAAGAGGGCGTAGGCCGGAAAGCTGAAGACGGTCAGCGGGTGATGGGTGACGCCGAGACCGGCCGTCAGGGAAAAGGCGAAGAGCCATCGATCCCCGCCTGCCGCTTCCTCGTTTCGCTGCGCCGACCACCAACGGGTGAGGAAGAAGAGGTTGGCTACCAGGAACGTGGCCGTAATGATGTGGGGATTCGCGTGAATGGCGTGCTGCCACACGTCGGCCGCCGTGGACACAGTCAGGGCGGCGAAGAGGGCGGCCATCCCCGCCAATCCCTTTGACGCCGGCCGGATCGGCAGGCGCCTGATGGTGGCGAAGATGAGGACGGCAGCCAGAGTAGCCGCCGTCGCCGAGAGAAGATGGGTGCGCCAGGGGATCTCGCCGAAAGGAATCACCGTCTGGAACAACTTGCCGGCCAGCGTCATAAAGGCGTAGCCGGGCGGGTGGGCGATGCCCAGGACGTGGGCGACCAGCGTGTACTCCGTGGGATCGCCCAGGACGAGCGAGCGGGCCATCGACGCCAGGTAGAGGATGGGGATCAGTAACAACGGCGCAACCTGGGCGGTGACGACCAGGGTCCGAGAAACGCCCCCAGGGAAGGGGTGAGGGCGGCCCCCTTCCCGTTCAGGTGAGGAGGGTTTCATAAACGGCCAGCGTCTCCTGCGCAGCGCGCTGCCAGCTAAAGCGCTGGGCCTGTTGCAGGCCCCGTTCGCGCCGCGTCTTGTATTCGTCTTCGTCGGCGAGGAGGCGACCAATGACGGCCGCCATCTCTTCCACGTCGGTCGGATCGAAGTAGGCGGCCGCGTCGCCGCCGACCTCCGGGTGGCTGCTGCTGTGGCTGGCGGCGACCACCTGGCCGCACGCCATATGCTCCAGGATGGGCAAGCCGAACCCTTCGTACAAGCTGGGCTGCACGGCCAGATCGGCCGCGGCGATGACGGCCGGCAAGTCTTCGTCCGGCACCCAGCCCAGCGGCAGCACGGCGTCGGCCAGCGCCTCGCGCTCGATACGCGCGAAGAAGTCGTCGACCAGCCAGCCTCGGGCGCCGACCAGTACCAGACGTAACTCCGGAAACTCCCGGCGCAGCAGCAACAGTGCGTCGAGCAGACGGTCGAGGTTCTTGCGCGGCTCAACCGTACTCAGGTGAAGGAGGAAATGGTCGGGAAGCCCGTACCGTTGCCGCACCTGCTCGATCATCTCAGGGGCCGGCGGCCGGAAATATTCGGCCGCCGCTTCGTAAACCACATGGATCTTAGCGGGGTCGACGTCGTACTGGTCGACGATGTCCTGCCGGCTGGCCTCTGAAACGGCAATGATGGCGCCGGCCCGGCGACAGAAGAGGGGCATAGCCAGATTCAGGTACCAGTAGTTGAGGGGCTTGTGGTAGGACGGGAATAATTTGTAGATCAGGTCGTGGACGGTGAGCACGGTGGGCACGCCCCGCAGAGGTAGCAACAGGTGCTCGGTGCTATGGAACAGTTCGGCGCCGGGCACGAGCCGGTTGAAGGGGAGGTGGGCCAGCTGCCCCAGGAAAACGGCCATGCGCCACGGTTTGTATCCCAGGCGCACGGTACGGCGGGGCAGCCCGGCCAGCTCGGCCGGCAAACGGCCGTCGCGCCCCTGGTTGTGGAAAAGGGCGATGCGGCCGGGAGCGGTCGACGCCAGCGCCTCCGCCAGGCGCTGGCTGTAGCGGCCGAGGCCGGCACGAGTGTGCACGGCCGCCGAAACGTCAACGTAGATCATCGGCCGGCCTTGGTCCCTGGCCAATGGTGGGCCTCTCTCACTGCCCGGCCGGCGGGTGCTTCTCCCACCACTCCAGGCACCAGGCCACCGCCTTCTGGATGCCCTCGCGCAACGGCGTTTGCGGGGTGTAATTCAGCAAGGCGCGCGCCTTGCCGATGTTGGCCACGTAATGGGTCACTTCGCCCACTCGCGAGGGCTCGACGGTCATGTTCGGTTCCTTGCCCAGCGCCTCCCCGATGTACTCGGCCATGGCGATGAGGCTGTTGCCCTGTCCGTAGGCCAGGTTGATGGTGTGGTTCTGCTCCCGACCGGAAACGAGCAGGTCCATGCCTGCCCGGACGCCGGCAACACAATCGTCGACGTAGGTAAAATCCAGGACCTTGTCCCGGCCGTAGACCGTGATCGGCTCGCCGCGGCTAATCTTGCGGATGAAGAGGGGGATGACCCGCTCCATGCGCTCCAGATCGTTGTCGTAGCGGCCGTAAACGTTGCTGAAGCGGAAGACCAGGTAGTTCAGGCCGTAACATTGAGCGTACGAGTAAATGAGGGCCTCGCCCGAAATCTTACTGGCCGAATAAGGGCTTTCCGTAAAGGCAAAGTCGGCGAACGACTCCTCCGTGATGTAACGGTGGATGTCGCCGTACACCTCCCGCGAGCTGCTGAAGATGATGGGCACGTCGTTCTGACGGCAGAACTCGAGTACGTTATACGTGATGGTGATGTTCTGCAACGCCCGATCGGGATACTCCACCAGCTCGTGCACCTTGGCGTTGGCGGCGAGATGCACGACGACGTCGAGATCCTCCGGGTACTGGACGAGGCCGATGCCTCCCTCGAAGTTTTGGTAGGGCATGCTCAGATCCTGCAACAGCGTCTCGACGTCGTCCGTCCACGGATTCGGCCGGATGTCGACGCCAAAAACGAAATGCCCGTCCTGCTGCAAATCCAGGGCCAGGTTGGTGCCAATCTGGCCGCTGGAGCCGGTAATCAATACTCGCATCTCCTCGATCCTTTCTGCGTAGCACGTCTTCTACGGTCTGTCATTCTCAGTGGCGCTGAGGCTGACGCATGTCGTTTGATCCTGCGAAACACCCCGTCCGGATTTTAGAGGCGCGGCCGGCAAGCGGCAAGGAGTATCCCCTGTAACGCCAGATTCCATCTGACCCGGCCGGTTGAAAAACCGGCGTTCCATTTGTAGCGCCAGATTCCATTGGGACAGCCCGGTTGGGCGCGGTCGTCATGAAGCTCACGATCGATCGGCCTGCCGGCGGTCCGAGAGCAGCACCTTGAGCGTGAAGTGGGGAATGGCCAGCATGCGCCGCCAGCGCCACGGCTCCTGCAGGAGGCGGTGAAGCCACTCCAGGCCGAGATTCTGGACCCACCGGGGCGCGCGCACGGCCCGGCCGGTGATGAAGTCCAGCGCGCCCCCCACACCCAGCGCCACGCGCACCGTCGCCAGTGCCTCCCGGTTGCGGGCGATCCACTTATCCTGGCGAGGCGCGCCGTACGCCACGTACAGGAGGTCCGCCCGGCTCGCGTTGATCCGCCCGACGATGGCCTCATTCTCGGCCGGGGCGGGCGACCCGGCGTAGGTGCCGGCGATCGCGAGACCGGGATAGTGGCTCTGGAGCACGGCTGCCGCCTCTTCGGCCACGCCCGGCGCTGCGCCCAGCAGAAAGAGCCGCCAGCCCTGGCGCGCCGCCATCGCCGCCAGATGGTAGACCAGCTCCGAACCGGGCACCCGTTCCGGCAGCGGCCGCCCGTACCAGCGGGCCGCGTAGAGCAGGCCCACGCCGTCGGGCGGACAAAGGTCCGCCTCGTGCAAAATCCGGCGGAACGCGGCGTCGCGCTGGGCCCTCATCACAAATTCCGGGTTAACGGTGACAATCTGGTGCAGGCGCGGCTCCTGCATGAACGTCTGCACACGCCGCAGCGCCTCTTCCATGGTCACTCGGTGAACGGGAATGCCGAGAATGGTGACCACCGGTGGCTCTTCCATCGTGGTTTCCATTTATCGCCGGCCGTTGCCCACCGCCTCCAGAGCCGATAACACCTGCTCCGCCGCTCGCTCCCAGGTGAAGCGCTGGGCGTTCACCCGGCCGGCGTCGACGAGGCGGGAGCGCAACCCTTCGTCGGTCACGAGACGTTCGATGGCGGTGGCCAACGCCTCCGTGTCGGTGGCGTCCACGAGCAAGGCCCCGGCCCCAGCCACCTCGGGGAGCGAGCTGCTGTCGGCGCAGAGAACGGGCGTGCCGCACAGTTGCGCCTCCACGATGGGAAAGCCAAAGCCTTCGTAAAGGGAGGGATAGAGAAGGCCGTCCGCCCCGGAGATAAGCGCCGCTTTATCTCTCTCTTCCACGAATCCGGGAAGATGGACGCGCCGCGCTACGGCC
>JAWVYQ010000016.1:0-34667 GCA_033722615.1 Promineifilaceae bacterium (SeqCode)
CTTCCCCTGCCAGTGATTCCATCTCTGCTTCGGCCGCGTCAACGGCGTCCTGGATCTCCGCTTCGATCTCCTCCTCAAGCGCTTCCACGTCCTCTTCAGAAAGCAGATCCTTTGCCATCAGGTAGTTCTGGAAGCGTGGTATCGGATCGCGTGCCTCCCACTTTTCCACCTCTTCTTCATCCCGGTACCGGGTGGGGTCGTCGGCCGTCGTGTGCAATGAAAGCCGGTAGGTGACGTTCTCGACGAGAGTCGGACCTTCGCCGGAGCGCGCTCGCTCTACCGCTTCCTGGGCAGCCGTGTGCACGGCCAGGACGTCGTTACCATCCACCTGAATGCCGTGTACGCCGTACGCCAGAGCCTTTTGCGCGATGGTCTTGGCGTGCGTCTGCCGGGAACGCGGAACGGAAATGGCATACTGGTTATTCTGACAGACAAAGACGATGGGAGTTTGGAAGACGCCGGCGAAGTTCAACCCTTCGTGAAAATCCCCCTCCGAGGTCGCACCGTCGCCGAAAAAGACCATGACGACGTCCTCTTCTTCCCGGTACTTGATGCCATAACTTATCCCGGCAGCGTGCAGAATTTGGGTGCTTACGGGAATAGAGACGGGCAGATCGCGGCTGTCGTCGGGAAGCTCGCCTCCCTGGTAGAAACCGCCGTACACCAGCAAATAATTCTCGATCGACTGCCCGCGCCACAATGCGGCCGCCTGTTCACGGTAGGATTGAACCATCCAATCTGAGTCCCGGAGGGCGGCGACGGCTCCTATTTCGGACGCTTCCTGCCCCTTGAGAGGGGCAAAGGTTCCAATGCGCCCCTGGCGTTGCAGGTTGAGCATGCGCTCGTCCAGGCGCCGGGCCAGGAGCATAGCGCGGTACAGGTCGAGGAGAAAGTCATCGGCGAGATCGGGCTCCAATTCCTCGTCGAGATTTCCTTCTTCGTCAAGTACGGAAAGGTATTCGATATCGTGGGGGAGTTCGATCACTTCTCTGGGCATTTCGTCCCTCCGGTTCCTCTCCGGTTACTTACGAGAACGTTTCGTGGCATTGGGTCGTCATCTCCTTTTCCCGATGATTGTTGTCTGTTCATTATCTTCGGCAAAGGATGGCGACTATGTCAATGTGCCAAGATATAGGAAGCAGGTATATCTGCTGTTACATTCTTCCCCGCGGGCTGATGCCGCTTCCCGCTCAATATCAACTTGTGAGTGTTTCCAACGTGCACTTTTAGGGCGGCCGACGTGACAATCTTCTTAGGGTCGAGGGCGCTGCGGCGGGAAAGACGAATGTCCGCCTTCCTCTAGATGTGACCGGTCATATATCGTTTCTCTGTATCGTTGCACAGGGCCACTGGCCGTTTTCCATGTACTATCGTTTATAGATGGCACGTCTGACCATTGGCAGCAAACGAAATTCACGCGTCACTACGATTATTTAGAGCGGCGCTTGAGTGAGAACGTAGAGGCAAGTATGAGTGTGCCGACTGAACGTCAATCCGCGCGTCAGGAAAATCTGCGTCGTTTGTTGGAGATTGAGGACGACGCACAAGAGCTTGTGCGCGCGGCCGACGAGCGCGCCGAGGAGATCATCAGCAAAGCGAAGCAAAAGGCTGGCGGCATCCGCGGCGGGGCGCGAACGGGGGCGGAAAAGGAAGCAGAGGCGTTGATCCAGCAGGCGGAGGCCGAGGCTAAGGAGGAAGCCGAGCAACTGCTCGCGAATGCGGATTCGGAGATCGAGTCTTTGGGCGAGCAGGCAGAGAAAAATGTGGAGGAGGCTGTCTCCCGGCTCGTCGCCTGGGTGACAGCCGAACCGCAGTAGATAGAATGCTTGGCGTACTGGACGTCCCCCGTTATGCAGCGGTAAACGCCAGAGTGCGAGGGCGCATTGGTCGGCTGTTGCCGCCGGCACGATGGCGCATTCTCTTGAACGCTTCCGATAGCGGCGAGTTCCTGCAATACCTGTCGGGGACGGCCTACCGCCCAGTCCTGGCTGCCATGGTCATGGAGCGGCCGGACCTCGGCGAGATCGAGCGCCGACTATGGCAACACCTGGCCCAGGCTTACCGTGCGCCCCTCCCCTTTATGCCAGGAGGCTCAAAGGATCTCCTGGCCTGGCTCTGGCGTCGCTTCGAAGTGAACAACCTCAAGACGATCCTGCGCGGCGTGAAAGGGGGCGCGCCCCCGGCACAGATCCGGCGGACACTCGTTCCCCTGGGATCGGATTCGGAACTCCCCTGGAAGACGCTGACCGACCTGGCATCGGTACCGGTGGTGGTAGAACGTCTGGAAGGGAGCTTCTATGGAAGCGCTCTGGAGCCGGGGTTAGAGCGGTACCGACGCGAAGAGCTGCTCTTCCCCCTGGAAATCAGGCTCGATCTGGCCTACTTTCGACAGCTCTTACGCTTCGTCGAGGCACTAAGAGGGCGTGATCGGAAAGAGGCACAACGATTTACCGGCGTCATGGTCGACAGCCAGAATGTATCCTGGGCTTTTCGTTACCGCATTTACGATGACTTCAGTCCGGAAGAGATTCTGAACTACACGCTGCGCAAGGGCGTGCGCGCGGACGCCTCCGTCATTCGCCAGATCGCGGCCGGAGCAAGTGTGCTGCCAACGCTCCAAAATGTCTGGGGCGAGAGCCTGCCCGGTCTGAGACGGCTGGTGGGCCTGCCGGACAAGCAAGCGTTGCTGGAAATGGAGCGCATCTTTGACCGCTACTTTTATAACGAAGCGACGGAGACGCTAAAAGGGTACTCGCTACACCTCGGGATCGTGCTGGCGTACGTGGCGCTGCAGGAGACGGAAGTGAAAGACCTGGTGAGTGTTTTGGAGGGCATCGCTGCTAACTGGTCTCCAGACCGGATTCACGCCTATCGAATCGCCGGCTGATAAGAATTGGACTGATCGAAAGCAAGCCCGTATGGCAAGATTCTATGTTTAGTTCAGCGCCGATGCGCAAGGTAAATATTTTCGTGTCCGAGGAAAACGTCCTGGACATAACCATCGCCCTCGGCCGTCTGGGGGTCCTTCATCTCGACGAAGCCGAGGTTGACGAGGGATGGCAAAGCTCGGCCGGCGGCTATTGGTCGGAACAGGCTGATCGCTATGCGTCGCTCGAAAGGCGCCTGCGCAACGCCCTCGACACCTTGGGCATTTCCCGGGAGGGTGTGGAGGTGCCGGACCAACTGGTTCCCAAAGAGGACGCCAGGATGATCGAGGAGAAGGTTAGAGACGTCGAAGAGGATTTAGACGAGTGGCAAGAAAGGAAGCGCGCGGCGAAGCGGACGCGTGAGCGCCTGGAGCTTGTCGTCGAGGAATCGCGCCTTCTGAGCCCGCTTGAGATCTCAATGGAGGCACTGCAAGAGCTAGACCACCTGCATCTGGCCATCGGCACGATTCCGAAAGAGGACTTAACCGGTTTACAGATGGCGATATTCCGCATTCCCTTCGTTATTATTCCGATTTTCGAGCGGAAGGACCGGGCGCTGATCTTTGCCGCCACGACGAAAGATAACGCTGCGATTCTGGACCTCGCCCTCAAAAGTGCGTTCTTCGAACCCCTGGAGTTACCGGAGGGGGTTTCCGGTTCTCCGGACGAGGTATTAGCGGACCTGGAAAAGAGGCTTCAGGAAGTTGAGAAGCAACTGGCGCATTTGGAAGAAGAACGCCAGCAAATGGCGGAAGAGCGCGGCGATCGCCTCCTGGAATGGTGGCGCCGTTCACAAGGGGACGCGCGGGTTACAGATTTGATCGGCCGCTTCGGGCGTCACGGCGAGACGTACCTGATCGTCGGGTGGGTGCCAGAGCAGGACTTAGACGGGCTCATCAAGACGGTGAGCGAGGTCACAGAGGGCGAGGCCGACATCGAGATTCTCGAACCGCGGCCGTCGCCGCAGCGCCCGGTCCCGACGCTGTTGCAGAATCCGCCCTTTCTTCAGCCGTTTGAAAGGATCGTTTCCACGTTTGGCTTTCCGGAATACGACGAAATCGATCCGACACTTCCCCTGGCGCTGACCTTTGTGCTGATGTACGGGATGATGTTCGGCGACGTGGGCCACGGCCTCTTGCTCTTTTTGGTCGGCGCGTGGTTTTCCCGTCGAGAAGGCGTGCTGACCTCCTTAGCGCCTTTGATGCTCGCAGCGGGCGCCAGTGGGACTCTCTTCGGGTTTTTGTACGGCAGTCTCTTTGGGCGAGAGGATATCTTGCCCCATATCTGGCTCAGTCCCATCGAGAGCATCCTGCCAATTCTGACCGTGTCGATCGCCGGTGGCGCAGCGCTGCTCAGTCTGGGCTTCATCCTTCACCTCATCAGCGCCTGGCAATCGCAAGAATGGGGCAGCTTCTTCTTCAGCGACGACGGCCTGGCGGGCTTCGTGCTCTACCTGTCGCTGTTGGGCGGAGGCGTCGCCCTCGTACAGGGAGTTACCTTTCCCCTAGCCGCCTGGGCGCTCCTCCTACTGACGATGGCCGTGTTAATTCTGTTGCAGGAGCCTTTGAGCCGGCTCGTTACGGGAAGGCGGCCGATCCTGGAATCCGGTTGGGGAACCGACCTCGTACAGTCCTTTTTTGAACTCTTCGAGACGGTGATCAGCTATTTCACCAACAGTCTGTCCTTCGTGCGTTTGGGCGCCTTTGCCATTGCCCACGCCGGGCTAAGCCAGGTCATCTTAATCCTGTCAGAAGGCAGCGGCGTTCTCTTGCGCTGGCTGATTATCCTCGTGGGCGCCCTGGTGATCGTCGGCTTTGAAGGGCTGATTGTCGGCATCCAGACCTTGCGTCTGGAATACTATGAGTTCTTTGGCAAGTTTTACCGGGGAGGCGGCCTTGCTTTTGAGCCCTTCCGCTTGCTTCCCAGAGAAGAAGCGTGAAAGGGATAGAGATAGATCGTTCGGACAAGTAGCGTAAGGAGTCTAACAATGATGTTACTGGGAATTTCACTCGGGCTGGCCATTCTGCTCCTCATCGGGCGCAGGCTTTCCGCCCGCAATCGGGCTCGATCGCTGGTGGGCGGCTTCCTCCTGTTGGACGCGGGCCTCCTCCTGGCAGCGCTGGTCATCGGAGCGTTGCTGTGGTTGGGGACGCCTGTGCCCGTTGCGGCCGCCCCCCCGATGCAGGAAGGAGAAGGCGTATCAGGCTTTGTCGCCCTGAGCGCAGCCCTTTCGACGGGATTAGCTGCCCTGGGAGCGGGCATTGCCGTCGCCATTGCCGGCTCGGCCGCCATCGGCGGCATCACGGAGCGGCCGGAGATCTTTGGGCGCGCCTTGGTCATCGTGGGCCTGGCGGAGGGCATCGCCATCTACGGCCTGATCATTTCCTTCTTCATCTTAACGCAGTAGCGTCAACGCAGTAGCGGAGCAGGCCAATGAGCATCTTCGTAATCGGCGACGAAAATACGGTGCTGGGCTTTTCCCTGGTAGGGGTTGAGGGTGAAACTGTCGAGAGCGTTGAGGAAGCGCGCTCACAGCTAGATGAAGCGCTGGACAGGGAAGGCGTCCAGATCGTGCTGATCACAGAGAATTGGGCAGCGCAAATGCGCGAAGAAGTTAACCGGCTCAAAATGGAGTCAGTCGAGCCGCTGGTGCTTGAGATTCAAGGCGGCGAGCACGGGCCCTCAGGGCCTTCGCTGAGAGAACTTGTCAGGCAGGCAGTCGGCGTCCGATTGACGATAGATAGCGAGAGGTGACGTGATGACGCGCATCATTGGCGATCTGGCCAGTCTCGAAGAGGAAGTGCACCGCATCGCGCGCAGCAAAGCCAGAGACAAAGAGAAGAAAGCAGAGCGCCGGGCAGAGGAAATTGTGGAGGAAGCAAAGCGAGAAGCGGAAGAAGTTCAGGAAGAGATCCTGGGGCAGGCCCGCTCTCGCGCCGAGGAGCTACGCCGCCTGCGGCGGGCGCAGGCCACACAGGATGCCCGGCGCAAGAGATTGACGGCGCGCGAGGAGCACCTTGAGGAAGTCTGGAATCAGGCCGAGAAGGCGCTGCGCGACCTGGTCGAAAGCGAGGATTACCTCCGGATTCTGCGCCAGCTGGCGTGGCTGGCCGTGCAAACGCTCGGCCCGCATCGCCTGATCCTGTCGGCCGATCCCAGGGGCCACGAGCTGCTGACCGAGGAGCGCCTGCGAGCGTGGAGCGAGGAGGCCGGCGAAGCGTTCGGCGGCCCGGTTCAATTTGAGAAGGCTCCCGAGCCCGCGGACACGTGGGGGGGGATGGTGGCGGAGAGAGAAGGGGGCAGAGAACGCATTGATGCCACGTTTCCCGTCCGGTTGGAAGAAGCGCGCGCCGAAGTGCGCGATGAGATATTCAAGACATTGGTGGAAGAAAGATGAGCGACGATGCAGTTGGATCTTTGTATTGGATCAGCGGGCCGGTCGTTCGGGCTCACATCAACGGCCAGCTCAGCATGGCGGAACAGACCTGGGTGGGAGAAGAACGGCTGGCGTCGGAAGTCATTTCGGTGAGCCAGGACCAGGTAACCGTGCAGGTCTACGAAAAGACCCAGGGCCTGCACGTAGGCGAGCGCCTGTTCGGCAGCGGCCAGCCACTTTCGGTAACCCTTGGGCCGGGTCTGATCGGCAGCACGTTCGACGGCATCCAGCGGCCCCTGGAAATGATTCGCGAGCGTACGGGGAATTTTATTCGCCGCGGCGAGCGCGTGTCACCGTTGAACACGGAACGAAAATGGCCCTTCGCTCCCCAGGCAGAGGCGGGAGCGGAGGTCGAGCCCGGAACGGTTTTGGGCCTCGTATCCGAGACGCCCCTTGTGGAGCACAAAATATTGGTGCCTCCGGGGGTTCACGGCACGCTAAAACACCTGGCCGGCGAAGGAGATTACACCGTCGAGGAGGAAATCGCCGTCGTCCAGGATCGCCAGGGGAAGGAGCGCTCGCTTACCATGCTTCAGCGCTGGCCTGTGCGGCAGGGCCGGCCGATCGTGGAGCGACGGGAGCCCACGGTACCTCTGATCACGGGACAGCGGGTTATCGACACGCTGTTTCCCATCGCCAAAGGGGGCACGGCCGCCATTCCCGGCGGTTTCGGCACGGGCAAGACGGTGACGCTGCATAGCCTGGCAAAGTGGTCGGACGCGGACATCGTCGTCTACGTCGGTTGCGGGGAGCGGGGCAATGAAATGACCCAGGTGCTGGAAGAGTTTCCCGAACTGGAGGACCCCTGGACCGGCCACCCGCTAATGGAGCGCACGATCCTGATCGCCAACACCTCCAACATGCCGGTGGCGGCCCGAGAATCCAGCATCTACACGGGCCTGACCATCGCCGAGTACTACCGGGACCAGGGCTTTGACGTGGCGCTTATGGCCGATTCGACCTCGCGCTGGGCGCAGGCCTTGCGCGAAATTTCGGGACGGCTGGGAGAGATGCCGGCCGAGGAAGGATACCCGGCCTATCTCGCCTCCCGTCTGGCTGCCTTCTACGAGCGCGCCGGCCGGGTCACGGTCTTGGGTGGGGAAGATGAAGGTTCTGTTACCGTGATGGGCGCGGTGTCGCCCCCTGGCGGCGACTTTTCAGAGCCCGTAACCCGCCATACGCAGCGCTTCACACGCTGCTTCTGGACGTTAGACCGCGATCTGGCTCACCAGCGCCATTACCCGGCCATTAGCTGGCGCCAGAGCTACAGCCTCTACTTGGAGCAACTGGCCGAATGGTGGAGGGAGCGGGTGGAAGAGGATTGGCAGGTGTTACGCACCGCGGCCCTGGGCATTTTGCAGCGCCAGTCGGACCTCCAGCAGATTGTCCAGCTGGTTGGCCCGGAGGCCCTGGCCGATAAAGAGCAGTGGACGCTGGACGTTGCGCGCTTGCTGCGCGAGGGTTTTCTCGATCAGAATGCCTTTCATCCGGTCGATGCATACACGGTGCCGGAGAAACAGATCGCCCTGCTCAATTTATTTATGTGGTTGCACGATCGCGGCAACGACCTGCTTGAACTCGGCTTATCGATTGCCCGCCTGCGCGAGGAAATCGACATGCCGCATCTCATTCGCCTCAAGGAGCAAGTGCCTAACGACGAACCAGAGCAAATTGAGGATGTGCGGCAGGAGGTTGGGCGACAGTTAGAAAGGGCAAGGGATGAATATCGTGAATAGACCTGCAAGCGATGAGGATGATCGGGAATGAGCCAACGTCAGTCGGTTACGGCTATGCGCGAGTATCTGGGCGTCGACCACCTGGAAGGCCCGCTGGCAATCATCGAAGCAGCGAGCGATGTGGGCTATGGTGAGGTGGGAGAGATCATTGCTCCCGACGGCTCTTCACGCCTGGGCGAAGTGTTGGAGGTGAGCGAAACGCACGCAATCGTACAGCTATGGGGTGAGAGCGAAGGTCTGCGCCCGAGCGATCTGCGGGTTCGGTTTCGAGGCCATCCTCTGCGCGTCCCGGTAGCGCGGGAAATGCTCGGCCGGATCTTCGATGGATTGGGCCGCCCCCGGGACGGGCTGCCTGCACCCATTGCGGAAGATCGGGTGGATGCGCGCGGCGCCTCGCTGAACCCGACCGCCCGCGCCTATCCTCAAGATTATATTCTGACCGGCATCTCGGCTATTGATGGAATGAATACGCTGGTGCGGGGGCAGAAGCTGCCCATCTTCTCCGGCAGCGGATTACCCCATAATGAGCTGGCCGCCCAGATTGCCCGGCAGGCGCACATTGCCGAGGAAGAGCAGGCGTTTGCCATCGTATTCGTGGCTCTAGGCGTCGCCTACGAGACGGCGAGAAAGTTCGAGCGAACGCTGACGGAAAGTGGCGCCTTGAGCCGGGCGGCCCTGTTCCTCAATCTGGCGGATGATCCCCCTATCGAGCGAGCGGTAACGCCGCACGTGGCACTAAGCTTGGCAGAGTTCCTCGCCTTCGAGCACGACATGCACGTTTTAGCCATTCTCACGGATATGACAAACTACGGTGAGGCAATGCGCGAGCTGTCCACGCGGCGCGAAGAGGTCCCCACCCGCAAAGGATATCCGGGCCACCTGTATAGTGACCTGGCGGCCATTTACGAACGCTGTGGGCGCGTACGAGACGGAGCAGGGTCGATAACCCAGATGCCGGTACTGACGATGCCCAACGACGATATCACCCACCCCATTCCCGACCTGACCGGTTACATTACGGAAGGTCAGGTTGTGCTCGGCCGTGACCTCAATCAGAAAGAGCTCTACCCTCCGATAGCGGTCCTGCCAAGCCTCTCTCGCCTGATGAAGGACGCAATTGGCGAGGAGAAGACGCGCGCCGACCATCCCGACCTCTCCGACCAGCTCTACGCGGCTTACGCTAACGTTCAGGACGTGCGTGATCTGGCGGCCATTATTGGCGAAGAAGAACTCTCCGAAACGGATAAGGACTATCTGCAATTTGGCGAGGCCTTTGAAAGCCAGTTCCTGGCTCAAGGGGAAATGGAGAGCCGCAGCCTGTCCAGGACTCTGGAGCTGGGATGGAAGGTGTTGGGACAGCTGCCGGCCAGCGAACTCACCCGGGTCAGCGAAGAAGCGATCGACGCCCACTATCCAGGAGGCTGAAATGGCAGAGAAATTGGACGTCTCTCCCACGCGGGGAAACTTGCTCCGCCTAGAGGACGAACTGGAGCGGATCCGCGAAGGTCACGACTTACTTGACCGCAAGCGCGAAGTCCTGACGCGTGAACTGCTAGACATGATGGCCGACGCGCTGTCGTTGGAGCGGGAGGCCGAGGAGCGGCTGGAGGCGGCTCATGAGGCAATCCGCGAAGCGCGAATGAGGATGGGCGTGAACCGGATACGCTGGCTTAGCCTGGCGCCGAGCGCCAGAACCACCGTCGAGGTGCGGGCACGGAGCATCATGGGCGTCACGGCATCATTGGTGGATGTGGAGATCGAACGGCTGCCGCTCCCCTACGGTTCGGGGGATACCAGTGTGGCCCTGGACGAAGCTCGAGAGCGTTGGCTGGACGTCGCTCGCTTACTGGGCGAACTGGTAGAAACCACCGTCACGGTGTGGAGACTGGCCACGGAGTTGCGCAAGACTCAGCGGCGCGTCAATGCCCTGGAGGAGAACGTGATTCCCCAGTATCAGGCTACCGTGGACCATATTTCGGATGCGCTCGAGGAAGAGGAACGGGAGGAAATCGTACACGCTAAGAAAGTCAAAGAAATGCACGGAGGGACGGAGGAGTAGGTGTGTCATGAGCAACCCTTTGTTTGGGAGACTTTTGGTTCCTACCGACGGTTCTAAAGATTCTGTTGAAGCCGGCGAGCTCGCCTTCCGTATCGCCCAGGAGCAACGGGCGCAGGTAACCGTGTTACATGTGGTTGACCTGGATCTCCTGGAGCAGACCGTGGGCTTCTCGGAAAAAACCAGGTCCGAAGTGCGAGAGAGGATGAGGCGAGAGGGGGAGAACTACATCAGGCACCTGGAGAAAATTGCACAACGATATGAGGTAGAGGTGAGGGAAGCGATCCGGGAAGGCGATCCTCACAAGGAGATCGTTGACCTGGCCGATGAGAAGGGCGTTGACCTGATCGTCATGGGACATGCCGGCCGCCGCGGCCCCCGACGGAAAATCGTGGGCTCCGTGGCCGAGCGCGTCATCCGTTTTGCTCCCTGCCCGGTGCTTGTCTGTAAAGGGCAGGGTTGATGCAGATACCAATCATCAGCCGCTCACTTTCGCCCGCGCCCGTTATCCGCCGACGGCCGGTGTCCAGACGCGGGTGAGGACGTCGCTCAGGGTAAGCAAGAAGAGAATGGCCAGCCAGAAGAGGCCGGCCGCGGCCGCGACCCAGGTGAGCCGCCGCGCGTGGCGCAGATGCATGAAGAAGAGGACGATCAGCAGCGCCTTGGTAAAGGCAATGCCCAGGCCAAGGGCCAGATTAAGGCGGCCGACGTCGACGCGCGCCACCACGACCGTCGCGGCCAGGAGCGCCAGGAGGGCGAGAAAGACCAGAAGGTAGGAGAAAAAGGAATCTGTATCGTTCATAGACGGTTACCGGTCACGTCCCGCCCAGAAGATAGAGTAGGGGGAACAGGAATATCCAGACGACGTCCACAAAGTGCCAGTAGAGGCCGAGCAATTCTAATTGCATGATAAACGCCTCCCCAATCCGAGTGCGGCGCCAGACAAGGACGGCAAAGAACCCTACCAGGAGGACGCCGATGAGCAAGTGCACGGCGTGAAGGCCGGTCATAATAAAGTAGAAGTTGAAGAAGAGTTCGCTCTGCTGAGGAAAGTCGCCGCCCGCTTCGAAGGTGAGCCCGGGGAGGGGAACCAGATTCTGGCGGAATTCCTGGTACCACTCAAACCCCTTGATCCCTAGAAAACCAAGGCCGAGGAACATCGTGAGCAGCAGAAAGAGGAGGACCAGCCGGCGTCGACGACGGCCGGCCGCCCACACGGCCAACGCCATAAAAAAGCTGCTGGTGAGCAGGAGGCCGGTGTTGACGGCGCCCAACGTCGCGTCCAGGTGGCGGCTGGCTTCGGAAAATCCCTGGGGATAGGCGATGCGATAGACGGTGTATCCCACAAAGAGGGCGCCGAAGAAGAGGACTTCCGTGGCGAGAAAGAGCCACATGCCCATCGTCGCCGCGTCGCGCTGCTGTTCCAGGTCGTCGTAAGGGTGGCCGAGGGCGGCCGGCCGTTCATTCATCGCGCAGAGACTCCTCCGTTGCCACCGCGTCATAGTCGTATGGCTGTCCGGAGACGACGGGCTGGCGCTCGAAATTGTGGGGGGGCGGCGGGCTGGCCGTCTGCCACTCGAGCCCGGTGGCGCGCCAGGGATTGGGTCCGGCCCTTTCTCCGCGGCGCAGGGACCAGAGGAGGTAGAAAATGGGGAAGATGTAGCCCACGGCGAGGATGGAGGCACCGGCCGTACTCATGACGTTGAGCACCTGGAACTCGGGCGCGTAGACGTGGTATCGGCGAGGCATGCCCTGGTAGCCCAGGATGAACTGAGGAAAGAAGGTCAGGTTGAAGCCGAAGAAGATGAGAATGGCCGAAATGCGCCCCCACCACTCCGGGTAAAGGCGCCCGGTAAACTTGGGCCACCAGTAGTGAAGGCCGCCAATGTAGGCCATGACCATACCGCCGACCATGATGTAATGAAAGTGGGCGACGATGAAGTAAGTGTCGTGAACGTGGACGTCCACAGCCAGAGAGGCGAGGTAGAGGCCGGTGAGCCCGCCCATGGTGAAGAGGCCGATGAATCCCAGCGCATAAAGCATGGGCGTGTCGAGGGCGATGGAACCACCGTGGAGGGAAGCGGTCCAGTTGAAAACCTTGATGGCCGAGGGAATGGCGACGAGGAAGCTGAGGAAAGAGAAGACCATGCCGGCGTAGATACTCTGACCGCTGACGAACATGTGGTGTCCCCAAACGAGGAAGCCGACGACGGCGATGGCCACGCTGGAGAGGGCAACGAATTTGTAGCCAAAGACCGGCCGGCGGGCGAAGGCGGCGATCATCTCGCTGACGACGCCCATGCCGGGCAAGATCATGATGTAGACGGCCGGGTGGGAGTAGAACCAGAAGAGATGCTGGAAAAGGAGAGGGTCGCCGCCCAGGGCCGGGTCGAAAATGCCGATGCCCAACAGGCGCTCGACGGCGACCAGGACCAGCGTGATGGCCAGGATGGGCGTGGCCAGCACCATGATGACGCTGGTCGCGTAGTTGGCCCAAATGAAGAGAGGGAGACGGAACCAGGTGAGGCCCGGCGCGCGCAATTTGTGCACGGTGACGATGATGTTGATACCCGTAAAGATAGAAGAGAAACCGGCGATGAAGACGCCGACGATGGCCAGGATGACGGCCGAGTTGGAAAAGGCCGTGCTGTAAGGCGTGTAGAAGGTCCAGCCGGTGTCCACGCCGCCGACGATCATCATCGTCAGCGTAAACAAGCCGCCGAGAAGGAAGATGTACCAGCTCGCCAGATTCAGACGGGGAAAAGCCATGTCGGAGGCGCCGACCATGAGGGGTACGAGAAAGTTACCTAACGTTGCCGGAATGGCGGGCACGAGGAAGAACCAGACCATGATGACGCCGTGCATGCTGAAGAGCCGGTTATAAGTGTCGGCGCTCACGAGATCGGCCGCCGGCGTCAGCAGCTCCAGGCGGAAAAGGGTCGCCATGGCACCGCCGACGAAAAAGAAAAAGGTGATGGTGAGCAAATAGAGGATGGCGATGCGCTTGTGATCGGTGGTCAGCAGCCAGGAGCGGATGCTGTAGCCGGCGTTCAGATAATGTCGTTCCTGTCCCTGGCTCGTTGTCGTGACGGAAGTCATTTCTCTCCCTTTCTTACGTTTCTCGCTTACGCCGTTACTTGCTTACGCCGTTACTCGTTTTCGCTATTCCCGTTCTCCAGCGATCTGATGTAGCCGATAAGGGCCGTTAGATCCTCTTCGCTCACCTGGCCCTCGTACGTGGGCATGATCGGCCGGAACCCGGCCACGATCTGAGCCTGCGGGTTCAGAATCGACCGGCGTATATAGCCTTCGTCGGCCGTCACCGTCTCGCCGCTGGCCAGCGTCACGGACGTGCCAAAGAGGCCGACGAGGGAAGGCGCACGTCGCTGGCCCTCTGCTGCAGCGCCGGGCGGCCGGTGGCAGCTCTGGCAGCCCAGATCGAGGAAAAGCTGTTCGCCGGCCGAGGCCACGGATGGCCCACCATCCTGCTCGGCCAGCCACTGCTGGTAGCCGGCCGGATCGAGGGCGATGACGGTCCCTACCATCTTGGCGTGGTCGGTGCCGCAATATTCGGCGCAGAAAAGATGGTATTCGCCGGGGCGAGTGGCCTCAAACCAGACGGTCGTGTATTGGCCGGGAAGCGCGTCCTGTTTGATGCGAAAGGCGGGCACGTAGAAGCTGTGAATGACGTCCTGGGAAATGAGGAGTAATTTTACGGGCCGGCCTACGGGCACGTGCAGCTCGTTGATCTCGCGCTGTCCCTCCGGGTGCTGGAATTTCCACATCCACTGCTGGCCGACGACGCTAATTTCCAGTGCATCGTCGGGCGGCCGGAACATCTGAAAGTAGAGGCTGGCGGCCCAGACGTAAATACCCATGGAGAGTACGAAGGGAATGATTATCCAGACGGCCTCCAGCTTGAGGGTGTTGATGGGCGCTGCGCCGCGGGGCGCGTCCGAGCCGCGGCGGTACCTGACGATGAAGATGACGATGGCGGTGACGACACCGGCCGTGATCAGGCCGCTGATGCCCAAGAGGGCAAAAAAGAGGAGGTCGACGTCAGCTGCAAAAGTCGAAGCCTGGTCCGGTAAGAGCGGAATATTTTCCATCATCTATCCTGGCTGCTCCCTGTTTCACCGGTTCCATCACGCCTGTAAAGGTAAAGGAGGGTGACGCCGAGAACGGCAGTCGTTGTGAAACCGGCCACACGGAGCAGGTTGAGAATGGGCACGGTGTATCGGCCAGTGACGGGGTCGTAACGGTAGCAAAGCAAAAGAAGTTGGTCGACGGGCGACCCGATCTCGCCGGCGGCCGCCTGCACCAGCCCCAGCCGCACGTCGCGCGGAGAGAACTCAATGCCCAACAGATAGTGGGCAATCCGGCCTTCGGGCGTGAGAATGACGACGCCAGTGGGATGGGCATATTGCTCTCGCTCCTGATCATAGACGTATTGGAAGCCGATGGTCTGGGCCAACTGTTCGATGGCAGCGGGCCGGCCGGTGAGAAAGTGCCACCCGTCCTCGGCGCCCGGGCGACCCACCTGGCCCACGTGCAACCGCTTCTTCGCCGCCGCGTCCGCCGGCGTCTCGTCGGGATCGATGCTCACGCTGAGCACGTCAAAGTCACGGCCGATGGCCACGCCCTCCAACCGGCTCAATTTCGAGGCCAATTCCTGAAAGACGAGGCCGCACAACATGGGACAGCGATAGTAAGCGAGCTGGATCAGGATGGGCCGGTTGCCCAGGAAGTCGCCCAGCCGCACCGAGCTGCCCTTCTCGTCGGCGAAGGTCAGGTCCAAAGGCACCTGGGCGTTGAAATTCTGGTCGAAGCGGACGTCGGTGAGGGGATCGCCGGCCGCCGATTCCCCGTCGTCGGCCCTCACGGGCGTCGCGGAGAGGCTAAGAAAAAGGGCAAGCATGACGACGGCCAGAAAGCCCAGGGTGCGGCCGCTTCCGTGAGAGTGCGACCGGAGCCTGGCACACGCGGACTTCAAGCTCATCATCCTCCTATTGTTGCAGCGATCGGACGTAGGCGATCAATTGCTGTAATTCCCGTTCGCTTAGACGATCTGCGAAATCAGTGGGCATCAACGGTTCGTAGCCGGCCACAATCTGCGCCATCGGTTCCAAAATAGAGCGGCGCACGTACTCCTCGTCGGCCGTCACCGTCTCGCCGCTCTCAAGCTCCACCTGGGAGCCGAAAACGCCGGCGAGAGAAGGCCCCTGCCCGCTGCCGTCGGCCAGGTGGCAGACGTTGCATTCAAGCTGGCGGAAGAGTTGGCGGCCGGCCGCGACCGCGCCCTCACCGGCCGGCGTTGTGGCCGTGGTCGCCGGCGTCACCGTCGCCGTCACGGTGGCCGACGGCAGAGGGAAGCCCCGTTCCAGCAGCAGGTCCATCGCCCGTTCCACCGGAATGTGGGCGACGCCGGCCTCCTGGTCTACCCATCCGTAGCTGTGCAACTGAGCTCGTTGTGTGGCCTGCAACGACGCCAGCTCTGCGGCCGGCACGACTTCCAGGTTGGGTCCTGACGGCCGGGGCGTGGGCGTCGCCGGACGGACGGGGGCGGCCGGCAAGGCCAACGGTTCGCCGGACAGGACGCCCAGCACGACCCAAACGACGAGGAGAACGGCGGCGAGAACGAGGCCAATCAAGAGAGCAGAGACGGCGATAGAGCGAGCGCTGAGGTCACCCTCCTCGTGGCCCTCCTCTTCGACGAACGTCGTATGGCTTTCTGCATCGTGCAGATCCGGAGTTTGCTCGTCAGCCGGTCGTTCCATAACGCTCCACTAACGTCTTAAATTTCGGATGATTGTAGGGCAGCAGCGGGTGTCGCTTCAACTGCCAGACGTACAGGGCCGCCCACCAGCCGCCCAGGGCCAGAGGCAAAATCGCGTCCAGCCAATGCAAGGAAAGGGCGGCCGGATGGAAGGCGGGCATCACCAACCAGAATGTGTCGACGAGGCGCATGACGAGAAGCAGCACGCCGATGGCGGCCAGTTGGGCCATCTCGCGCCGGCCCTGTTGCAACAGTAACAGGGCGAAGGGCAAGACAAAATGAAGGAGGCCGATGAGCAGGGCCACCCATTGCCACCCGCCGCTGGTGCGCCTCACAAACCAGACAGCCTCCTCCGGGATGTTGGCCTGCCAGATGACCAGATATTGGACGAAGTAGAGATAGCTCCAGGAGATGAGGGCGGCCAGCAAGAGGTTGCCCAGGTCCTTGACGACGCGGTCCGTGAGCAGGCCGGACAAAGGCGGACGCCGGTGGAACAACCCGAGCAGGGCCAAGACCAGCGCCAGCGCGCCCAGCACCTGGCGGCCGACGTAGAGAAGGCCATAGATGGACGAGTACCAGTGAGGCTCCAGGGACATCACCCAGTCGACGGCGGCGAACGTGGCGGTGAGCACGTAGAGCAGGAGGCCCGGGCCGCTGAGGCGCTGGGCGTAGCGGGCGAGCCGGGATTGGCGCTCTTCGTCGCTCGCCCGGTCGGTGCCGTAGGCAAAGCGGGAAATGATCAGCGCCAGACCTATCCAGACGAGGAAGTAGAAGGCGGCGCGGCCGAGGAAAAAGGGAACGTTCAGGTAAAGGGCTTTCTCCTGCAAGATCGGGTCGACCTGCACGGCCGCCGGCCGCGCCCAGCGGTAAAGGTCCTCCAGGCGCGAGAGAATGGGCAGGAAGAACAGGGCTGCGAGAGGCAGGGTGCGCGCGCCGGCCGTCAGAGGCCGTTGCAGAGGGAAGCTCCACGAGCCGCCGACCAGGTGATGCAGCATGAGCAGTGCCAGACAGCCCAGCGCCAGCCCGGCCCAAAAAATATACGCGACCAGGTAGGCGCGGAAGAAGCGCTCGGCGCCGGCTTCGCTCAGGAAGGCGCCAGCCAGGGCGGCAACCGTGCCACCCGCACCCAGAAGCAGCGCCCAACGTTGGGCGCCGTCCAGCCGTTGGCGGAGAATGCTGGTCTCGTCGATCATGTGCTACTCCTCCTCCGGCAACTGATCGACGTCCTCGGGCGCCAGCTCTTCCACGGCCGCGCCCTGGCTGAGCTGGAGGGCGCGCACGTAAGCGATGATGGCCCAGCGATCAGCCGGCCCTACCCGACCGGCGTAGCTGAACATGGCGCCGAGACCGTTGCTGATGACGTCGAAGTAACGGCCGGCCGGCGCCTGGCGCAGGCGCTCCTCATGGAGAGAAGGAGGCGCCGGGAAACCGCGTTGGACCACAGGGCCGTCGCCGTGACCGGCCAGCCCGTGGCAGGGAGCGCAGTAGACGTCGTACTGCTCCTGGCCGCGCGCCAGCAGCTCCTGCGTCAGGGTCACCGGCACCGTGGCCACGGGCGCGCCGTCCTCCATCCCTGTGGTGAAGGAGCCGGGGTCGACGACGGCGTTGCGCGGGATGGCGTTGGGGGGCAGCGGCCGGGCCGATTGCGAGCCGGAGAAGAAGTCGCTGGCCTCCAGCGGCTCTACTTTCGGCTGGTCGACCATCGCCCCGCGACACGCCGCCCCGAGGAGGGCGACGACGAAGAGCAGCCCGAGGCGGCCCGGTACGCCGGCCGCGCATCGTCGCGCCGCGCGGAGGGGCCAGCGCATCACAACGCGCACCGATTCAAGGCTCAACTTCGTTCACCTCCTGAGGCGCCAGCTCTTGTAAAAAGCGGCGCGTGTCGGCCGGGTCAAATTGCGGATCGTCGGCGTGGATGAGCAGGAAGAAGCGATCCTGGGAGGCGCGGGCGAAGCCTTCGACGTTAAATGCCGGGTGGTAAGGTTGGGGCAGGCCGTTCAGGGCGAACATGCCGAATATGGCGGCGAAGGCGGCAACGAGCACGGCCAGCTCGAAAGTGACGGGAATGAAGGCCGGCCAGCTATTCAGAGGCCGGCCGCCGACGTTGAGGGGATAGTCGACGACGGACGCGTAATATTGCATGCCGAAGGCGGCGGCCGCCCCGACGGCCAGGCCGGCGACGACGATCCAGTTCATGCGATAGTGGGGACGGTAGCCGACGGCTTCGGCCAGCCCCTCGACGGGAAAGGGGCTGTAAGCGTCCATCTCGCGGTAGCCGGCCTCATGGGCCGTGCGCGCGGCCTCTATTAGGTGTTCCGCTTCTTCAAATTCGGCCATCAGGCCGTAGAGACGCTGCTCGTTCGCCGTCATGCCTCTCCTTTTTCAGAAACCAGCTCTCTCATTTCAAAGATGGAAATAACGGGCACGAAACGGATGAAGAGGAAGATGAGGGTCAGGAAGAGGCCGATGGTCCCGACGAAGGTCGCCCAATCCCAGACGGTAGGGACATACATACCCCAGGAGGAGGGCAGAAAATCACGGTGGAGGCTCACGGCAACGATGATGAAACGCTCCAGCCACATGCCGATGAGGACGACGAGGGCCACGACGAAGAGGAGGAGCGAATTGCGGCGCAGGCGCCGGAACCAGAGCACCTGTGGCGCCAGGACGTTGGCCCCCAGCATGACCCAGTAGAGGATGGCATAGGGCCCGAGAAAACGATTGCGCACCAGGAACTGCTCGAAGGTATTGCCGCTATACCAGCCGGTGAAAATTTCCATGAGGTACCCGTAGGCGACCATCAGGCCGGTCGCCAACATGATCTTGGCCATATTGTCGAGATGGCGGAGCGTAATGAACTCGTCGAGGTCGTAGAAACGGCGCAGGGGAATGGAGAGGACGAGAACCATGGCGAAGCCGGAGAAGACGGCCCCGGCGACGAAAAAGGGGGGAGAGATGGTGGTGTGCCAGCCGGGAAGGACGCTGATGGCGAAGTCGAGGCCGACGATGCTGTGAACGGAGATGACGAGGGGCGTGGCCAGAGCGGCGATGAGAAAATAACTGGACTGGTAACGCTGCCAGTGGACGGCCGAATTGCGCCAACCCATGGCGAAGAAGCCGTAGATACGCTTGACCCACAACCGGTCGGCACGGTCGCGCAGGGTGGCCAGATCGGGGATGAGGCCGACGTACCAGAAGAGAAGGCTGACGGTGGCGTAGGTGAGAACGGCAAAGACGTCCCACACAAGGGGGCTTCGGAATTGGGGCCAGAGCCCCATCGTGTTGGGATAGGGCAAGAGCCAGTAGAAGAGCCCCGGCCGGCCGAGGTGAATGAGCGGGAAGAGGCCGGCGCAGGCCACGGCAAAAAGGGTCATGGCCTCGGCGAAGCGATTGATGCTCGTGCGCCACTCCTGGCGGAAGAGCAGGAGGATGGCAGAGATGAGGGTGCCGGCGTGGCCGATGCCGATCCACCAGACGAAGTTGACGATGGCAAAGCCCCAGGCCACGGGCACGTTCAGCCCCCAGATACCTACCCCCTGCACGAGCAGATAGCCGATAGACAGCAGGAGGAGCATGAGCAAGGAGAAGGCCAGGCCGAAGCCGACGAACCAGGCCAGGGGCGTGCGCTCGGTCAACGCCAGAGCGCTGATCTTCTCCGTAATAGAGCTGTAGGTTGGCTGGCCCTCGACAACGGGCTGTTCAGAAGATGCTTCCATCGCTTTTGTCTGCCTCTCCAGGCCTTGTCTTGCCGCCGGCCGGCAGCGAAGAATTAGCGGACGGCCGGTTACGCGATCTCCTCGTTCGGGTTCATCAGTTTCGCCAGATAGGTCGTGCGCGGCCGGGTGCCTGTTTCGGCCAGCAGGCTGTAGTCGCGCGGCTGCGCTCTGCGCCGGGCAACGGCCGTTTCGGGGTCGCTAATATCGCCGAAGACGATGGCGGCCGCGGGGCACGCCTGCTGGCACGCCGTTTGTATTTCACCGTCGCGGATGGCGCGATCCTCCTGCACGGCCCGGCTGCGCGCGGCGTTGATACGCTGTACGCAGTAGGTGCATTTCTCCATGACCCCTCGGCTGCGGACGGTGACGTCCGGATTGAAAAGCAGCTCCTGTACCGGGGCATCGGGCTGGGTATAGTCGAAGAAGTTGAAACGGCGCACTTTGTACGGGCAGTTGTTAGAACAGTATCGGGTGCCGACACAGCGATTGTAGGTCATCTCGTTCAACCCCTCAGCGCTGTGGGTTGTGGCAGCCACGGGGCACACGGGCTCACATGGGGCCTTTTCACAATGCATACACGGAACGGGTTGGTGAAGCATGCGCGGTGCGTCCAAGTCGGTCCCCTGAAAATAACCGTCGACGCGGATCCAGTGCATCTCCCGGCCGTCCTTGACCCCTTCCCTGCCCACGACGGGGATGTTATTCTCGGCCTGGCAGGCCACCACACAGGCATTGCAGCCGATGCAAGCATTGAGGTCGATGCTCATGCCCCAGGCGTAGCCGTCATACTCCCACTCGGGGTAAAGAGATGGGTGGTCGCCTTCACCTTCATGGGCGAAGCCGGGCTCTTCACGGAAAGTCGAGAGGGTGCCGACGCGCACCAGGCCTCGGCCTTCCATGGCGAAATGATTCTGCGTAGACGCCAGGGGATGGGTGGTCCCCGTCCGTTCCACCTGAACGCCGGCCGCCTGCCAGGGCGCGCCCGCCGGCCGCAGACGATAGGCGTCGAAGCCCACGTCGTCGCCAACGCGGCCGCTCCGCTGCCGCCCGTAACCCAGGTGGAGGGTCAGACAGCCGTCGGCCTGGCCGGGCAAGATCCACACGGGTGCCGATAATTCTCGTCCTTCAAGCCGTAGACGGACGACGTCCCCGTTGCTCAGGCCCATCTCCTCGGCCAGCGCCGGAGCGACGAGAGCGGCGTTGTCCCAGGTCAGCTTCGTGAAGGGCCGGGGGAGTTCCTGCAACCAGGCGTTGTTACTAAAACGGCCGTCCCAGACGCCGGGATCCGGCCGGAAGAGGGCGACCAGCGCGTCATCTGCCTCGTGCTCTGGGGGAAAGGCGAGCTCCGGAGAAAGGGTAACGTCGACGGGTGCCCGGGCCGTCTCAGGCACGAGGCCATCGCGCAGCGCATGCCGCCAGAAGCGGTCAAATTGTGTCGGCTGCAGGCCGGACTGTTCCTGCCAGTGAGCGCGCACGATGTCGTAGGAAGCGCGCGCGTCGCTCTGGAGGACGGCAGCCAGGAGGTGATGGGCGGAACGGCCGGCATAGAGAGGCTCGACCAGGGGCTGAATGATGGTGGCCTCGCCATTGTAAGCGCGGGCATCGCCCCACGACTCCAGCGTGTGGGTCTGGGGCAGGTGCCAGTCACAGAGCACGGACGTCTCGTCCTCGTAAAGGCTGAGGTGGGCGCTGAAGCCGACGTCGGCCAGGGCACCGGCGAAATCGACTCCGGCCGGCGCCATATAGGCCGGGTTGCCGCCGAGAATGAGTAGCACGTCCACATCGCCATCCTGCATGGCCTCGGTCAACTCGCGCAGGGAGGCCGTCTGGCCTGTCGCGCCTTCACCGGCCGGGACAGGCTCGACGAAGCGCACGCTCTGGCCGACGCTTCCCAGGGCCAGGTTGGCGGCATGAGCCAGGGCGTGCACGATCGGCGGCTGGGCCATGCCGGCCAGGACGAGGCTGCGGCCGCCATTGTTCTGCAAGTCGCGGACGACGGCGCCCACGGCCTGTTCTATCTCACCCGGCAGAGTGCCGGACACGGGCACGTCGACGTCCAGGCGCTGAGCTACGAGACGGGCAAAGGTTCCCACGTGCTCCGGCCGTAACGGCCAGTGGTGGTCGGCCATCGCCGTGGTCAGCGTGGGGGTTCCGGAGACGGCGTAGAGGCGGTTCATCGACGGCGGATCGCCGGACGGATCGCGCCGCGCGCTGAAATCACGCGTGTAGCGCAGCCGGCCGGGAAAGGCGCTCAGAAAATCGGCGTCGAGGGAGAGGATGACGTCGGCCTGGGAAAAATCATAGACGGGCTGCACCGGCCGGCCAAAGGCCAGCCGCGCTCCCGCGTAGGCGTTGTCCCAGTTGACGGGCTCGTGCTGGTGCCAGCGGGCTTCCGGGTACATCTCCAGCACCTGACGCAGCTGTGCAGCCAGGGTCGGGGACGTGACGGTGGGCGTCAGCAGGCGCAGACCGGCGCCCGACTTGGCGCGCTGGGCGCCCAGCGTCTGCTCCAGGGTACGCAAGAAGTCGTTCCAGGTACGGATGGGACCGGGACGGCCGCCGCGCGCCGGCGCCGTTACCGTCTGTGAGCGATCAGGATCGTAAAGGGTAAGGACGGACGCCTGGGCAAACGCGTCTGTAGCCCCCAGGCTAGCGGGATGGTCGGGATTTCCCTCGACTTTCGTCGGCCGGCCTTCGTGGCTCTCGGCCAGCAAGCCCTCGGCATAACCGCCGAGCAGGTGCGCGGTGGCAAAAAAGAGGGGAACACCGGGCACGACCTCTTCTGGTGCCTCCTCGACCCGGGGTAGAATGTGCTCGGGCGGCTGGCCAACACAGGCCGTCAGCCCCGCCAGCCCGAGAGAGGCTGCGGCGAGCTTGAGAAATTGCCGCCGCGTCAGCGGATTTTGCAGTTCATCCGCCCCCTGCGGAAACTCTTGCTGGACCCACGCGCGAAACGTCGGCGTCTCGACCAGCGACTCCAGGCTGCGCCACAGAGGTTGCCCCTCTATCTCGGAGAGCTTTTCGCGGACGTCGTCGATGTCAAATGCCATATTCGTTGAACCGAGCGCGGCGTGGTGCGCCGCCGGCCGGCGCGCATCCGCGGATCGCCGTTAACGGTGACACAGGGAACAATCGGTCAAGATCTCTACGGGAACGTCGTACTCTTGCAGCAATTGCCGGCCGCGGGCCTCCTGATCGGCCGGGGGACGATAAGCCAAGTTGAAGACTTCAGAGCGCGGGCGAATGGAGCGTTCGGGCGCGCGATGGCACTCAAGACACCACTCCATCGTCAGCGAGACCGCTTTGGCGGTGAGGGGCATCTCGTCGACGCGGCCGTGGCACTGGTCGCATCCAAAGCCGCTGCTGACGTGGACGGCGTGGTTAAAATAGACGAAATCGGGCAGGTCGTAGACGCGATTCCAGGCGATGGGCGTTCCTTCCTGCCAGCTCTGGCGAACGAGCGACAACGCCGGCGCTTCCGTCCACACCTGGCTGTGACAGGTCATGCAAGTGTGGGTGGCAGGCATGCCGGCGAAGGCAGAGGTTTCCACCGAGCTGTGACAGTAGCGACAGTCGATTCCCAGCCCGCTGACGTGATGTTCGTGGCTAAAGGGAACGGGTTGCTCCCGCGCCTCCATGCCGCGCACGTAGGATGAGCGGATGAAAACGCCCCAAACGAGAGCCAGGCCGGCGATGATGAAAATGGCGCCGAAGATGGTGGCTTTGGCAAAGGCGTTCGTCGCCGGGTGGAAGATTTGAGACATGCAGGCTATGTGCTGTCTGTGACCGGCCGCACCAGGCGCGACGTCTAATCCTCAACGTGAGTACTGGCACCGGCTGGATAAGTGAACTGAGCTGGATTATGACCACGATAGCCCATTCTGTCAACAAGCCAGAATGAGCTATCCGGCCCCGCTGACACCACCGCCGGTCGCACCTGCGCCGGCCGGATTTCGTCTCAGACAGAAGGGCCAGCAGTACGCCCACCATAACGTACTGGCTCCCAATCAGGCAGCTATGAGATATCACAAAACGGAATCACACGGTGGGCCAAGGCGCAAGTGCGGTGAGGCATATCGCTCTCGGCCACTGAATCGCGGAACCGCTCGAAATCTACTGGCTCGCGCCACAGTTCTACGCGCAAGCGGCCGCCACTCACCCAGGCAGAGGAGGCGGTCGACCGGCTCCCGCCCCAGGCGGGCCAACACGGTCTCCAGGGCCACCAGGTTGCCGTGAATGCCAGGACGCGCATCAGCCTGCAACTCGCTTGAAGAGATAGCAGGCGCGGCCGGCGTGCACGAACGCGGCCGACAGCTCCCACCCCTCCTCGCCCAACCGGTTCAGCGCTTCCTCGTCAGGCATCCCTTCCTGATCGAGATCACGGACCACCTCTTTGTACTCCCACACCACCCGTTCTCTGACGTAGATAACGGGCGTGCTCGCGGGTTGTGGCGGTTGTTCTGGAGGCTGCGGTACGTGTAAGCTGAAATTCATTTTCCTTTCCCCTGTGCATTCTGCGCATCCTCGGCGATTTGCCGGTGATTGGACAACACGCCGTCGACCAACCCGTAATCCATCGCCTCGGCCGGCGCCATGTAGACGTCGCGCTCGATATCTTTGCGGATCTCCTCCTGTGGCCGACCGGTATGGTGCGACAGGATTTCTTCCACACGCCGCCGCAGCCGTAGCACCTCTTCCGCCTGGATCTGGATGTCGGTGGCCTGGCCCCGCGCGCCGCCCAGGGGCTGGTGCATGTGAATCGTGGCGTTGGCCAGCGCATAACGACGGCCCGCCGTGCCAGCCGCCAGCAGTATCGTGCCGAAGCTGGCCGTCAGGCCGACGGCGACCGTTCTCACCGGCGCTGAGAGCTGCTGCATCGTGTCGTAGATGGCCATCCCGGCGTATGCCTGCCCGCCGGGGGAGTGAATGAACATCTGGATCTCCTTCTCCGGGTTTTCGCGCTCCAGATAGAGGAGTTGGGCGACGACGAGGTTGGCCACGTGCTCGTCGATGCCGCTACCCAAAAAGACAATGCGCTCTTTGAAGAGGAGGGAATAGAGATCGTAGGCGCGCCCCCGTCGGCCTTCACCCTCGACGATGGTCGGAATCCGGTTGGTGAACGTCATCACTCTCCCTCCTCCTGCTCCCGCAAGTGACCGAGGGTGCGCAACAGCCGGAGAATGGCCCGTCGGCCCGCGGCATGAGGATGGCCCTCTCCATACCCTTGCAACAGGGAATGGCTGTCAAAGCCGACGCCCGGCCTACCCATGCCTGAGGGAACCATCAGCGGCTGGCCGGGGCGCAGGGGAATGGGGTGGCGATTCTGGCGGCCGTTCGGGAAGGCGCCGTTTCTGCGCTGGCCGAACCGATTATCCAGGACTGCGCGCAGGCTGGCGATAATACGCGTGTCCTGCCGCCACGCAGCCAGGCTCGCCTGCGGCAAGTGCCGTTCAAGATAATCGTTGACCTTGTCGGGCGGAGCGGGCAGGCTGCCCTCATCCGGCGGCACCCCCTCGGCCAGCAACTGCTCGATCTGGTCAAGCCGCTCCCGCAGAAGGGCAATTTCTTCTGTCACTTCATCCTGGAGCGAACGCAACACGCCTTCCCACAACACCTCATCGTCGCGGCCGAGCAAGTCGCCGACCTCCTTAAGAGAGAGGCCCAGGGACTGCAACTGGCGGATGCGCTGGATGCGCAACACCTCCTCCGGCCCGTACAGGCGATAATCATTGTCTGCTCGTTCCGGCTCGAGCAGGCCGACCTTCTCGTAATGGCGCAACGTTTTCGGCGTCACGTCGAAAAGCGCGGCAACTTCTCCTATTTGCAATTTGGACGGCATCATCTTCATCCTCCATAGCTGGACCCAGTCCTTTCACGGTCGCCGGCCGGCCATCCCTGGCCGGATTAAGCATAGTATAAAGCTTGTCCCTGGGGCAAGGTCAAGCAGCTGACACCCGCTCTTTTACTGCCTTGTGTAAAACGGGTCGGCTTAGACAGACAGTTGTCTACAGAAAACGGTGCTCCGGCTACTGGTTGTTCAGTCGCGCCATCTCCTCCACCTTACCCCCACCCCAGGCGCCAGTGCGCCACCGGCCGAATGTACGATTATTGCCGTGCGCCTACACGCGCGATACGATTACAGCCTTAGATGACTCTCTCAGAACAGTATGTCGATCAGATCGGGCGGATATATCCCCACCTGTCGCTAGAGAGCGTGGAGTTGCTCGCGGGCGGGCAGTATAACGACGTCCTCCTCGTCAACGAAGCGGTGCTGTTCCGCTTTCCGAAGGTGCCGTCGGCCGTCACCGCACTGAAGCGCGAGGTAGCCGTCCTCTCCATCATCCACCCCCTCCTTCCCCTCCCCGTTCCAGAGCCCTTGTACGTAAACGGTCAGAACCAGGGCGTGGGCGCGGCGTTCATGGGCTATCCGCGGCTACCGGGTGAATCCCTGTGGCGCGCCGACCTGGAGGCAATCCGCGACGAAACAATCCTGGCTCGAATGGCGCGGCAGTTGGCGGAGTTCCTGCTGGCGCTGCACGACGTCCCCCTCGCCGAGTTCGATCCGGCGGCCGTGCCTGTCGAGGATGATCGGACGTCATGGTCCGGGCTCTATCACCGCATTCGCGAGCATCTCTATCCTCACATGCGCCCGGAGGCCCGACAGCGCACGCGAGACACGTTCACGACGTTCCTCGATGATCCGGCTCTCGCTTCATTCGAGCCCACGCTGCGTCACGGCGATTTTGGAGCCGGCAACGTTCTCTGGGAACCGGAATCTGGCACAATTACCGGAATCATCGACTTCGGGTCGGTGGCGATTGGCAACCCGGCAATAGATTTGGCCAGCCTGGCGGCCGGATTCGGAGACACCTTCCTGGAGCATTGTGCTCGGCATTATCCCGTCATGCCGGAAATGCGGCCCCGGATGGCATTCTACCGCAGCACCTTCGCGCTGCAGGAAGCCCTATTCGGCGCGGAAAACGACGACCCCGTCGCCTTTGCCGCCGGTATGGCCGGCTACACGTAGCGGCCACATACATTAATCCCAGAGAATGACGGTGCCGTCGTCGGAGCCAGAAGCAAACGTGGTTCCATCGGGCGACCAGGCGACATCATTGACCCCTTCTGTGTGCCCGACCAGCACCGCCAGCGGACCGCCCTCTGCCTCGGGCCCGACGTCCCATAGGATCACCAGTTCGTCCCTGGCGACAGACGCCAATTGATTACCGTCCGGGCTAAACGCCACATCTCGTACCACGTGCGAATGGCCGGTCAACACGACGGTATCGTCGGAGGCAATTTCCCAGAGGACGATGCGGTTATCAGCCCCGGCCGAGGCCAATCGTGATCCGTCGGGCGACCAGGCCATTCCCGCTACCCAGCTGAGATGACGACGCTGAGAGTCACGGAGCTGCGGCGACTCGGAACCGGACACGTTCCACAGGCGCACGACGCCAATGGTGGTGCCCACGGCCAGCGTGTCACCGTCCGGTGACCAGGCCACACTCCACAGGCCGGCGCCGTCGCCATGTAGCGAGTGCAGCGCCTCGCCCGTCTGCGCGTTCCAGATAATGGCAGAGTCGTCGAGCGATCCGGCCGACGCCAATCGCGACCCATCAGGCGACCAGGAGAGGCTGGCCACGTCATCTGTATGACCAGTCAATACCACCAACTGCTCTCCTGTCTCGCCGTCCCATATGAGCACGCTTCCCTCGCGATCACCGGTAGCCAGCCGGCGGCCGCCTGGCTCCCAGGCGACGCTCGTTACGGCTGCCGCGTGTTCCGTAAAGACGCGCAGCGGCTCGTTGGTGGTCGCATCCCAGACAGTGACGTCACTTCCCAGCGTGGACGCCAGCCGTCGGCCGTCCTGCGACCAGGCTATTCCAGTCACCCAACGTCCTGGCGCCGCATGCCCCGTCAACGTTCGCGACAACTCATTGCTCGTTTCGCCCTCCACATTGAAGGGGCGCAGGCTCAAAGAGCCATCCTTCGAAGCAATCGCATATCCGGCACCGGTGGGCGACAAGGCTGCGCTTACAGTTTCTTGGCCGTCACCCCTCTGACTGTACGCTAATGTGCCCGTTTCAGCCTGCCATAGAAAAACAGCCCCATCGCTGGACACCGTCGCCACGTCCTGTGTCTCGGGGATAAAGGCGATGCTGAGCACTTCGGCGTTGTGTTCCGTAAAGGTCCGCCGAGACGATTGCGCGGCAACGTCCCATACGATGACCTGTTCGTCGCGCCCCCCGGAGATGAGCGCGGCGCCGTCCGGGGACCAGCTAAGGGCAAGAACGGCATGGGCAGACTCGTGCTCGTGCAGAGCTGCCAACCGGGCCATGGTTTGTACATCCCATAAATTGACCACGCCGGTACGATTGCCACTGGCCAGCACGCTGCCGTCAGGCGCAAATGCCAGGGAGGTTATCCCGGTTTGATGTCGTTCCAGCTCTCCGATCTCCGTCACATCCGGCCCGTTGACCGTCTCTGCGAGCGTGAAGAGAAGCAGAGTGCCGTCATTAAAACCAACCGCGAACAGGGCCGCACCGATCTCGTCGACGTCTTTGGGTGACCACGCCAGGGCGAAGGCGCCGTTATCTTCGTCGCCTCCCGGGACCGTGCTGACGATCTGACCAAGTTCTACGTCCAGTAGAATGAGTGAACCATTCTGCAATCCGGCCGCGAGGAAACGACCGTCAGGCGCGAAGGCCAGGCTCAACACAGGGCTGAAAGTAGGCTCCAGCCACACTTCTTCCAGGGTCTCCGCCTCGTACAGCGTCAGCCCGACGCCGCCGCCCACAGCCAGGAAATCTCCGTCCGGTGAAAAAGCCACCACCTCGATGGCCCCCTTCCCCAGTCGCGCGGCCGCACCCGGCGGCGTCGGACCCAAGTAAGAGGTGTAAACCTCCGTGGCCGGCTCCCGCCCACAAGCAACCATCAACAAGCCAAGCACCAGAAGCCAGCGCCGCACGCCGCGCCTGCCAAGTGATGTCATGCGTGATCAGTAACCGGCATCCGGCTATCGCCCATCCACGAGGCCAACAAGGTTGGATCGCCGATTACCGACCACGACTCACCGTTTAGCAACTATAGATTTCCGTTCACTAGAAGACGCGATCGACGAATTCGCGATCGTGCACTTCGACCTCGACCTTCATCAATTCCAACACGCCGCGCGCCACGTGCTCTGAGAGGCGCCGGAATGCCTCCTCCCCCTTCTCCGGCGTGGCCCGCTTCGGGTTACCAATGGTGCCGCTTTCGATGAACTCGTGATGATCCATCGGGAACGTGAAATATTTGTAACCTTCAAACGCGACGTCGGGCATTCCATCTTTTTTGTCGAAGGTCTCGGGCAGATGCTGTGGAATATGTGCGCGCGTAAACTCGGCGCGCTCAAAACGCACCAGTTCCTCATTCCACGCCATGTCCTGGGACGTTTCTAACTCGCTGGAGTGCCAACCAGGCGTCTCATCCCAGGGGTTCTCCATCAACCCTTCCAGAATGCCGACGTAATTCTCCATATAGGGTTTTACAAAGCTGATCAACGCCCCGGTCTCGTAGCGCAGCTTACGCAGAATGGGATCAATGACCTTCACGTTTGACCCGTGGCCGTTGATAAAAATAAGGCGATTGAAGCCGTGATGGATGAGGCTGCGGCCGACGTCGTAAATCAGGTTTAGGAGCGTCGTGCTGCGCAGTGTAATCGTGCCCCGACCTTTACCCGACTCGTGCATATGTTGCGGCGAATAACCGGTCCAGATGGCTGGCGTATGCAGCACGGCCGTCATCTCTGCCACACGGGTGGCGACCTCCCAGGCCGTAACGGTGTCGGTGTAGAGAGGGAGGTGGGGCCCGTGCTGCTCCAGCGAAGCCATCGGGATGAGAATCATATCCTTCTCTTTCAAGTATTCCTGGATGTCCACATAGGTCAAGTCGCCAAGATCCCAGGAGATGAACTTGTCGCGAAATTCTTTCTCCTCAACCATGTGTGGCAAGTCGCGGTACTTTGGTCCAGAGTTTAACATTAGTCACTCCTCGTTCTTTTATCTGTCGTCGGTCATCGGCAATCCGCAGCTTGCTGCCTACGGTTCGCGGTCCGTCGTTTTCATCATCTGGATGAACAAATCGGCCACTTCGCGGCCAAACGCCGGGTCATTGACGTGATGTTCATATGTGTGGACGGGAATATCATCCCGAATTTCCTCCTTCACTGTCGCCAGGAAGTCGGCATCCGCCTGCGGGTTCCAGAATGGGCCATCCGGAACGTTGGGGATAGAGAGTCCTTGCGTAGGGACGGCTACGATCACGGGCCCTTTCGCCATGTTCAATCGTTCGGAGAAGATGTGGCCCAGCTGGATCATCTCTTCGTGCGAAGCGCGCACCAGCGTAAACTCTGGGTTGTGATCGTAGATTGGCCGATCTTTGAGCTCTGGCGGAATGGTGCCAGCATTCCACACGCTGAAATCGATACAGCCGGGAACCACCACCTGGGGCAGTCCTAAGAGCCCAATGCGTTTCAACCGGTCAGGACCGCCGTCATGAATGCCCCCTACGAGCGGATCGTAGATCTCGTTCGTCGTAAAATCGATCACGCCGACGAAAAGGTTTGTTTCTTCTGCTAACTCTTCCATAGCCGGGCCGCCGACGCCGTTGGAGTGGAATATGACGGCCTCGTAACCATGTTCGGCCAACACTTCCTTGGCTGCCATGACAGCCTTGGTCGTGTTGCCCAGCATGGTCACGGCCACGTACTGCTCATCGCCCTCTGGCGGGGGCAGGTGGTGGCCATGGGCCATCATGCCCCGAAGGGCAGCAGCCACGTTGTCAAAGACGGTGCAGGCGATGGGATTCAGCCCCAAGATGTCCACCACAGAATGCACCACCATGATGTCCCGCGTACCCACCAGCGGTTCGAAGAAATGGTAGCCGGAAGCGATGGGCGACACCAATACTTTCGGCACGCCGACCGGAAGGACCATCATGGCAGCCGCTCCCATTACGGCGCCTTCCGCTCCTCCCATGCTGACGATGGCATCCAGATTGCCCTCTTCGTACAGTTCCTGCGTGAGATTCTTCAGAGCTTCGCGCATGCCGGCCACGGCACGGCCGCGACTCCCCGCGTTTTGTAGCGCCTCGATGGTGGTGCCAGCGTAAGTAGCCACGGTGCCGTGGTCGATGTCCGGTTCAATGTCCAGGGGCTCGCCCAGAATTCCCGAATCTACAACCGTCGTCTTTAATCCCAGTGCTTGCAGGCGATCGCGCAAGTAGGCGATCTCTGGCCCTTTGGTATCCAGGGTGCCGACGACGACGACGTTCTGGCCCATATTTCCTCCCGTCGGGTGCTAGGTAAAGGGGTGCACGGTGACAGAGGGAGATGCTCCCCGACGCCACTCTGTCACCTGATCCCTCTGTTACCCTGTTACTTGATCAACGGTAATAGCGTCTTGCCGGTCTCATCGACGAGCCAGCTGTAGAACTCTTCGGAGAGGACGCCGCTGCCGTGATCCTCGATGAATTTAAGCTGCTCTTCGGTTAGCTCTGCTTCGGCCGAGGCCGTGGCGTTCTTGTAAGGGTTGGCCGGTGTACGGTCGATGGGGGCGACAAATTCGACGGTCAAGGCGCCGTCGTAGCCAATTTCCTTGAGCGTGCCGACGATGTCGCGCCAGTTAAGGGCGCCCTGCCCGCAGGCCATACGATTGTTGTCGGCCACGTGGAAATCAAAGAGCATGTCGCCCGTATTCAGCAAGGCTTGCCGAAAATCAGCTTCTTCGATGTTCATGTGGAAGGCGTCGAGGCAAACGCCAACGTCCGGGCCGACCGCTTCGGCCAGGAGAAGCGCCTGGTCGTGGCGGTTGAGAAAGTTGGTTTCGAAGCGATTGAGCGGCTCGATAGCGACCCGAATGCCTTCTTTCTGTGCATGGGCGTTGACTTCTTTCAATCCTTCGACGGCCCAATTCCACTCAGTCTCCTCGTCGGCCTGTGCGTTCACCTTGCCTACTTCGGAAGGGACGATGCTCATCACTTCGCCCTCTAACTCCTTGACCATGGTGACGCAATTTTTGAGATAGTCGATGGTGCTGGCTCGGCCGGCTTCATCGGCCTGGATCAGGTCCAGCCCGGTGAACATCAGGCTGATCGACCCCCAACAACGCAGACCGTTTTCGTCGAGCAGACGTCGCACCTCTTTGGTGTCGTATTTGTCCGGCTCGCCGCCGATCTCGATGCTCTCGTAGCCATATTTGGCTAGGCGCCGTATGGTCACCTCGATTGGCTCCGCTCTCATCCAGTTGTGCATTGACAAATGCATCTTTACCTCCTCGTGTGAAATTATGTATTACGAATGACGAAGGGAATCCTCCGTCTCTTACAGACTATCGACTATCGTCGGACAGTTGGGCGGCAAGTAGCTCGTAAAGGCCTTGTACTTCCAGGCCAAAGCGGCCGGCGTGTCGCTGCAGGTGGGCCAGGCAGCCCGGATCTTCGGTTACCACGCGCTTCGCCCCACGTTGTCGTGCGTCATCCAGCCGGGCGAATGTGAGGTGATCGGCGATGTCCGGTTGCGTGAATTGCAGCGCCAGGTTGCCGCAGGGATGGGCGCGCTCTTCGCGCCAGAACAGTTCGCGCGTGGGCGAAGAGATGACGGCCGACAGCAGCTTCCGTGGGGCTTCGTCACGGCCGTCGACGCGAACAGAGTGGGTAGGATCGACGTAGGCCGTCGGCATGCCGTCCTCCACAGGCGCGAACGAGAGGAGATCGGCGTCTAACTTCTCCAGCAGATAGGGGACAAACTCCAACAACTCGACCTCTTCCGGCCAAGAAATACCCAGCCGCTCGTCGAGGAGTTGGGAGAACGTGTAGTAATCGCCCGCAGACAACAGCAGCAGGCGCGTGGCGCCGGCCTCCTCTAACTCTTCTAGCGTCTGTCTGGCCAACGCAGCGGCCGTTTCCGGCAGTCCGAGCGAACTGGCCAGGTAGCCGTTGTTGCGGCCGACGCCGATTAACACCGGTTCAACGCCCACTGCACCCAGTAGCGTGAGTGCCGCTTCCAGGGCAGAGGGCCATACGTAATGCGCTTCGTCACCGACAAAGAGGGCGACGTCGCCCTGCGCAGTGACAGATTGGGGCGCCTGTTCCTCATAGGGGTTGCCCCACTTTTGCAGAGCGGCATCGATTTCGTAGACGATTGCCGGCGCCAGGTCTTTCTCAACCAATTCGGCCCGGGCGGCAGCAATGGCCGTCGGCAAGGGCTGATCGGTGACACAATGGGAGCGACAGTTGCCGCAATCAGCACAGCTATAAATGACGTCTGCGGCCTCCTCATCCCAGGGCAACACCCCACGCTTCAGAGAGGCGATGGTTAGCCCCCACCCGTGGGGGGAAAGGGTCTCTTTGCGCGTCACGTGGCCCACCGGACATGTGTGGCGACACATCAAACAGTATCGACAATTTTCTGTCGTGGCCATCGGGTTTTCGATTTGCATGCTAAACTCCAAATCCCACCTTGCCAGGGTTCATGATGCCGTTGGGGTCAATCGCATTCTTAAGCGTTTCCAGGAAGGGCCATGCATCGCCGTATTGTCGACGCATATATCGCGCCAACTTGAGCCCCACGCCGTGATGCTCGTTGATCATGCCACCGTTCTCCATGACGGCCGTCATCGCCGTATCCCACACCCGGTTATGCAAACGCAACGCTGCCTCCGCATCCTCCGGCGGCTCTTCGATGATGAAGCGGCTATATAACATGACTCCCCAGTGGAACCAGTGCGAAAAGTGGCCAATGAAGCTTACGTTCCAGTCGGCAAACTCCTCTTCAACGGCCCGTTTTTCTGACCAGTAGAGGTTCTCAATCTTGTCATACGTCGTAATCGTCTCTGTGGTTCCGTACATCCACGGCAGCTTCAAACTCTGTGGCGGATAGTAAAAATCGTAGCGGTGATTCCACCATTTCTCACCTGGCTCCCGGCCCAGGTCCTGTGCATCCAGCTCCCGGCAAATCTCCCTTGCCTTCTTCTCTTGCAGAGCCGCAAGGTCCTCGTCACCGTCGAAGCCGAGCACCATATAGGCTCCTTCCAGTTCATATCCCAGGATGCGTCGGACGCGAGAGACGGTTGAGTCGGGATCGTAGAGACGGATAACCATCGGGTTGAGGCGGCGCGTCATCATCAACCGGCCGGCCTCTAGCGCCTTGCTCAAATCGTCAAACAGGAGCGCCCGAAGCAACCGTGTCTCCGGCAGATAATCGACCTGCATCGTGGCCTTCGTGATAATGCCGAAGGTTCCCTCCGCTCCCAGAAAGAGCCGGAAGAAGTCGGGGCCGGCTGCGTGCTGCGGCACCTGCGGCGTTTGAATGACGCTGCCATTGGGCAATACGACCTCCATGCTCAATACCATGTCTTCCGCCTTGCCATACTTGGTGCTTATGGTGCCTGTTCCGCGTGGGGCCAGATATCCGCCCAGCGTGGCGCAGTTAGACGAAGCAGCGTAATGGGGCAGCGTCAACCCTTTTTCGTTGAGTGCCCATTCTAATTGCGTGCCGATAATGCCTGCCTCGGCCGTAACCGTGAGCGACTTCTCGTCAATCTCAATAATCTTGTTCATCCGCTTCGTATCAACGAGAATGCCGCCATACGTCGGCAGGGCTCCACCTTGCGATCCCGATCCGCCCCCCCACGGCACGACGGGAATATGATAGCTGTTGGCGATCTTCATGATCTGCGATATCTCTTCCGCCGACGCAGGATGCACGATGTAGTCAGGTGTTGCCAGACGTTCACCCCGATCCAACCACATCTGTGGCATCCAGGACCAATCTGTCGAATAAACCAGTTTGTCACTTTCTCTGGTGGAGATGAAGGCTTCGCCCACGACCTCCTCCAACTCACTGCGAATCATTTCACTTTGAATGCCGCGTCTCATTAATTTCTCCTCCCCATCAAACGGGTCAAGATAAGCCAGTCTAATTCTTCGTAATCTCGGGCAGCGATCAGGTCATTCACGGCCTGACGGTCCAGAGAACGGGA
>JAWVYQ010000017.1:0-34285 GCA_033722615.1 Promineifilaceae bacterium (SeqCode)
GATGCCTTGGAGGACGCGTTCTTTGGTGACGTTGAATTCCTGGAGGATGCGGGCGGCCGGGGTGTTGCGCTCGCTGAGGATGGCCAGGAAGATGTGTTCGGTGGAGATGAATTCGTCTTTTAGCTGGTTGGCTTCGCCCTGAGCAAGCTCGAGGACGGTGCGGATGCGGGGCGTGTAGAAGATTTGCCCGACGCCGCCGCCGTAGACGGAGACTTTGGGGCTGCTGCGCAGCTCTTCGTCGATCCGGTCTTGTACTTCAGCGGCATCGACGTCCAGGTGCTCGAGGAGCTGGGGAACGACTCCGTCTCGCTGCTCGAGGAGGGCGAGGAAGAGGTGTTCGGTGTCGACCTGGGTGTGGCCGTAGCGTTGTACGATTTCGTAGGCGCGGGCGGCCGCGTCCTGGGCTCGCTCGGTGAATCTGTCAAATCGCATAGTTTGTACCTCTACGTGAACTGTGACGTCTGTAACGCGGTTGGTCGGCTTGCCAGTTGGAAACTAGCGGTACGGTTAGCCAGTTAGAAACTGGCGGTACGGTTGGCCAGTTGGAAACTGGCGGTACGGCTTGCCAGCTGGAAAGTGACGGTACAGGGCGTCACAGGTGAACGTCCAGTAAGTAGTGTAATGTCTTTTTTAAGGGAATCAAATATCAAAATCAAGCGATGATAGTGTAACAGCAGAAGGTAGGATTCCTGTAAGAAGTTGGGCTGGAAATGTTAACGTTGTCCTTGAATCGGCGGCGGCAGTCGCTTTGGATTTCCCGGAAACGGAATTGTGAGCGGCCGGGCGGGCAGTTTCCGGTAAAGGGGGGGCTGGTTAGAGGACGCGGATTTCTTCGTGGTCGCCGTCGCCCCAGGCGAGGATTTTGTGTGGGGTGACTTCTACCAGGCGCCAGTCGGCGGATTCGTCGTAGCGGAAGTCCCATTCGTATTTATTGAAGAAGTAGTCGGCGAGGCGTTCGGTGGTTTCGCGGTCGGCGGCGTGGGCTTCGCCTTCGATGATGATGACGCTGGCGGTGTCGGGGAGGGCGAGGGCGACGTCCTGGTTGTGGAGGAGGTTGTCGTATTTCTGGGTGCCGCGGCCGGTGCTGAAGTAAAGTTTGCCGTCGAGCCAGACGAACCAGACGGGGACGAGGTGGGGCCGGCCGTCGCCGCGAACGGTGGCGAGCCAGACGGTCATCTCGCGCCCAAGACGCGCGCGGAGGGCGCGCCAACGCTCCACGTTTTTTCGCTTCACAGTACCTCCCATACGTGCACGGGACGATTATACTGTATGCGAGGTGTCTCGTGTAGGGTGGAGGGTGGCGTCGGGGCGCCAGTGGAGGGGGGTGGTGGGGAGGGGGTGGCCGAGGAGGCGGGAGGCGAGGGCGGTGAAGGGGCCGGGATCGCCGGTGGTGAAGGCGTGGATGGTGGGCGAGGGGGCCGGGGCGATGAGATTGTGGCGGGTGAGGACGCGTTGTACCTGGCGGGCGACGGCCGGGGCGGGGTCGATGATGGCGACGTCTTCGCCGGCGATGTGGCGGATGAGGGGGAGGACGAAGGGGTAGTGGGTGCAGCCGAGGACGAGGGTGTCGACGCCGGCGGCGAGCATGGGCGAGAGGCAGCGGCGCAGGAGTTGCTCGGTGGCGGGGGTGTCGAGTTGGCCGGCTTCGATGAGGGGGACGAGGCCGGTGCAGGGATCTTCGTAGAGGGTGACGTCGCGGGCGAAGCGGTGCATGAGGCTGGCGTAGCGCTGGCTTTCGAAGGTGCCGGCGGTGGCGAGGACGCCGACTTTGCCGCTGCGGGTCTGGGCGGCGCCGGGTTTGACGGCAGGCTCCATGCCGACGAAGGGGACGTGGGGGAAGGCGGCGCGCAGGTGGCCGAGGGCGGCAGCGGTGGCGGTGTTGCAGGCGACGACGATGAGTTTGGCGCCACGGTCGAGGAAGAAGTGGGTGACGGCTTCGGAGAAGGTGCGGACCTGGGCGGCCGGGCGGCCGCCGTAGGGGACGTGGGCCTGGTCGGCGAGGTAGAGGAGGGGTTCGGCCGGGAGGAGGCGGCGCACGGAGCGGAGGACGGAGAGGCCGCCGACGCCGGAGTCGAAGAGGGCGATGGGGGCTGGGTGGGATTGGTGCTGGTTGCTCATTTGAAAGAAGGTGGTGGATTGTAGATGCTCACCCCCTCTCTAGCTCTCCCCCTGAGGGGGAGAGAAGGGCTTCGCTCATCAGGAGGGCTCGCGGTCGCAATCTGTTGCCGGATTAAGGATTCGAGGTGCACGGCAAGTCTCCCGAAGGGACGAGTAGATGCGGGTCAGGGGCGGCCGTTGTTGGTGGCGGCGGTTTCGACGAAGCTGCGGAAAAGGGCGCGCATGGCCGGCATGGTGGCGACCAGGTTTTCGGGGTGCCACTGTACGCCGAGGGCGAAGGGATGGTCGGGCACTTCGACGGCTTCGATGAGGCCGTCGGGAGCGGTGGCGACGGCGCGGAGGCCGGGCGCCAGACGGCGGATGCCCTGATGGTGCAGGCTGTTGACGGGCGAGCGTTCTTCTTTCAGGGCCAGGGCGCGGGCGAGGAGGGAACCAGGAGTGATGGTGACGTCGTGGGCCAGGAAGTCGCGTCCTTCCGCGCGGAAGTAGTCGTGGGACATGGCGCCGGGCATGTGGTGGTGGACGTCTTCCCAGAGGGAGCCGCCGAGGGCGACGTTGAAGATCTGGAGGCCGCGGCAGATGGCCAGCAGGGGTTTGGTCTGTTCGAGGGCGTGCTCGATGAGGAGGAACTCGGCGCGGTCGCGGTCGTCGTCGATGTCGCGGACGGTGGGGTCGTGGTCGTTGCCGCCGTAGTGGGCGGGGCCGACATCGCCGCCGCCGGGAAGGAGGAGGCCGTCGACGCGGGTGAGGAGGGCGCGCACTTCGTCGGCGTCCAGGCCGAGGGGGATGAGGACGGGGATGCCGCCGGCCGCGCGGACGGCGTTGACGTAGGCGGGCATCAGGCCGTAGACTTCAATGGGTGGCGTCTGGTCGACGGTTTTGCGGTAGGTTCCGCAGCCGATTAAAGGGCGATCTGTCATAATGGTTGGTTCAGATTTCCGGGAACGGGTCTGGATTCAGTTTCCCGGAAACGGCTCTACGTAACGTATCTTTGTGCAGTGGGTGAAGGTTCTGGTTGGTTTAGTTTCCGGGAAACGGTCGTGCGTGATCATTGGTCAGTTTCCCGGAAACGGTCGTGCGTTACGTGTCTCTGTGCAGTAAGTGAAGGTTCTGGTTGGTTCAGTTTCCGGGAAACGGGAGCGCTCCCCGGATAAGGAAAAAGGGCGAAAGCCGAATGGCTTTCACCCTGGATCTTACAAGGCAGGATAGAGGGCCGCAAGAGGCGGCCGCAGTGGTTCAGATGGTGGCTCGGCACGCGACGGTGGGCATCGCCGTTGGGCGCTCCACAGGCGGCCGGCTACTGCCGGTAGCGCTTTTCGCGCAGGCGGGCCGACTTGCCGGTGCGTTCGCGCAGGTAGTAGAGCTTGGCGCGGCGCACGTGGGCGTGGCGATGGATGTCGATTTTTTCGAGCAGGGGCGAACGCAAGAGGAAGCTGCGCTCGACGCCGATGCCGTTGGCGGCGATTCGGCGCACGGTGAAGCTCCGGTTGTTGCCGCTGCCCTGAAGACGGATGACGGTGCCGCGCACCAACTGAATACGTTCCCGATTGCCTTCGACGATGCGCAAGTGGACGGTGATGTCGTCGCCCACGCGGACGGCGGGGAGATCGTCCCGCTCCGGCGTGTCAAAGGCTTTTAGTAATCTGTCAGACATGGCGTGTTCCTTGTGATGGTTTCAAACAAAAAGGTACATAAATAGAGCCCGCAGCGGCAGCGGGCCAAGCATGAACTATAGCATGGTTTTCCTAACCGGGCAAATGGGGCGGTAGCAAGCTGCCGGGAACCTCCCGGAGGCCTCGTGCCGCGCGACGAGGCGTCTTGCGCAGCCGCCTGGACGTGCTTGCCCGGCCTCCAGGAGGATGCATTCCGGTTACAATTAGAATTGCCAGGAGGCCGGCTTTGGGGAGTGCCGGTCGCCTGACGGCCGGGTAAAATAGGGGTATGCACGAACGGGACCAGATCAGCGGTTCGGTGGAACGGGTAACGTATTACAATCCGGAGAACGGTTACTCGGTGATCCGCCTTAAGCCGGATTCGCGATCGATGTTGCCGTACAAGTACGCGGCCGGGCGCAACGCGCTGATCACGGTGGTGGGCAACCTGCCGGAGGTGAACCCAGGGGAGTGGCTGCGGCTGACCGGCCGGTGGACGATGCACACGGAGTACGGCCGGCAGTTCCAGGCGGAGCAGTGCGAGCAGGCGCTGCCAGCGACGACGGAGGGGATCCGGCGGTATCTGGGATCGGGTCTCATCCGCGGGGTGGGCAAGGTGATGGCGGAGCGCATCGTGGATAAGTTCGGGGAGGGGACGCTGGACGTGATCGACGAGGAGCCGGACCGCCTGCGCGAGGTGCTGGGGATCGGCCCGAAACGGATCAAGAATATCAAGGGGGCGTGGGAGGAGCAGAAGGCGATCAAGGACGTGATGATCTTTCTGCAATCTCACGGCGTGTCGACGAGCCTGGCGATCAAGATTTATAAGAAGTATGAGGACGACGCGCTGGAGGTGGTGCAGCGCACGCCTTACCGGCTGGTGCAGGACGTTTACGGCATCGGCTTTAAGACGGCGGACAAGATCGCCAAGGCGCTGGGGCTGGCTCACGACGATCCCGACCGGATCGAGGCGGGGATCGCATATACGCTGAACCGGATGGCGGAGGAGGGACACGTTTACGTGCCGCAGGAGGAGCTGGAACCGGAGGCGGCCGAGATTCTGGGGGTGCAGACGGAGCAGGTGGCGACGATCATCGACACCCTGGAGACGGATGAATTCATCAAGCGGGATACGATTAGGCGGGATGGGTTGACGTATGATGCGGGGGGCGGCGCCCGGTCACAACATGCGGCCGGCGGGGAGGCCGCCGCGCTGAAGGAGGAGCGCGCCGTCTACCTGACGCCCCTTTACTATTCGGAGATCGGGGTGACGAACCGGGTGCGGCGGATGGTGGAACATCCGAGTTCGCGCCTGCAACGGCTGCAAGCACGGGTGGCCGGACTCTCGCCGTCACAACTGGCGCCGGAGAAAGACGTGCGCCTAGCCCCGCAGCAGATCGAGGCGATTCAGACGGCCGTGCAGAACAAGGTGACCGTGCTCACGGGCGGGCCAGGGACGGGGAAGACGACGACGTTGCGCGCTTTGCTGGATTTGCTGGACCGGGGCCGTTATGGCTACGCGCTGGCGGCGCCGACGGGGCGGGCGGCGAAGCGGATGGGGGAGGCGACGGGGCGCGAGGCGAAGACGATCCATCGCCTGCTGGAGTATAAGCCGGGTGAGGGGTTCGGCCGGCACGAGCAGAACCCCATCGAGGCGGAGATGGTGATTATCGACGAGGCGTCGATGGTGGACGTGGTGCTGGCGAACACGCTGCTGAAGGCGATCCGGCCGGACAGCCACCTGCTGCTGGTGGGGGACGTGGACCAGCTGCCGTCGGTGGGGGCGGGGGACGTGTTGCGGGATCTGATCGAGTCGGGGGTGGCGGCGGTGGTGCGGCTGGAGACGATCTTCCGGCAGGCGGCCAACAGCCTCATCGTGCGCAACGCTCACCGCATCAACGAGGGCCGAATGCCGCTGACGCCGAAGGGGGCGGCGGATTTTTTCCTCTTCGTCAAGCAGGATCCGGACGAGTTGGTGGACTTGCTGGTGGACATTGTGAAGGTGCGCATCCCGCGGAAGTTCGGCCTGGATTCGATGGACGACGTACAGGTGTTAAGCCCGATGTATAACGGCAGCGCCGGGGTGAATAACCTGAACGATCGGCTGCAGGAAGCGCTCAATCCGGGGGGGAAGCGGCCGGAACGGAGATTGAGCGGCCGGGTGTTTCGGGCGGGGGATAAGGTGATGCAGACGGTCAACAATTATGATAAGAACGTGTACAATGGCGATATCGGCCGCATCACGTCCATCGACCCGGTGCAGCAGACGCTGACGTTGAATATTGACGGCGCGCCGGTGATGTACGACTTTCTGGAAGCGGACGAACTGGTGCACGCTTACGCGATCAGCGTGCACAAAAGCCAGGGAGCGGAGTATCCGTGCGTGGTCATGCCCGTGGTGACCCAGCATTATATGATGTTACAGCGCAATTTGCTGTATACGGCCGTGACGCGGGCAAGGCGGCTGGTGGTCCTGGTCGGCACGCGACGGGCTATCGCCATCGCCATCAGGAACGATAAGGTCGCCCGGCGGCATACGGCGTTGGATTGGAGGTTGCGACAGTGATAGGGATCAGTTTCCCGGAAACGGTTGTGGATGGGGCAACGCCGACGGGTATGAGGACGTTGGCTCTCGGCCAGTTTCCGGGAAACGGGCGACCACAGCGGTAAGGTGACGGTTCAGTTTCCCGGAAACGGTTGGGGTATTTGGCCGGTTCTTCGGAAGCGGGCAGAATTGCTCTTGATGAGTTTCCGGGAAACGGTCTGGGAAAGTGTATGGAAGTTAAGTTCGGGATTGCCAAAATCGGAAAGTACGCGACGAGCGAAAGCGGCGACACCGTGGAGCTGATCGAACGGCCGCACGGGGGCGTCTCGCTGGTGCTGGTGGACGGGCAGCGCAGCGGGCGGCCGGCGAAGAAGATCAGCAACCTGGTGGCACGCAAGGCGATTCAGTTGCTGGCGGAAGGGGTGCGGGACGGGGCAGCAGCCCGCGCCGCCCACGATTACCTGTACACGTATCGCGGCGGCAAGGTCAGCGCCACGTTGAACATCGTTTCGGTGGACGCGGTGACGCAGACGCTGGTGGTCTCGCGCAATAATGACGCACCCGTCATCGTGCACACGCCCCAGCGCGGCCTCTTCCTCCTGGACGAGCCATCTGATTCGATTGGGACGCGGCGCAACACGAAACCGGTGATCACGGAGATCCCGGTGGAGGTCGGCCCGCTGGTGATCGCGTTTACGGACGGATTGCGCCACGCGGGAAGCTGGCACGGGGGCGGGGCGAACTGTTTTGACCCGACGGCGGCGACCCGTGACCTGTTGACGGAGGGGGTTTCCGCCCCCCAGGAAATCGCGGACCGGCTGCTGGAAGGGGCTGTGGAGATGGACGACGGCCGGCCCCGAGACGACATCAGCGTGGTGGTGGTGGCCGTGAGTGAGCGGGCCAGCCACGACGACGACGTGCGCCGTCTGAGCGGGCGGATGCCGATTTGACGCTATCCTATTCCTGTGATGGCGCGACGGGCTCGGCGAGACGCCGGCCCGAGCGAGTGAAGTGATGGAAGAAGAGGAAGGACCGCTACGCGTGGCCGTCGTCGGCCCGTGTGTTTCGGGCAAGAGTGAAGTGGTGGCTGCTTTGCGCGCGGCCGGCTACGATGCGCGCCACGTGGTGCAAGAACATTCTTACGCGCCCCGGATGTGGCAACAGATTTCGCGGCCGGACGTCCTCGTCTTTCTGGACGTGGATTACCAGGCGGCGCGAGCGCGCCGGCCGACCATTACATGGGGGCCGGAGCGGTTGGAGGAGCAGGCCGGCCGGCTGGCCCACGCGCGGGACCATTGCGACCTGTACGTCGACACCAGCCCTCTTTCGGTGGAAGAGGTGCAAAATCGGGTCCTCTCTTTTTTAAGGGAGGAAAGGGGTTAGTTGTTGAAGAGACGGCCCAAGATGCCCGTTGTCCCTTCGCTTTCGCGGCGAAGGGCCTGGCGCACTTCGAGCGCTTCTTTCAATTCAGGCTCAAGCTCCAGCGCCTGGGCGTTGAATTGTGCGGCTTCTTCCTCGGCCCCCTGCCGCAGGTGAATGAGGCTCACTTTATGGTAGAGCCAGGCGTTTTCCGGGTTGAAGTGAATGGCCTCGCGGTAGGTCTGGAGGGCGTTTTCCACATCGTCCTTCTCCAGATAGAGATCGGCGACAATACTGCGTACCCGTAGGCGCTGGGGGATGGTGTTGGCGGCGTCGACGGCGCGGCGGCTCCACTCGATGGCCTGATCGAGATCGCCCTTTCGTCGCCAGAAGGCGACTTCGGCCCGGCAGAGATAGTAGTGGTTGGAATCGACCCGGTGGAGGTAGTCGAGGACGAGGCGGGCGTCGTCGAGGCGGCCGCTGTAGATGTAGATGAAGGGCTCGATGACGTTGATGTCGGTGACGTCGGGGGCCAGTTCCTGCGCCTTTTCCAGCCACTCCATGGCGGCGTCGAGGCCGGTCTGGTCGTATTCGTTCTCGCCGTCCGGCTCCTTAGAGGCAGCGAGGAGGGTGTAGGCGATGCCGGCGTACTGGTAGGGCAGGGAGTCGGCCGTCTGGAAGATGCGCAGGGCCTCGCCCAACGCCTGGGGATCGCCCCGATAGGAGTCTACCTTATCACGGCCGACCTCAAAGGCCTTGAAGCCGGCCGTCGTGATCTCGACGTTGTCTGATAATTTTAGCTTGCGTAAAGTGGGCAACATCTGCGCGACGAGCCGTTTTCCCATGGGCTTTTATCCCCTGTTGAATGCGCCGGTTAGGCACCCTTAACTTCATCAAGTGTACAAAAACAACGGGAAAAAGAAAAGGCCCCTCGCGCGAGGGGCCTTTCCTGGCTGACTTAACGTCGACGCTGAGCTTAGAAGCCCATGCCGCCGCCGGGCATACCGCCACCGGGCATGCCGCCGCCGGGACCACCCTGGCCGTTCTCGTCGTCGGCCAAGTCGGTGATCAGGACGTCGGTGGTCAGGATCATGGAGGCGATGCTGGCTGCGTTCTCCAACGCGCCGCGCGTCACCTTGGCCGGATCGATGATGCCGGCCTTGATCATGTCCACGTATTGCTCACTCAGGACGTCGTAACCAATGCGGTCGTTGCCCTCTTCCTGCTGCTTCTGGCGCACGTTCTGGATGATGACGTCGCCGTTCTTGCCAGCGTTCTGGGCAATCTTGCGCATGGGGGCTTCAAGGGCGCTGCGCAGGATGCGCACGCCGGTGGCCTGGTCGCCAGGGGCGACTTCCAGATCGTCGAGCGCGGTGATGGCGTTTAGCAAGGCGACGCCACCGCCGGGCACAATGCCCTCTTCCACAGCCGCGCGCGTGGCGCTCAAAGCATCCTCGACGCGGTGCTTCTTCTCTTTCAGCTCAACTTCGGTGGCCGCACCCACGCGGATGATGGCCACGCCGCCGGCCAGCTTGGCCAGGCGTTCTTGGAGCTTCTCGCGGTCGTAGTCGGAGGTGCTGCGCTCAATTTCGGTCTTGATTTGCTCGACGCGCGCGTGGATCTGCCCTTCTTCGCCGGCGCCGTCGACAATGGTCGTCTCGTCTTTGGTGGAGACAACCTTGCCGGCGCGGCCAAGGTCGCTAATCTGCACGCTTTCCAGCTTGCGGCCCATCTCCTGGGTGATGACCTGTCCGCCAGTGAGGATGGCGATGTCCTGGAGCATGGCCTTGCGGCGGTCGCCAAAGCCCGGCGCCTTGACTGCCAGGGCGTTCAGGGTGCCGCGCAGCTTGTTCAGGACCAGCGTGGCCAGTGCTTCGCCGTCCACGTCTTCGGCAACCACGACGAGGTTGCGCTTACCGGTCTGGATGAGCTTCTCCAGAATGGGCACGATGTCCTGGGCCGAACTGATCTTCTTGTCGTGGATGAGGATGTAGGGTTCCTCAAGGACGGCTTCCATCGTGTCGGAGTCGGTCACGAAATAGGGGCTCATGTAGCCGCGGTCGAACTGCATACCCTCGACGTACTCGGTTTCAAATTCGAGCCCTTGCGACTCTTCGACGGTGATGACGCCGTCTTTGCCAACCTTGTCCATGACCTGGGCGATGAGGTCGCCGATGGCCTGTTCCTGGGCGGAGATGGCCGCGACGGAGGCGATCTCTTCTTTGCTGTCAATGGAGACGGCCATTTCGCGGATCTTGTCGGACAGGACGAGGACGCCGGCCTCGATGCCCTGCTTCAGGAGCATGGGGTTGGCGCCGGCCGCCACGTTTTTGTAGCCTTCGTTGACGATATTCTGGGCCAGCACAGTCGCCGTGGTCGTGCCGTCGCCAGCGATATCGTTGGTCTTGGTAGCCGCTTCCTTCAGCAACTGGGCACCCATGTCCTCATAGGGATCCTTCAGCTCAATTTCCTTGGCAACGGTAACGCCGTCGTGGGTGACGGTCGGCGCGCCGAAGGATTTATCCAGGGCAACGTTGCGCCCTTTAGGCCCCAGCGTCGTAGCTACCGCGGAGGCCAGGGTGTCAATGCCGACCTTAAGCTTGCGGTGCGCGCTATCGGAAAACTTCAATTGCTTCGCCATATGTCATTCACTCCTCAATATCTTTCTACTGTAGTTGTTGTCTCGGGGAAAGGAATTACTCTTCGACAATCGCCAGGACGTCGGACTCTTTCAGGATGAGCAGTTTCTTGCCATCCATCTTGATTTCTGTTCCGGCATATTTGGCGTACAGCACGGTGTCGCCAACTGCAACGTCCATTTCGATGCGCTCGCCGTCGTCATCGCGCCGGCCGGGTCCGGTAGCCAGGACCTGACCCTCTTGCGGTTTTTCTTTGGCGGTCTCAGGCAAAATAATGCCCGAAGCCGTCTTCTCTTCGCGTTCCCTGGGCTCGACAACCAGCCGATCACCAAGTGGCTTAAGCTTCACGTCCATATACGACTCTCCTTTGTGAAAGTTATGTGGGACTTTTTAACGAGTTTTAGCACTCTGGGGCATAGAGTGCTAACAACACATCCAAATTGTAGCATAAATTCGGAGCGTGTCAAGGAAAATTGGCAGTTAGCGGGGGGAGAGTGCTAAAAGGCTCCGAGAGGGTCTAGGGGCCGGACTCGAACTGCTGCTGGCGGCATAGTTCCATCCCTTCCTGGGCATTGTCGATGGCGATCTGGTCAGGGGCGGCGGCCAGCACCTGCTCAAAGAGGGGAACGGCTTCCTGACAGCGGTTCTTGTAGTAGTAGGCGAGGCCCAACATGTTGAAATAGGTGGCGTTGGAGGTCGTCACTTCGTCATAATCGGAGACGGCCAATTCCAGCTCTTCAATGGCCGTGTCGTACTTGTTCTGTTTGAAGCGGGCGGCGCCCAGATGGGCGTGGGCGCGGGTCATATCGGGGTCGAGCTGAACGGCCTCGTAGGCGTTTTCCTCGGCGTCCGGATATTCGCCGAGAACGAAGTAGAAGTAACCGAGGCCGTCGTAGGCAGCGGCGTTGCCGGGATCGAGTTCGATGACGTCTTGAAGGGTCAGAATGCCCTGCTGCTGCCTTTCGGTGAAGAAGTAGAGGTAGGCGAGGTCGATGCGCATGTCGATGAGGTTGGGGTTGGCATCGAGAGCGAGGAGGTATTCTTCGATGGCCTGATCGTAGCGGCCGGTAAGCTCGTAGACGATGGCCATGGCCCGCCGCGTGACCGGGCTATCGGGGGCCAGTTCCACGGCCAGAGAGGCGTTCTCCAGGGCCTCGTTGTAGCGCTCGATGCCGAGCCGGGCGAGGGCCTGGGCCATGTAGGCGTACGCTTCTGCATTATTGGGATCGATGTCGGTGGCCTGCTGGGCGGCGTTAATGGCTTCCTGGTATTGGAGGCCGGCGCCGGTGGCATCGCCCGTCTCTGCCAGACGGTTGCCGTTGGCCAAATAAGCGGAGGCGACGGTCGCCCACACATGAGGATCGCTCGGCGCCAGCACTTTGGCCTGTTCGGCTCGTTCTAAGGCATCGTCCGGCCGGCCTGTGGCAATCAACAGGGAAACGAGGTTCAAATAGAAGTTGACGTTTTCGGGGCTGAGGGAGATGGCCTGTTCGTAAGCTTCAATGGCGTCCTCGAATTCGCCGTCGCGCTCGTAAAGGGCGGCGCTGGTGGCGTGCTCGGCGGCCGAGCGGGTTGGCTCTGGCGTCGGCGTGGGGATGATCACGTCGCGCACTTCCTCGGCATTGCCGACGACGTAGACGCCCAACGCAAAAGCGACGGCCACGACGACGACCAGCAGGCAGGATGGCCCGCGGCGGGGGTGTCGGGGTGGTTTGCGTTGAATGATCATAATGGCGGCTCGCGTCGTGTCTTTTTGTAAGGCAAATGATTAAACGAAATGCTGGCAAACGCCGACCAGTCCACCGATCATCATAGCATCCTCAAAAGGGCCAGGCAAGGGGCCCATCCGGCTGCTAACGAGAAACTAACGGGGCGGGCGGCGGCGCCAGCGCCAGAGGACGCCGGGCGGATAGCCGATCATCTTGGCGACGTCGCCCACCAGCCGGATGATGGGGACGAGGGCGAAGGCGCGGAGTCGCGCCGGCGGCCGCCAGCCGTAGGTCGCCGCCCAGAGACGGCGGGCCGGCCGGAAGCAGTAGGCGGCGCACCCTGCCAGCAACCCGACCCACCCTCGCCGGCGGCCGTGCCAGATGGCGCGCAGCAGATAAGGGAGTAACAGCAGGTAGGTTGTGTAACGGATGGCGTGGCGCTTTGGCCAGAGGCCGGCTTTGCCGTCGCCGCGGGCGTAGCGGTAGTACTGGCGAATGAAGGCGCGCATGGTGCCTCGCGGCCGGAAGTAGACGACGGCGCGGGGAGCGAAGGGAAAGGGGCCGAATTGCTCACGAAGCTTCATATCAAAGATCAGGTCTTCGCCGTAGTCGAGCCACTCCGGATAACCGCCGACGGCCGCCCAGGCCTCTTTCTGGAAGGCCACCGAGCGACTGGAGGGTAAAAAGCGCCGGGGATCGACGTCCTCCACGGTGGGCAGGACGGTGGCGCCCATGACGACTTCAAAGTCGGTGTAGGGGTCGGCTTCGAACCAGCCGCTGACGACGGCGGCGCCTTCGTCGACGATGGGGCGGACGATCTCCTCCAGCCACACGGGGGAGAGGATGACGCCCGCATCGGTCGCGGCGATGATGGGTCCGGCCGCCTCGGCGATGGCCCGGTTACGCCCCTGGCTGATGTTGCTGCCCGGAGCAACCACGATCCGCAGGGGCAGCCAGCGGCGGTACGCTTCCAGAACGGCGATGGTGTCGTCGGTGGAGCCGCCGTCACAGACGACGACCTCGTCCGGCGGCCGGGTCTGCTGAATCAGCGAGTCGAGCAACGGGCGCAGCGAGCGGCCTTCATTCTTGACTGTCATGATTACCGATACGTTCATGCAACCTATCCTTTGAATGAAATAGCAGCGGTTTTGAACTGAGCGCTGCCCTACTATGCTATAATCGTATCGAATGCGTGACCAATTGCCCTTTTGCCCCTGCCTCTGTGAATGGTAGAATGGCCTGCGATGAAGCCTAGAGAAGCGAGTACGCCTCCGGCCGGCGATCCGGAACGGGACCTGAGCCTGGTCATCCCCGTCTATAACGAAGTCGATAATCTCCGACCGTTGTGGCAGGAAATTACGGAAGCGCTGGCCGGCCGGGAGCTGGATTACGAAATCATCTTTATCGACGACGGCAGCAGCGACGGCAGCGTCGAGGTGATGGAGGGGCTGGCGGCGGAAGATCGCCGCGTCGTGGCCATCGTCTTTCGCCGCAACTTTGGGCAGACGGCGGCTTTTGCCGCGGGCTTCCGCCACGCGGCCGGCCGCGTCATCGTGACGATGGACGCCGACCGCCAGAACGACCCCGCGGATATACCCGCGCTGCTGGAGCGCCTGGAAGAGGGGTACGACGTGGTCAACGGCTGGCGGCAGGATCGCCAGGACGCCCTTTTGCTGCGCAGGCTCCCGTCGAAAATGGCCAACAGTTTAATCGCCCGTTCCAGCGGGGTCAGGTTGCACGACCGGGGTTGTTCGCTCCGCGCCTTTCGCGCCCCGGTAGTGCGGGAGCTACACCTCTACGGGGAAATGCACCGGTTTATCCCGGAAATGGTCAATTTCGCGGGGTTCAGTATGGCCGAAGTGCCCGTCAACCACCGGGCGCGCGTCGCCGGCGATTCGAAGTACGGGCTGTCGCGCACGTTTCGCGTGATCCTGGATTTGATCACCGTCCTCTTTCTGCGCCGGTACAGCGACCGGCCCATGCACTTGCTGGGCGGAATCGGCATCATCTCGGGCGCCCTCGGCTTCTTTATCAACGCCTACCTCGCAGCGCTGAAGTTGTGGGGCGGGGTGACGGGCGGGTTGGAGGGCTTTCGCGCCGTGCGCATCGGCGACCGGCCCTTGTTGATGCTGGGCATCGTCCTGATTTTTATCGGCATTCAATTTCTGGTCATGGGCCTGCTGGCGGAGTTGATCGTGCGCACCTATTACGAGACCCAGGGCAAACCGGTCTATCACGTGCAAAAGGTGATCGCTCAGCGGCCGGTTACGCCAAATCACGAGCCGGTCGGGCCACATTATATGCGAGTGGAAGCAGACGAAAGAGCACGGGAATCTTATGAAGCTACTGATCATCGGCATTGATGGCGCAACGTTCGACCTGATCCGGCCGTGGGCGGCGGCCGGCCACCTGCCGCACCTGAACGGCCTGCTGCAAGGCGGCGCGCACGCGGACCTGGCGTCCACGTTGCCGCCGGTCACCAGCCCGGCGTGGCCTACCTTTATGACGGGGTGTAACCCGGGCAAGCACGGGGTCTTCGACTTTATCCAGCCGCAGGGCGCCGACTTTACGCTGGTGAATTCGACGAAGATCAAGCAGCCGACGATCTGGGAGCGGCTTTCGCGCGCCGGTTACCGGGTGGGCGTGCTCAACGTGCCGGTCACGTACCCGCCGCAGGCGATCAACGGTTTCATGGTGACCGGCATTCTCAGCCCCCGGGACGGCCAGATCTGCACCCCGACCGACCTGATCGGCCGCTACCGCAGCCGCCTAGGCCCCTATCGCGTGGCACCGAACGTGCAGTATAAGACGGGCATCGAGGCCGAATACGTGGAAGATATCTATGACCTGATTCGCAGCCAGGGGGAGTGGGCGCTGACTCTGATGGCCGAGGAGCAGCCTGACGTGATGATGGTGCATTTCATTGCCCTGGACGTGATGATGCACGCCCTGTGGCGCTTTATGGACGAGACCCATCCCCGCCACGAGCCCGGCCCTTTCCAGCACGCCATCCGCGATGGGTATAAGATGGTCGACGAGTACGTGGGGCGCATGTTAGAGCAGTTGCCGGAGGAAACGACGGTTCTGGTCATGTCGGACCATGGTTTTGGTCCGTTACGGCAGATCGTTAACCTCAACGTGTTCTTGATGGAGAAAGGGCTTCTACGGCTGAAGCGGAACGTCATCACGCGGCTGAAGGCGCTGGCGTTCCGCCTGGGGATGACGCCGGCCGGCGTCTACCATATGGTGGAGACGATAGGCCTGCAGAATCTGGCGACGCGGGTTTCCAAGAACACGCGCAACCGGGTGGTGGGAAAGTTCTTGAGCTTTGACAGCGTGGACTGGTCACGGACGGTGGCTTACAGCATGGGGCACGTGGGGCAGATCTACCTGAACGTAGCGGGGCGGGAGCCGCAGGGGATTGTGACAGAAGGGGATTACGAGCAGCGGCGCCAGGAAGTGATCGACGCTTTGGGCGACCTGCGTGACGGGGACGGCCGCCCCCTGGTCAGCAAGATTATCAAGCGCGAGGAGACGTATCACGGCCCCTACAGCCGATTTGGGCCGGACCTGCACGTCGTCCTCGACGACTACAAACTGATCGCCTTTCCCCTCTTCGCGACCAACAACCAGATCGTCACAGAGCAGATTCGGGGGGATTCCGGCTGCCACCGGCGCGAAGGGATCTTTATGGCCCACGGGCCCGGCATCCGCCAGAACGAACAGCTGGCGGAAGCGAATATCCTCGACCTGGCGCCGACGATTATGACGTTGCTGGGCGAGCCCGTTCCGCAGACGATGGACGGCCGCGTGCTGGAAGAGATCTTCGAGGAGCGGCCGGAGGTCGTCTACAGCGAGGACGATCCATTCACGTCGGAGACGGACGGGCAGTCTCTGGACGACGAGGAGTCGGCCCAGGTGGAGGAGCGCCTGCGGAGCCTGGGCTATCTGTAATTGGCGACGGTGGCCTTTTTGCGACGCACAGCCCGGCGTAAGGGATTCTGGCCCGCCCTGATCTTCGTCGCCGCCTTGTTGCCCCGCCTTTCGGCTCTCGGCCGCTACGTGACGCCAGACGAGTTGAATTGGGTGTACCGGAGCATTGGCCTGCGCCAGGCGTTGCTGTCCGGCGACTGGGCGAGCACCCTCCAGAGCGGGCACCCCGGCGTGACGACGACGTGGATAGGGGCGGCGGCCGTGCAAGCTCAACTGTGGCTGCGGGAAGGGGCGGGCGAGCGCCTGGCGTGGTTGGAGAAAGTCGTCCGGCTCTCACAGGATAACGTGGAGGCGTACCGGCGGCTGGCCTTCTTTTTGGACGGCGGCCGGCTGGGTGTGGCGCTGATCACGGCCCTGGGCATCGTGGCCGTTTACCTGGTGGGCAGACGGGTCTTAGGGAAGCGGGCAGCCGCAGCCGGGAGCCTCTTCCTGGCGCTGGACCCCTTCTTCGCCGGTCTTTCGGGCCTGCTGCACGTGGACGGGCTGCTGGCCATCTTCATGGCGCTGGCCCTGCTGCTGGCGCTGGCGGCGGCCGAGACCCGAGGCGGGGGACGCGACGCCGCGCTGGCCGGCGTGTGCACGGGCCTGGCGCTCCTGTCGAAGACGCCGGCCCTCCTGCTCCTGCCGTTCATACCCGCCATCTTTCTCTGGGACGCGCTGCGCCGGCCGGCGGAGGGGGAATCCAGGCGCTGGCCCTGGCGCCCCCTTTTACTGTGGGGCGGCGGGCTGATAGCGTCGGCCCTGATCCTGTTGCCGGCGCTGTGGGCCGCGCCGCTGGCGACGCTGGAAACGGTGGCCGGTCTGAGCGGCCGGCTGGCCGGGGACGCCGTGCGGCCGACGTTCTTCCTGGGAGACAGTGTCCTGGATCCGGGGCCTCTGTTCTACCCGGTGGTCGTCCTTTTTCGCCTTTCGCCGGCGACGGTTATCGGCCTCCTGTTGCTGGCACCGGCCTGGAAAACGTTCCGCGCGCAACGGGGGGATGGCGCGACCCGGCCGGTCGGGTGGTTTCTGCTTTTCGCAATGGCGTTTCTAATTTTCATCAGCTTTGTCGCCAAGAAGCATGACCGTTACGCGCTGCCGACCCTCGTCGCATTGACGCTGGCGGCCGGCTGGGGCATGGGGCTGCTGGCCGGCCGGGGTGACGGCAAAGGGTGGCGGCGGCGGATTGCGCCTACTTTGATCTGCCTCCAGGCGGCGTATCTGGTTCTTTACCTGCCCTACCCGCTGATGGCCTACAACTGGCTGGCGGGGGGCGGCGACGTGGCGGCGCGGGCGCTGCCGGCCGGATGGGGAGAAGGAGTGGGGGCCGGAGCGCGCTGGCTGGCGGAGACGGCGCCCAGCCCGGAAGCGGCGACGCTATTTACGACGAGCACGACCGGGGCGGCCCCTTTCTTCCCCGGCGAGATCTTTCATTTTGACCGGAGCACGCTGCCGCTGCTGGAGGCGGACGATTATATTTTGCTGGTGCAACGGGACGGGCAAGTGGACGCGTCTCTCCTGCCAGAGGGCCGGGCGCCGCTGCAACGGGTGGCGTTCAAGGGCGCGACGCGGGCCAGGGTGTATGAGGGGGTGGCGGCGGCCGATTTTGGCGTTCCGTCCCTGGAGATGGCGGCGCAGGAGGTCACGTTTGGGGGGGAAGTAGGGATCACGGCGGCCGGGGCGGTGCCCGCCGCATGGCCGGAAAGGATGCTGGTGGGCGTGACGTGGGAGCGGCCGGAGGGGGGAGCGCCGTCGGCCGCATATCAGGCGCGCCTCTTGCTGATGGACGAAGCGGAGCGGGTGCGGGCAAGCCGTGAATGGCCCCTGCTCAACCGCGCCGACCAGGCCCCGCGCCACTGGCCGGCCGGCGCGCCGCAAACGGTCTACTATACATTTCAACCTCCAGCGGACCTGCCGCCGGGGGAGTACGGGGTGGCGGTGGAGGTATTTAACGCGCAGGGAGAACGGCTGGGCGCGTTCGACAGCGGCGGCCGCTTCCAGGGGGTCCGGCCCAGGCTGGAGACGGTGACCATCGGCCCCCGGACCGAAGAACCGACGCTGGAGATCCCGAACCGCGTTGCGGGAGACGACGAGCTGGCCGGCTACGCGCCGTGGCCGGAGGAGGTCGGTTCGGGCGAGACGTTGACCCTCGACCTGTGGTGGCGGGCGGAGACACCGGGGCAGGGTGAATTGCTCCTCCTGCTGGGGGACGCGGAGCTGGCGACGACGCTGGACACACGGGCGTGGCGGCCGGGGCAAATCTACCACATCCGGCCGGCCTGGCGCCTGCCGCGGGACGTGGAGGCGGGACAGTACGATTTGCGGTTACAGTGGGTGGAGGAAGGGGGACGGCGGTGGCCGGCGCCCGTCGTCCTGGGCGAGATCGAGGTGGCGGCGCGGGAGCGGACGTTCGAGCTGCCGGCGGAGGTCACGCCACTGAACGCGCGCCTGGGAACGGTGGCCGTCCTGCAAGAGGCGACGGTCGAGTGGGGAGAAGGGGCGCTGCTCCTGCACGTGGTGTGGCAGGGGGCGGAACCGGATGGGGCGGGGTATACGACGTTCGTTCACCTCCGAGACGAGACGGGGAAAATCGTGGGGCAGGTAGACCGGCCGCCGGAGCCGCCGACGAGTAGCTGGCTGCCGGGCCAGGTGGTGATGGAAACGTACCGGCTGGCGCGGCCGGCGGCCGGCGGCTACACCGTGGCGCTGGGCCTTTACGATGCGGCCAGCGGCCGGCGTTTGCCAGTGTATGACGCCAGCGGCGAGCGGCGGGCGAACGACCAGTTTCTGATGGAGGTCACGGCGCCATGACGACGAAGGAAACCAGGGAAGGCGCGGCGAAGAGCCGAGGGGGGGTGCTGGACCTGCTGCTCGTCACGCTGCTGGGGCTGCCGCTGATCGCGCCGCTTTTGCGCTGGACCAGCGTGCCGTGCACCCACGACGGCCACCTGCACTACCACCGGGTGGCGGCCATTCGCCACGCCTGGGAGAACGGTATCTATTTCAGCCGCTGGCTGCCGGATCTGGCATTCGGCTACGGCTATCCCTTCTTTCTCTACCGCGAGCCGCTGCCCCTTTACCTGACTCACTGGCTGCACCTGGCCGGGATGCCGCTGCCGGCCGCCAGCAATCTGTTCTATATCTTCTGCATCCTGGCGGCGGGCTGGTTTACCTATCTCTGGGTGCGCGACGTGTTCGGGCCGCGGGCCGGCGTCGTGGCGGCCGTGGCGTATATGGCCGCGCCCTACGTGCTGGTGGACGCGCTGGTGCGGGGCAATCAGGTGGAGTCGATGGCGCTGGCGCTGATGCCCCTGCTCCTCTGGGCCGGCCGCCGCTTCCTGGTGCGGGGGACGGCAAAGTGGTTCCTGATCACGCTCCTAGGAGTGGCCGCCCTGGCCCTCAGCCACAATATCTCCCTCTTCCTTTTTGCGCCCGCTTTCGGCGTTTACCTGCTGGCGATGGGCTGGCTACACGAGGTGTGGCCCCGGCGGCTACTGGGACGGCTGCTGCTGCTTTTCGGCCTGGGTCTGGGGGTGACGAGCTTCTACACCGGCTCGGCCGTGTTGGAAATGGACGAGGTGACGCTGAGCCTTTCGACGACGGCGCGCGACAATAATTTCCGGTTCAACTTCACCAGCCCGGAGGAGTTGCTGGCGCCGGTGGCGGCCGAGGATCCGGCGCTGATCAACCCGCCGTTGCCTTTCCGTGTGGGCTGGGTACCGGCCGCGCTGGCCCTTCTGGGCGTCCTCAGCCTGGCGTGGAACCGGCAGCGGGAACAGCGGGCGCACGTTGTGCTGATGGCGGCGGGAGCGGCCGTCTACCTGTTTTTCGCGCTCCCCATCTCCGAACCGCTGTGGGAGATTATCCCCTTGATCGAGTTCGTGCAGTTCCCGTGGCGGATGGTGGGGCGCGCCGCGCTGCCGCTCGCCGTTCTGGCGGGGGCGCCCTTTGCCGCGCTTTCGGGGGCGTCGATGGGCAGGGCGTTCCGGCCCGCCGCACGGGCAAGGTGGGCCGGTCGCCTGCTGCCCGGCGCCTTCCTGGTAGCCGTCGCCTTGCTGATGATCGAAGCGTTTCCCCTTCTTTACCCCTCCGCTTGCCGCGAGAGGGCTTTCCCGACGATCATGGACGTGCACGCTTATGAGGCGGAGACGGGCATGGTGGGCGTCGATCCCGTGGGAAGCTACTTTCCGGCGACGGTGGAGCGGCGGCCGGATGGCTCGCCGCTGCTGGAAGATTACGCGGCCGGGCGACGGCCGCAGCGCTTTGACGAGAGGGCGTTGCCGCCAGGCGCGGAGGTGGTCTCGGCTGAGTACGGAACAAACGAAGCGCGGGTGGTCGTGGATAGCCCGGCCGGCTTTCGGGCCCGCTACCTGACGTTTGCCTTTCCGGGCTGGCGGGCGAGCGTGGACGGGGAACGGACGCCGATCACGCCGAGCGACCCCGAGGGGCTGATTACGTTTGCGGTTCCGGCCGGGCGGCACACGGTGAGGGTGGCGTGGTCGCTGACGCCGCTGCGCGGCTTCCTGGCGGGCGTGAGCGTGCTGGCGCTGGTGGGTATTGTGGCGGCCGGTTACGTTTTGTCAGGGGGTGCCGGGCAGGTTCGCCGAGGGCCAGGCGGATCTGAGGATCCGCCCTCCTCTCGGCAGGATGGTGGCGGGGAGACCCGATCTGAGGATCCGGTCTCCTCAGGCATGGCCTCCTCATTGAGCAAGCGGGGGCGGCTGCTGCTCCTGGGATTGGGCGTGCTTATGCTCGGCGGGAAGGTACTGGTGGTGGACCGGGTGGAAACGCCGCTGCGGCGCACGGCCCCGCCGCCGGTAACGTACGAGACGGCGATCAGCGCGGGCGGGCTGCGTCTGGCCGGCTATAACCTGAGCCGGACGATGGTGCCGGCCGGGGAAACGTTCGACGTACACCTGGCGTGGCGGGTGGAGGCAACGCCGGCGGCCGCCTACCAATCGAACGTGTGGCTGAGCGGGCCGGAGGGGCTGACCTGGAGCGACAGGGAGACGCACCGGCCGCGCCTCTATGAGGACGCGCCGGAGACGACGGCGTGGGCGCCGGGGAGGTGGGCGTGGGACAGCCGCGAGGTGCAGGTGTTGCCGGGCACACCTCCCGGCCGCTATGAGATCGTGCTCACTCTTTTTGAACGGGAGGGGCTACAGCCGCTGACGCTGGTGGACGAGGAGGGAGCGCTGGGGCCGACGGCCGTCATCGGCGAGATTGAGGTCGGCCGGCCGGAGCGGCCGCCATCGCCGACGCCGCAACATCCGTTAAGGGCGCCGGTCGCCGGCCTCACGTTGCTGGGCTACAACCAGGATCGGGCGGAGGCGGCGCCCGGCGACCCCCTGTTGCTCACCCTCTTCTGGGAAAACGAGAGAGGAAGCGGCGAGGGCGCGGCGAGGCAAATTGCACTGCAACTACGGTATGAGGGGGGCGGCGTGGCTCACGAGTGGACGATCCCGCCGGTGCGTGAGGATTATCCGCCCTCGGCGTGGGAAGAGGGAGCGCGCCTGCGGGGCCAACATTTGTTGCGGCTGCCGGCGCGGCTGGAAAGCGGCGCTTACCGCCTGTGGCTGGAGGGCACGGCGCTGGGGACGATCCGGATCGAGGCGCCGCCCCGGTCCTTCACGCCGCCGCCGTATGAGACGGGGGTGAACGCCACCTTTGGCGGGAGAGCGGAACTGGCGGGCTATTCGCTGGCGCCGGAGGTGAGCCTGGGAACGGCCGGGGCCTCGCTGCCGCCTTCATTAACGGTGCGCCTGGTCTGGCAGAGCCTGCTAGATATGCCCACAAGCTACCGCGTCTTCGTCCATCTGGTGGATGGGACGGGAGGGATCGTGGCGCAATCGGACGCGGAGCCGGCCGGCTGGACACGGCCGACGACGGGCTGGGCGCCGGGAGAGTACGTGGTGGACGAGCACGTGCTGACGCCGCCGGAAGAGGGCGTGACGGGGCCGTTTTCTCTGCGGGTTGGCCTTTACGATCCGGCGACGGGGGAGCGATTGGCGACGGGCGACGGCGACTTCGTGACGCTTGAACCCTGATGGGCTCCAAACGCCAGCCCGAGCGCCCGTAACAACTTGCCGAGCTTACCACCTATAGAGAAGAGCCTTAAACATGGCACACATACGGTAAGAGAGGTTTGCGACCGCCCCGGCGCATCGCGATGCGCCGCTACAAAGTATGCCATTTCTAGTTGGTTTCCCTATTAGCAGCCCCGGCGTCGCTTACCGGCCGTTATATATGCACAACATATGAATTGTGCTTACGTAACGACGATTACTTGACATTACGAGTTGCTTTGCTATACTGTCGGTCGGAAAAGGAAGTATCAACTCTCGCATTTTCCAAATCGGGATTGGCGAAAGAATGAGATTTATGGTGGACATGTATTGCAGGTGTATGGGGCGAGGGCGCTGACCACCTTTGCCACAACCCTGAAGCAACGATAGGCAAACGGTGGCGGCCACCCTCGCGATGCCAAGTGGAAATCGCGTAGCGTGACGCTACCGTTTTTTGGTGTCTGACGGCCTATCGCAAACCTTCAGGACCTGCAGTATTATGTTACAAACCGTACGAAAATCTCTCTCCACGTTCAATACCGAATCCCTCTCCGAAGACAGCCTTGAAGCACAGGTTGGGAACACCCCCTTACTTCGTCTAGAAAATGTCGCCGCGGCCGCCGGCCTGTCCGAGCGGGTCGCCCTTTACGGCAAAGCAGAATGGTTTAACCCGAGCGGATCGGTCAAGGATCGAGCCGCTCTGAACATCATTCGCACGGCCGAGTGGGCGGGCAAATTGCGGTCGGGGATGACGCTGCTGGATTCCACCTCGGGGAATATGGGTATCGCCTACGCCATGCTGGGCGCGGCCCGCGATTACCGAGTGGTGCTGGCTGTGCCGCGCAACGCGAGCCCGGAACGGCTGGCCATTCTTCGCGCGTATGGCGCGGAGCTGGTGCTGACGGACCCGTTGGAAGGGTCGGATGGCGCGCTGCAGAAGGCAGGGGAACTGGCGGAGGACAACCCCGACTACTTCTACGCCGACCAGTACAACAATCCGGCCAACTGGCAAGCCCATTACCACACGACGGCCAACGAAATCTGGGAACAGACGGAGGGCGAGGTGACCCACTTCGTCGCCGGGCTGGGAACCAGCGGCACGTTCATGGGCACGGCCCGACGGCTTAAGGAGCTTGCGCCGTCGATAGAGGCGATCGCCATGCAGCCTGACAGCGCGTTCAACGGGCTGGAAGGGTTGAAGCATATGCCGACGGCGATCCGGCCGGGCATTTACGACGAGTCGCTGGCCGACCGCTCGCTGGCGGTGCGCACGGAAGATGCTTACGAGATGAGCCTGCTCCTGGCGCGCCGGGAAGGGCTCTTCGTCGGCGTTTCGGCCGCGGCGGCCGTCGTGGCGGCCATAGAAGTGGCCGGCGACCTGGACGAGGGCGTCGTGGTCACCGTGTTGCCGGATAACGGCTTCAAGTACTTGAGCGAACGCTTCTGGGAAGAGTAGAAGCTCTCTAAGTCAGCACGAGGAAGAGGATGCTCAAGTTACCCCAACACCTGCAAGAGAAGGTCAACGCCCATGGGGCGGAAGCATACCCTTACGAGGGGTGCGGTTTGCTCCTGGGGCACAGCGACGGGCAGGAAAACGTCGTCAGGGCGCTGTTTCCTGTGGAGAATCGCTGGGAAGTGGAGGAAGAGAAGGGGGAGCGATTTCAGATCGCTCCCGAAGATATGCTGCAGGCGGAACTGGCGGCGATGCGCCAGGGGCTGGACATCGTGGGCATCTTTCACAGCCACCCGGATCACGAACCGGTGGCTTCGCCGCGAGACCTCGCCTGGGCAACCTGGCCGGGCTATTCGTACCTGATCACGGAAGTACGGGATGGCCGGCCGGGGCGGAGCCGATCCTGGCAGCTGAGCGAGGATCGCGACGGTTTCGTCGAGGAAGAGATCGAAGTAACAGAGTAAGGGGCGATCCGTCTTGTCGGAAGTCGCCGCACGAAAGGAGAAGAAGGTATGCCAACGATTCGTATTCCAACCCCGTTGCGACAGTATACGGAAAACAACAGCGCGATCAGCGTCGAAGGAGAGACGGCCGGCGCCGCGCTGGATAACCTGACGCAATCGTATCCCGAGTTGCGCCAGCACCTGTTCGAGGGCGATAAGCTGCGCAGCTTCGTCAACATCTATCTGAACGAAGAGGATATCCGTTATCTGGAGGGCGAAGAGACGTCGGTCGCAGAGGACGACACATTGATGATTATTCCATCGATCGCGGGAGGCAGGCCCTCCTGAGGCAGATCGCGGAGAGGAGTGAGCGGTGAAGAATGAAAGGGATGGGCGTCGCGTGGACCACACGGCGCTAAAGGTAAACCAGGCGTTTATTATTGGGCTGCTGATCGTGGCATTTCTGCTATCGAGCTGGTGGCTGGTAGCCCTGGTGGCGGCGGTGATGATCCTGGGCACGGCCGCGCCGCAACTGGCGTTGTTTAAGCAGATTTACCGGCGTCTGTTGCTGCCGGCCGGGCTACTCCAGGCGCGCGTCGTTCCCGACAACCCGGAACCACACCGGTTTGCGCAGGGATTCGGCGGCGTCGTCCTGGCGCTGGCCTTGCTGGCTCTGGCGGCCAGCCAGGTCGTGGTCGGCTGGGCGCTGGTCTGGCTGGTGGTGGCCCTGGCGGCCCTGAACCTGTTCGTCGGTTTCTGTGCAGGTTGTTTCCTCTATTACCAGTTGAGCCAGTTGGGCGTGCCCGGATTTGACCGCCGGCCACTGTCGCAAGGATGAAGTCATCATGATGAGGTCATCACGATGATGAGGTCATCACAAAAATGATATGATATTAGAAAGAGTGCTGATCACGGCCCTGCTCATTGCGGCCGGTTCCGGCGCCTATTTTCTCTTCAAACAGGCGCACATACGGCGTCTGCGGCCGGAGAAGGAACGGGCGGGACGGCCGCGCCTCCTCTATTTTCGCAGCGATTACTGCGGCCCGTGTGTGACACAGGAGCGGTTCCTGGAGGAGTTACCGGAACCGCTCCGGCAGCGGGTGGAAATTGAGAAAATTGACGTGGAACAGGAGGTCGAAACGGCTTCCAGATATGGCGTCTTTACGTTACCGACGACGCTGTTGCTGGATGAAGAGGGCAGCATCAGGCATGTGAATTATGGCCTGGCCGACGCCGGCAAATTGGCGCGCCAGGTAGAGGGACTATTATGACAACTTTAAAGATTTCACCGGAAGCGGTTGACTTGTCGAACGAAGAGGTAGAACGATATAGTCGCCACCTGATCATGCCCGAGGTGGGCATGAAGGGCCAGAAGAAGCTGAAGGCGGCGAGCGTGCTGCTCATCGGCGCAGGCGGGCTGGGATCGCCGCTGGCTATGTATCTGGCGGCGGCGGGTCTCGGCCGGATCGGCCTGGTCGATTATGACACGGTTGATTACACCAATTTACAACGGCAGATTATCCACGGGACAAGCGACGTGGGCCGGCCGAAGCTGGAGAGCGCGAAAGAGCGCATTCTGGACATCAACCCCCACGTGCAGGTGGACACGCACGAGGTGCCCCTGACGTCGGAGAACGCGCTGGAGATATTGGAACCTTACGACGTGATCATCGACGGCACCGATAATTTCCCCACCCGTTACCTGACCAACGATGCCTGTGTGCTGCTGGGCAAGCCGAACGTGTACGGCAGCATCTTCCGCTTCGAGGGACAGGTCTCGGTGTTCCACGCGGAGGAAGGTCCCTGCTACCGCTGTCTCTTCCCTGAGCCGCCACCGCCGGGCCTGGTCCCGAGCTGCGCGGAGGGCGGCGTGCTGGGCGTGCTGCCGGGCACGATAGGCGCCCTTCAGGCAACGGAGGCGATCAAGCTCCTTCTGGGCATCGGCGATCCGCTCGTCGGCCGTCTGCTTCTGTACGACGCCGTGAACATGGAGTTCAAACAGGTTAAGCTGCGCAAGAATCCGGATTGCCCCGTCTGCGGCGAGAACCCGACGGTGACGGAACTGATCGATTACGAGCAGTTCTGCGGCATGCCGGCCCACGACCGCAGCCTGTACACGACCGGCCGGAACGGCGAGTCGGAAGACGTCCCGGAAATGACGCCGCGCGAGCTTGAGGAGCGGCTAGAGGCCGGTGACGACCTGATGATTCTGGACGTACGCGAGCCGCACGAATGGGAGATCTCGAATCTTTCTCACCACGGCGCCGTCCTCATTCCCCAGGGCGAGGTTCTGGAGCGAATGGGCGAGCTTGACACGGCGCAGGAGATCGTCGTCCAATGCCGGACCGGCGGGCGCAGCGCCGAGGTGGTGCGCCTGTTACAGCAGCACGGCTTCAGCAAGTTGCACAATCTGGAGGGCGGTATCAACCGCTGGGCCAGAGAGGTTGAGCAAGATCTGCCCATCTATTAAATGAGATAGGGGCCTGTTTCTTTACTTTTGGCAGGCCGCGCTGCGGCGGGCAGCTTCAAGAGAGATGGTTTTAGGAAGGGGCGAGAGGCAACCACACGTTGACGGTTGTCCCCTCGCCCTCTTCGCTTTCCACTTCAATGCGCCCCTGGTGCAGGTTCGCCACTTCCTGCACGATGGCCAGGCCCAGGCCGGTGCCGGGAATGTTGGACTGACCGGCGGGCGCGCCCCGATAGAAGCGCTCAAAGACGTGGGAGATGTCATCGGAGCCGATGCCCAGGCCTGTGTCTTCGACGCTCAGCAGGGCCTCGTCGCCGTCCTCGTCCAGAAGGGTGCGGACGCGAACGTAGCCCTCGGCCGTGTAGTTTACGGCGTTGGCGAGCAGGTTGTCGACGACTTTTGCCAGGTGCTCACGCTGGCCCCAGACGGTTGGCCGGGCCGGATCCGGTTCGAAATGCAGGCGCAGGCCGGCCGCGTCGATTTCGGCCTCGTAGGCCTGCACTCTGGTCTCTACCAGTTCATTCAGGTCGACGGCGGCAAACTCCCCCTCCTGCCCGCGCAATTCGAGACGTGACAGGCTGAGAATATCCTCAATGAGACGATTCAGGCGTTCGGCCTGCTTGCGCAATACAGACCAATAACGCTTCTCGTGATCGGCGCGGCCGTGTTCGATCAGGTCCAGGTAGAGGGTCAGGCTGGTGATGGGCGTGCGCAGTTCGTGGGAAATGTCAGAAACGAATTTCGACTTCAGACGATCCAGCTCTTTGAGCTGCTCGTAAGCCTCCTCCAGTTCTCGCGTCCGCTCGGCCACCCGTTGCTCCAACGTTTCCATGAGGCTGGCCCGCTGGAGCGCGCTGCCGGCAATCTCCGCCACGGCCGTCAACATGCGGAGATCTTCTTCGTCAAAGGCCTGGGTGTCGCCGGCCGTCAGGGAGATGATGCCCACGACGTCGTCGCCAGCCCGGAGGGGGGCAAAGATGCTGGCGTGCGGCTCTGGCGTCTCGGAGCGCCACGCGCGCAGCGTCGGCCGGTGCGCCCGTTCATCTTGCATCACGTCTGCCGTCAGGTAAGGTTCTCCGGTGGTGAAAACGTGGCCGAAGATTGAATCGTCGGCGTGATATTCAAACTCCCGTAGCGCCGGGAACCAGCCTTCTTCGTGAGCGATGAAAAAGCGGTCGGGGGGATCGGCCGGGACGGCAATAGCCCCGCGGTCGGCGTCGAAGAGGTCCATGCTGGCATCGAGAGCGATCTCCAGGATCTCGGTCGTCCCGGCAGCGACGCGGAGGACGGATGAAACCTCGGCCAGCGCTTCCAGATCGCTGGCTCGCTGCTGTGTCTCGGCAAAGAGGCGGGCATTCTCGATGGCGATGGCGGCCTGGTTGGCCATGGCGACCATCAGATCGACGTTGCGTTGTGTGTAATCGGGATCGTCCTGGCGATTGACGGCCGTCAACGTACCCAATACCTTGTCGCGATATTGCAGGGGAACGACGATGACCGAACCGGTGTTGCCGGCGCGGCGCTGTTCCTGCATGCGAGCGCTCTCTCTGGGATCCGGTTGTCCCTTGGGCGAGAGGGCGGGCTTTCGTTGGCGCAGAACCCATCCGGTCAATCCCTCCCACAGTTCTTCGAAAGTGGCCCGTCCCAGATCGACTTCGCCCTCCTCGTTGACAACGTAATCGACGACGCGGCGCGCTTCCTCGTCAACGGTGACCAGCAAGACGCGATCGGCCGGCAGGCGCTCGGCCACGCTCTCCACCAGCGCCTGCAAGAGGGCGGGCAAGGTATCGGCGGCGATCAACGCCCGGCTTACCTGATAGAGCGCCTGTGTTTCGGCCAGGTTGGTTTCTGTTTGTTCGAAGAGGCGACTGCGCTCGACGGCCAGGGCGACGGCGTCGGCCACCTGACCGAGCAAAGGGAGTTGATCTTCATCGTACCCGTGGATGCGGTCCCAGGTAAGGTTCAGTGCGCCGATGATCGTATCACCCACCTGGAGGGGCAGATTAATGCGCGAGCGCTGGCCGCTCTCATAGAGCAGTCCTTCAAAGAAGCCGCTCTTTTCCCGGGAGAGGTCTGGCGTGAGGTGGATACGGCCGGCCAGCACGTCGTCGGCGGCCGTCGTGTGGGAAAGGGGATGCCAGACGATGGGGCCGGAGACGGGTTGGGGCTGGTCGAGGGCGAGAATGGCGAAAGCGTCGCGGGTCTCATTCAGGCGCGCGAGGCTCACGCGGTAGCAACCGGTAATGGCGCGCAGCCCGGCCGCGACGCTGGAAAAGGCCTGGTAGACGTCGGGGGTGGCGTTGAGGCTCCGCAAGATGCCGCTCACTGCTTCGAGATCCCGGGCGCTGCGCTGTACGGCCTCAAAGAGGCCGGCGTTCTTCACGGCGACGGCCGCCTGGCTGGCGAAGGTCTGGGCCAGGGCAGCCTCTGTTTCGCCATAGACGCCGACGCGGCGATCATTTAGCGTCAGGCAGCCGATCACTTCGTCCTGGACCGTAAGGGGAACGCCCATCCAGCCGCGGACTTCCACATCTCCCCAATTCTGAAAGCGCGGATCGCGGCGGACATCTTCCAGATAGAGGGGGCCGCGCCGCTCCCGAAATTCGGTAAAGAGCGCGTCGTCGGCCGGAAAGGCCTGACCGACGAGGTCCGGTGCGGACAGGGCGCCACGAGAAGCGACGACGTGTAGCCGGCTATCGCGGAGCAAGAAGACGTCGGCGCTGTCGTAGGGCACGACTCTCTCCAAGTGGACGAGGATGCGGTCCAGCACCTGATCGAGTTCGAGGGTCTCGGTCAGCGCAGCGGTGGCTTCGCGCACCGTTTCGGCCTCCCGACGGCGGCGGCGTTCGGCCTCCAGCAGGCGGATTTTTTCGATGGCCGTGGCCAGCTGGCTGGCAAAGGTGGCCAGCAAACGCTCGTCGGCCGCCGTGAAAGCGTTTCGCCGATTGCTCTCAGCATTGACCACGCCAACAATCCGGTCGCCGGATTTGAGGGGAACGCACAACTCGGAAAGGGTATCGGGATCATAGCGCAAATAGGCCGTCTCCTGGCGCACGTCGCCGATGCGTTGCGGCTTTCCAGAAAGAGCGACGTGGCCGCAGATGCCGGCGCCCAGGGGAATTTCGATGTTCTTCTGCACCGGGTCGCTGATGCGGTAGGAAGCGTGCGGCCGCAAGACGCCGTCTTCGTCACGCAGGAGGACGCCAAAATTGTCCGGGTAGAAGGTGTTGCCGAGGATGCGGGTGGCTTCTTCGAGCAAGGCGTCTTCGCTGGTGGCGGCCGCGCCGGCCGTGGCCAAAGCGTGCAATACTTTAAGCTCGTCCAGTTGGCGGCGAGTGGCGTCAAAGAGGCGGGCCTTGGAGAGGGCCAGGGAAATTTGGGCGGCTGCCTGTTCGTAAAGGTCGCGCTCAGCATCGCTGAAGGAGCGCGCCTGGCTGAAGGTGACGATGAGGGCGCCGAGCTTTTCGTCACCTGACAACAAGGGGACGACCATGGCCGATTCGACGGGGAATTCGGGCGGCGGTGAGGACAATAACTGGCGCACTTCTTCCGTCTGCTCGATGATGAGGATTGCACCGGCTTTGAGAGCGGCCGCCGTAAGGGTCCGCTCCCCTTCCCTGACCTGCAGGTCGCGGTATTGCGCGCGGTGCGGCCCATAAGCTGCACCGGGAATGGGAACGCCGGCCGCGTCGTCCCAGAGAGTTACGTAACAACCGTCGGCGCCGCTCATCTCTCCCAGACGGTCCACCGCCGTCTGCAACATCTCTTGAGTGTCGAGGTTGATGGTCGCGCGGGTGATGGCGTTGAGGACGATCAAGTGGTGCTCCCGCTCGCGCAACGTGGCAGCGCGCTGCTCCGATTCCAGGCGCGCTTCCCGCTCGGCCTCCAGGGCCTGGATCTGCTCTATCCTGACGCCGACGAGATCGGCTACACGCTGGACAAGCTCCACCGTCTCCGGGGGAAAGGGGGCATCGCGCCGGCTTCCCGCGCAGAGGATGAAGCCCCACGCTTTGCCTCCCGCGTGGACGGGCGCCAGGAGCGCGGCCGAGGTGCGTCCACCCACCAGGAACGGTTTGATGTTTTTGGACAAGGCGCCGTTATCCGGTTCGATCCGCAGGGGGGCGGCCGATTGCAGGAGGCGTTCTTTGAAGGGGCCATCAGGCAAGGATAGCTCCTGGCCCACGCGATCTTCGCGGCCGGCCGCCTGTTCGGCAACGACGGACAAACGGTCCGCGCTTTCGTCCAGGGTAAAAGCGGAGACCTGCGCCACGTCGAGGAGGTCTTTCAGGCCATGGACGGTTGCCCGGAACAGGCTGTCTCTAGCAGGCGACCGGTTGATGGTCAGGGCCAGGTCGGCGACGTGCTTCAGGCCACGCCCGGCATTTTCTCTCATAATCTGGCATCCATACTCAACAACGATACCGGAATTTTCAGGTGTACCGGGGTTTGTGTCAATGGTAAATAACGGCGATTCACGTTAGAAGAGGCAAATTCACACCTATTCCTCTTGCCAAAACGCACGAGTTTGTTTAACATGGCCCTCATGCTTCAGGAGTGAAGCAATCAGACCATCTTTGCTAAACGACAAACGCTAGTAGTAAGGATTAGAGAAAGGAAGGAAAGAAAATGGCTTATTCACATACTAACTCCAAAGGGAAAACGTACTTTCTGCACAAGAAAGAGACGACGTTGAAGAACGGTCGCCAGCAGACCATCTACTTCTTCGCCAAAGAAGTTAAGAATGGCGCTCTCGACGAGGTGCCGGCGGGCTACGTCGTCGCGGAAACGCGAAACGGGCTCCCTGTCCTGAAGAAGAGCGCTTAAGCGTTCTCTCATTTTCATAGCATCTGAACGGTTTCCCGGAAACGGCCGTTTCCGGGAAACTGTCTGAATTTACGGCAACAGAAGAAAGATATCCCTTATGGAACCATTAGGCGTTATCGTCACCGTCATCTTTGTCCTGTTGCTCCTCGCCGCCCTCATTCTGCCCCAGATCGAACGTCGCCAATCTGAAGACGAATCTTAAAGGGATTGTTCGGCCGGATCTCTTTTCCCGGCCTTCGATCAGGCTGCCGCATGTTGCGGCAACAGTTGGCGCAGGGCGTGCAGCAACACGTCTATATCCTCGTAGGAATTGTACCCCTGGACGGAGATGCGAATGAAGTGGCGCCCTTGCCACTCGATGCAGGGGATCTCAATGCAGAATGAACGATACAAGGCCTCCTTGAAGGCGGCCGGGTCTTTTAACTGCGGCAGGGGGGCAACGGCCATTTGCCGATAGCCGGTGTCGTCAGGATAGAGGGGGTCTAACCCCGTCAACTCGCCGACGCGGTGCAGGGCCTGGGCGAGCAGTTCGTGACAGCGCTGGCGCACGGCGGGCCAATCATGCTCCTTCTGAAAGCGAATGGCTTCCGGTACGGTCAGGTATGCTGAGAGGTCGTTCGTTCCCAGCCATTGGAGATAGTCCAGGTAATCGCTGCCGAAGGTGAACGTTCGCTCCGGGCCCCAGCCCCAGCCGACGACCAGGGGCTCTATCAGCCGTTGCCTGTCCGGCCGGGCATAGAGGAAAGCCGCCCCTTTGGGGGCACATAACCACTTGTGAGCGTTGCCGGTGTAGAAATCGGCGTCGACGGCTTGCAGATCGAGGGGGATCTGGCCGGGGGCGTGGGCACCGTCCACAACGGTCAGGATGCCGGCCTCCCGCGCCCGGGCGCAAATGGCAGCAACGGGCAGGCGGAGGGCGGTCGACGAGGTGATGTGGCTGACGAAGATTACCCGCGTTCGAGGCGTGACGCCCTGCCACAGTTCCTCGAGGAGGGCCTCGTCCGAGGCGGCCGGAAAGGAAATCGGTTGTTGGACGACGTCGAAACTGCGCTTTTGGCTCAGGAAATCCCATACGTTGTAGCAAGCGCCATACTCGTGATTCGTCGTCAGAAGTTCGTCGCCGGGGCCAAGATCGAGCGAGCGGGCGACGACGTTGACGCCGAAGGTGGCGTTGGGCACGTAGACGACGTCGTCCTCGCCAGCATTGAGAAATTGGCCCAGTTCCCGACGGGCCAGGGCCAGGTGGTCGGGTAGCTCGTCGAGGAGAAAAGCAACGGGCTGGCGTTCCAGACGGCGTTGCCAAGCCTGATAGGCGGCAAAGACCGGCCGGGGGGTGGCGCCAAAGGAGCCGTGATTGAGGTAAAAGACGTCGGGATCGAGGAGAAAGAGAGCTTTAAGATTGTTCATGCTGAGCAAGGTCGTTTCCGTTAAGGGTCTGTCATTTACGGCTGAACGTCGGAACGAGAGGAATAATGGACCCAGACGCGCAAGTCGCCGGGGGCGTTTTCGGACCAGTAGTAAACCCATTCGGCCGCGCGCGGGGGCATGTTGACGCAGCCGTGGCTCTTGGGGCGGCCGAAGTCGTCGTGCCAGTAGGCGCCGTGCAGGGCGATCTCGCCGTCGAAGTACAGGGTATGGGGCACCTCTGCGATGTAGTAGTAATCGTCGCCGAGGACGCCGCCGGACATGCGCGTCGTCTCGTGGCGGCTCCAGACGCGGAAAAGGCCGACCCGCGTTGGCCAGCGAGGCAATCCGCTGGAGATGAGACCGGCGTATACCATGCGGTCTCCTTCGTAGGCGGTGAAGGTCTGTTGCGTCAGGTCGACGTCCACCCAGTACGCGTCTTCGCCTACGTCGCCCGGCTGTTCCCGCCACTGGGTCAGCGCCAGAGCATGATAGCGTACCCAACGGCCGTCGCCGACGTCGTACCAGAGGGCGCCGTCCCGGCCGTGGGCCACGCCGTAGATCTGCACGAAGTCATACCGCTGTAGTTCCGGCGCGTCTTCTGGGGCCGGCGCGGCCGGTTCGGGACGGAGCCGGAAAGGGGTCAGCACCCAGCCGAAGGGGCGGCGCGGCCGGTAGTGGACGTTTACGCCGGCAAAGTGGGTGGAGTCGACGACGTGGTAGTAGTGGGCGGGCAGCCAATGGCCCCAGACGCGGTACCAGTCATTGCCCTCGTCGTCGGTGGCCGTGGCCTTGACCGGGCCATAGAAGAAACCGGCAGCGGCGTAGCGTGAGTACGGGGCGTCCGGGTCAGGGGCGGCCGAGAAACGGGCATAATCTTCTATCCAGCCGTAGGTGGTACCGGTGAGGATGCTACCCGGCCGGAGACGGGGCACCGAGAAGGTTGTAGCCGGAACGCGCCCATTACAAACGCTCTCCCGGGCACCTTCGGGCGTGCACCCGGCGGCGGCCGGCGGCGTGCCGGCAAAGAAGAGCAGGGCAAGGAGCAACAGAGCGAAGGGAACCGTCCACTGCATCCGAAGGCGCATAGCTTTAGCTTATCTCATTCTCCCGAAGCAGGCGACAGCATCGCTTCGTGGCATTTTTCGTAAGCTCCTGAACCAACCCCGGGAGCCTGCGAATCTCCTCTCGCCCTCCGGAAACGCTCGCGAAGCCTCCCGCAGGTTCACGTTTTAGCGAATGAACCACTTAGCGGTCTATGGTTACCCGATGCCACTGGGGAATGCCTAAGGGCGTCAATTCGTAGCCCTTTACATAAGGTTTGACCAAAACGGCCGTTAGAGAGTGATTGACGAAGGCGGCCGGGGCATCTTCGATGATCATCTCTTCGGCCTGAGCGTAGAGGTCGAGGCGGGCGGCGGCATCCTGCTCGGTGCGGGCCGCTTCAAGAAGGGCGTCCACCTCGGGATTGCTGTAACCGCCCAGATTTTGGGGCGACTCGCTATGGAAGAGGACGTCCAGGAAGTTCTGAGGATCGGGATAGTCGGCGCACCAACCGAAGGAGTAGACGTGGCCGACGTTGCCTGCGTGCAGCTCCTCGCTGTAACGGTAGGGGTCGAGCAAGGCCGGTTCGAC
>JAWVYQ010000018.1:0-34154 GCA_033722615.1 Promineifilaceae bacterium (SeqCode)
GAGGTGGCGGCGGCGCCGACGGCCGAAGAAGCGGCTCCCTCTGAGGGCGAGGAGGAAGGGGAGACGGCCTCTGAGGGCGTTGGGTTTAGCCTATGTTCTGCTCCCTTTCTGGGGATCGGTTTGATCGGGCTGACCCTGGTCACGGGTCGCCGGAAACGGCAGACGGCCGGACGGTCGCAGAAGCGGTGATGGCCCTGCGCCGGCTGGGTTGGTGGCCCGTCAGGTTAGGCCGCTCAGCCGGCGCGTAGAACGTCTTGTAGCCGGGGCAGGGCCGCTTCGGCCGCCTCTCGCCCACGCTGCATCAATCGCTCCCTGTCGGTAAGGAGCAGGTAGGAGATGCCGCCCAGGGCCGGCCGGATCAGGCAATCGCTCTCTTTCTCGCCGCCGCCGATGCGGGAGACGAGAAGCTCCAACGACGTCAGCAGCAGGCCCAGCGGCCCCCAGCCCCGGTTGAAGGCCGGCTCGAAGATGTCGACGCCGATGACGTAGTCGGCTCCCAGCGCGCGGACGGCCGAGGCGGGCAGGTTGTTGACGATGCCGCCATCGCCCAGCAGGCGTCCCCCGATGCAGCGCGGCGTGACGATGCCAGGGACAGATGCGCTGGCGCGCACGGCGGCGGCCACCCGCCCCTGGGTGAGGACGACCTCTTCTCCCGTTTGTATATCGCACGTGACGGCGGCTAAGGGGCGTTCAAGTTTGTCGAAGGTGAGGTCGCCGAGGAGGGCGACGAGCATTTCTTCGATCCCGGCGAAGGAGACGACGCCGCGGCGTGACCAGACCGGCCGGGCGACGTCGCGCCACCGGATTTTGGAGGCGACGTACTCGATTTCGGCGACAGTCAGGCCGGCGCAATAGAGGGCGCCGACCAGCGCCCCGGCGCTCGTCCCGGAGACGGCGTGGATAGGAATGCCGGCCTCGGTGAGCACGGCGAGGACGCCCACGTGCGCCATGCCCCGTGCGACCCCTCCACCCAAAGCCAGGCCGACTCGAGGGGGTGTTTGCGCCATCGGCGATTAACCTCCCGGTTGTTTCAGCGGGCGCATTTGGAGAGCGCTCGCCGGTGCTAGAGAGTACGTCCTGTCATTGCGGGTAGGTCGTTTCGACCTCTCGGGCGCAGTTTACCAGTTCGACGGCCGCTTTCGGCGATTTCAGGACCTGCATCAGGTTACCCTTCAGCTTCAGGCGACGAGTCGTCAGGCCGCGGATGGGATCGAGACGGCCCTCGAGGACCTGTTTCCAGGTGGGGAGGGGGGCCCGGATCTCGAAGGCGGGCGACTTTTCATCAGGACCAAATTCGCCGGCGCTGCGGCACTCCCCGTGCCACAGGTCCATGTAGAGGTGGACGTCTCCCGACCGGTCGGGTACTTTCTCGACGACGAAAAATATGTCGCCTTCCCACTTCTCGGCTGCTTTTTGGTAGGCTTCACTCTCGTTGACGACGTTCATTAATTCTTTGATCCATGCTTCGCTGGGAAAAGGCAGGGCCATGTGATTCCTCCAGGGTAGATAGTGTCAGGCCATCAGATCCATCTCGCGCAGGACGGCCGGATAGAGCGTTTGCGCCTGGTTAAAAAGGTCGGCCAGCGCAGGCAGCCGCCAGAGAGCGCCGGCTACCTGCACCTGTCCGCTGGCAAATGCCTTTTGCAGGGACAGGTCGCCCGTTAAGATGCGGTGCAGGGTGCCGGCCGGCAGCGCGATGTCCAGGTGCGGGCGATGGCGAGCCTCGCCAAACGCCAGCTGTAGAGGCCGACGGCGGCCGTCTAACCAGATGACGGTCGACGGGGACGTACAGGCCAGGCGGATGAGCATCCGCTGGCCGAGGACGCGCTTCAACGCGGCGGGACGCTCCTCCTGAACGCGCCGGAAGAGCCGGTCGGCGCAGGTCTCTAATTGCGCGGCGTTTTCGTAGATGGACATGGCGGCAAGTCTGTCGTAAAGGGCCTATGCTGTCAAGGGCGGCCGGGTTAGCCGAAGAAGATGGAGCGGCGCTGTGCCAGCCGCTCCATAATCATCTCCTGGACGACGTTGCGCACCTGGTCGGTGAGCTGGGAGACGAGCACGAGATTCTGGGCCGCGTCCGGCGGGTAGCCATCCATGGGGATCGGCTCGCCGAAGTCAATCGTCCATTTGGTCGGCAATGGCACCAGCCCCAGCAACCCCAGCCAGGGCCACGTAGGCGAAAGCGGGAAGTAGGGAAAGCCGGTGGCTTTGGCCAGAAGGTCCGATTTGTAGAGCGAGATGTACGTCTCTTCCGCGCCGACGACGGCCGTGGGGATGATGGGGGCCTGAGTGTTCAGCGCCATCTTGACGAAGCCGCCGCGGCCGAAACGGGCCAGCCGGTAGCGATCTTTGAACAGCTTGCCGACCCCCTTGTAACCTTCGGGATAAACGGCGACCAACTCCTCATTTTCCAGGAGTTGCGTGCCATTTTCCACGGAGGCCAGGGTCTGACCCATCTTTTCGAAGAGGGGGGCCAGGAAGGGGAGCGAGGGGAACCAGTCGGCGTAGAGATTGCGCACCAGTCGCTGGGCCGGATGTTCGGTGAGGACGGCCGTACCGATCATGGCTCCATCGAAGGGAAGCTGACCGGAGTGGTTGGAGACGATGAGGGCGCGCTCGTAGTCGGGGATGTTTTCCAGGCCGCTGGCTTCTACCCGCCAGTAATATTTGTAAAGAAAGGTGAAGAAGGGGCGAACGGCTTCCAGGAATTCCCAGTCCAGCCCCCACTCATCCGTTTCATACTCGCCGGTGAAGCGGCGGCGGACGACGTCTGCCTGGTATTTGGCCGAGTAGCTGACCATGAACCATAATCCCTTCCAGGTGTCGGGGTCCAGCAGATCTTCACTGAAAAGGTTGGCCATTTTCTTCAATTGTTCGGTCGGAAGGTCGAAGGGCAGATTACCCAGCCGCTGGACGAAGGTCTCCTGTTGGTAGCGCCAGTAGTGGATCATCGCCCAGATACCCTTCCACGTCTCCGCGTCGAAGCGGTCTTCGCGGGCGACGGCGTCGCGGAGGCGGTAGAGCACGTCGGCGCGCATGGGAGGGGGCAGATGGTCCAGGTTTTGTTTGATCAGGTCGACCATGGCCCGGGGTGAGAAAGGGGGCGGTTCGAATTCGGGAGAGCGGTCGTGCAGGTCTTCTATCAGGTCGTCGATTTCCGCCGCCATCTCCCGGCGCAGGGCCTCTTCGTCGCGTTCGGCCGTTTGGGCATCGCCCGCGGCCGTCTCATCTGGGGGCGTGGTCGCCGATTCGCCCAGCGCCAGGTGGACGTGGCAATATTTGGAGCCGGGTTGGGATCGATTTTTACAGCGGGTGCCGGCGCGCGTCGTCGCCACGCACCGCGCGCTTTCGTCAGCCATTTTCAACTTCCTTGGCCTCTTCGGCCGCGGCGCTTTGTCGGCGCCGGGCAATTGTCTGTTGCAACCGTTCTTCGTCGTAGGCCATCTCGTCGGCCGTCGGTTTGTAACGTTCCAGCCGCAGATGGGTGCCTACCGTTTCCACGGCTTCATCGCCGCTGAATTGGGGGAAGAAATCCAGCTCCTCGCGCATGCGCTCGGTGTCCGCCACCCAGCGGTAGCGGAGGTAGTCCGGTTCGAAAGGGATGGCCTTACCGAGCCTGCTGCTGCCCAGCCAGCGGACGGCCTGGTAGGCCAGAGGGTGGGCGATGGGCAAAGGTACGCGGCCGGCCAGGGCGAGGATGCGCAGAAGGGGCATCGGCGGGTCGGCGGCAACGTTAATGGGGCCGGACCGTTCGCCGAGCGTTGCGTGGGCCAGCGCCTCCACCACGTCGTCTTCGTGAGTCACCTGTAGCAGCGGATCGAAACCCAGGAGCACGGGGGCGATTGGCCCGCGCAGATAGCGATTGAACGGTGTGTCGGCAGTAGGGCCGACGACGTTGGCGAAGCGCAGGACGGTCATTTCCAGTTCGGGTGCCTGGCGGCGAAAGCCGTTGATAAAGGCTTCGATTTCCAGACGGTAGCGATTGTAGCCGTAGCGCCGGCCGCCGTTGAGGGGGGCGTCCTCTGCCAGGAAAGCCGAGTTGTTGGCGTTAGCGCCGTAGACCATGGTGCTGCTCTTGACGACGAGGCGGCGCACCCGGCTCTCGGCGCAGGCGCCAATCAGCTTCATGGCTCCCATGACGTTGGTGTCGAACCGGGTTTCATTGCGCCGCACGCCCCCGATAAAGGCCAGGTGGCAGACGGCGTCTACGCCGGCAGCGTTTAGCAGGTCGGGCAAGAGGGGATTGCGTACGTCGGCCTGAACGTAATCTAGGGCCTCGATGTTGACGTTCTCCGGAGGCTCTGTGTCGAGGCCGATGACGTGCAGGTCAGGCTCGTTCAGCAGTCTGCGGGCCACCCGTCCGCCCCAGTAGCCGGCGACGCCGGTGACGAGGATGACGTTCGTGTCGTTCATGGAATGTTCTCCGATGTGCTCTGCCTGATGGCGTCTACTGGCGCCGGTTCAAGAGGCGCCAGGCGACGGCTCCGGCGACAGCAGCTGCGGCGGCGGCCGCGGCCCCCATCCAGGGACGGACCTGTGAGGGCGCCAGCTTGCCCAACGGTCCGGATCGCCGGGCCATCAGCTTCGTTCTCGCCTCCTGCCGGATCTGGTCCAGTTTTTCCGGGCGGCGGCGCAATTCGTCCGCCAGGGCGCGCTTGTGCGCGATGTCTTCGTCGGTCAGGAATTTGCCGTGGCTGCGCAGGCCCGATAGTTGCAGACCGTGCTTTTTGAAGAGGCGGTAGATTTCCTTTACCCGCTCGACTTCGATGTTGCGCCCCAGCGTATAATCTTCGAAGCGACCTTCCATGGCCAACAGCGCGGTTTCCGCCAGGCAGGCGTAGGCGACGCCGGGAGGAAGGCCGATGTCATATCCGTAGTCGGGTTCGCCCGGCAACAAGATCTCGCCCGACTCGATGACGAGGACGTCGGGCCTTAACGCCGCTTCCTCTTCGCTGATATCCGGCGGCCGGGCAATGTCACAGACGACGGCGCCGGGCTTACATTTCGCAATGTCTATGATGCGCTGGCCGATGGCGGACGTGGTGGTCACGATCAGGTCGGCCTGACCCACGTAATCGTCGGCCGAGGTGCTGAGGGTGACGTTGGCGGACGGCGTTTCCTCTTCAATCGTCCGTTTGAGTTCGATCAACTTCTCCGGCCGGGGGGCGACGAGGATGATATCGGGGACAGCCTGCGCCAGCAAGCGGGAGCAGACGGAGCCGATGGAACCGGTGGCGCCGATGACCATTACCGTTGCTTTGTGCGCTTCTGAGAGGTCGTGTCCCATTTTCACGGCCGCTTCCTTGGCCGTCTCCAGGGTGGCGGCTACCGTCAGGCTGTTGCCCGACGTAATGGCGATGTCTGCCTTCTGGGCGACTGTGATGCCCGCGTCGCCGACGACGCTGGTGAAGGCGCCCAGGCCCATGATGCGCGCGCCCCAGCGCTCGGCCATGCGCGAGGCGCGAATGAGGCGCCGGTAGACGAAGCCCGGATCGCGGCGCATGAGCTCGCGCGGGGTCCCGCCCAGGGCCAGCAGCAGCCCTTCTACTTTCTGGCCCGTTGAGGGGCTGCGGATGCCGAGGACGCGGCTGACGTAGAGAGGGGGAATGTGAGCGGCCGCCCGCTCTACCAGCAGGTCGGGCAGGAAGCGCGTCCAACGGAAGAGGTGGTGCTTGTGTACGAAGTCGACGCTGAGCGGGTGGATGACGAAGGCGAAGCGGTTCAGTTCCGCCTCTTCTGCTTGCAGGTATTGAATGCCCGGCTGCCACTGCAAGTTGGCCATCAGGTTCAGGTAGACGTTTTCCGTGAGTTCGGTTTCTTCGTCTCGGCGTAGCGCTGCCAGACACGCTTCGAAGGTAGCAGCGCTGAGGCTGGCGAGATCGCCGCCGAGGGCGGGCATGGTGGTGACCAGAATAGAAGCGCCGCGTTCTCTCAGGTCGGCCACGTCTTCCCCTTTTGCCCGCTCGGCCACGATGATTTTCTTTTTCAGGTCGCGAGGGGCATAGCGGCGGATGGCCCCCATATCACCGGCGATGACGTCCGCCCAGGCGAAAGGCTGGGGGTTGCGCGGTTGGCCCGGTTTGCCGGCGCCGGGGAAAATGCGCTGGAAGGGGGCGTTGCGCAATTGGGCCAGGGTAATGCCGGCGGCCGTGCGTAAGGCCTCGGCGCTGGCAAGGGTCGAAGGGGCGGGTAGGGCGAAGTAGACGACGGGATCCGCGTAGCGGAGCTGGCTGGCGAACCGACCCAGCGCCTGGGCCAGCCCGTTGTGGTTGAGGCCGGGAACCATCAGGACGCGTTTACGCGACCAGATGCCCGGCTCTGCCTCATCTGCCAGCCGGACGGCCCAACGCTCCATGGCGGCTCTGATGCCATTCCCGTCGACCACCGGCGTGGTCTGGGAGATGGCAAAGAGCCGCTCGCCGTCGGCGTGGTCGATGGTTTCCGGGCCCAGCCGGAGACGGCGGGCGATTCCTTCGAGGGCGATGGCGTCTACGTCGCCATCCAGCGCGGCGATCCGCTCGCCCATGACGCCGAGGTCCCTGTTACACCCTTCGTGGCCTATTTCGACAGTGTGGCCCAGCAGCTTCACGCTTTCGGTAAAGGGTTCGATAGAGCGAAAGTGCAGGGTGACAATTCGCTTGGTTGGCATACGCCTCCTCAATGCTAACGTCAGGCGCCCCCCGTCACGGCTGTTGGTAGCGGCCGGTGAAAGGCTGCGCCCAAATTATAGATCGCTGGCCCCCGGCGTCAAATGGTTGTTGACAGAAATGACGCACCGTGTTATATTTTAATTATGACGCGTTGCGTTATAAGCATTACCGATTGATTATCAACTCGATCTCGGCGCGGTAGGTGGGCTTGTCCGCCTGCGGCTGGGCCGGGAGATGACGGAGGATTGTGAACGATGGCAAAGGTACAGACAGTAGTCGTGGAAGAGGAAAGCGTGGAGAACGGACATGATCCGATGCACCGCGTAATGGACGCTGCACACAAGGTGTTCCTGGCCGGCGTGGGGGCCGTTGCCCTGGCCCAGGATGAGACGGTTGAATTGTTCGATCGCCTGGTAGAGCGCGGCGAGGCGCTGGAAGAGGAAGGGCGTGAGGCCCTGAAGAAAGCGCGGGAGCGCCGCGCGGAAAAGGTCGACGAGGCGGAAGAGGAGTTCGATCAGCGCGTCGAGGAGATGTTGCGCCGGTTGAACATGCCGACGCAGAGCGATATTGAGAAGCTGGACAAAAAGATTACGGCGCTGACCAAGAAAGTTGACGAGTTGAAGAAATCCTGACGCCGCCCGAAAGGGCAACCTATCTCCTTTTGTGGTTGAATTTGGGGAGACGGATCATTCCGTCTCCCTTTTTCTTTTTATTTGACACGCTCTCTATCACAGACTTATAATCCTCCCGTCAACACGTGACGCGGCGCAGCAGAGGAGTAGGGTTATGCGGGTGATCAAACGTTACCCCAACCGCAAATTATATGACACAGAGGCCAAAGAGTACGTCACGCTGAGCGGCATCGCCGAACTGATCCGCGATGGTCATGAGATTCAGGTCGTCGATCATACGACGGGAGAGGATCTGACGGCCGTCACGCTGACGCAGATCATTTTCGAACAAGAGAAAAAGCAGTCTGGATTTTTGCCGCGCTCCGTGCTAACCGGTTTGATTCAGGCGGGCGGAGAGAAGTTGAGCACGTTGCGCCACACGCTGGCCTCGCCTTTGGACCTTTTCCATCAGGTTGACGAGGAGATTGACAGGCGGGTGCGCGCGTTGATCCGCAGGGGTGAACTGGAGGAGGACGAGGGGCTCAAATTGCGGGATCAGCTTCTGGCGGAGGGCGACGCTTCCTTGTCCGCCTTGAGCGAGGCGGAGCTGGAACGCGTGCTCGTCAAACGCGGCGTGCCAACGAAAGAAGAATGGGAGCAGCTTGAAGAGAGGTTGGAGACTCTGGTTCAAAAACTCAACACGCTTCTCGAGGATGAGCGATCTGACCAAACTGCATGATCAAACTTGCCGGCACTGCTACCCTTACCTTCAACTTCCCTGCCCCTCTAACCGTCGCCTACGCTTATTACAGTGATCTGGAGACTGTGCTGCACTATTTGCCGCACATTGAAGTTTTCGAGACTTTTGCGCCGGATCACTTCCGTCTTTTGTATACCAGCAGAGAATTCGGCGGTTACTCCATGCAAATCTATTGTGATCTCCGGGCGATGATCGAAGGGGGCATGCACGTGATCCGCATCGTTCCCGAAGAGAATCTGCCGCCCGTCGACGTCAGCGCGGGGGTCAATTCCTCCGTGGGGCGCGGATACTTTTCTAGCCGGGGTCTCTTTTTTGAGGATGGGGAGGAAACGCGCATCGAGTATGAGTTCGAACTCAGGTCGGAGCTTCCCCGGCCGTTGGGGATGCGCCTGATGCCGAGCCGCATGGTTAACGGAATTGCGCGCAACGTGACCCGTACGCGCATGCGAGAAATCGCCGAAGGATTTATCGACCGTTCGCTTGACGCATTTCCCGAGTGGCTGGCGGGGAGGGAGAGGACGGCCGGCGACGGAGAGAAGGGTGTCTGAATTCCGTTCGCTCAGAGCGCGAAGGCCCGGTCGGCAGCCTGGGGGCGACGTTCGCTTTTGCACGGGAGGGGGACGGTAAGTTGGAGTTTGAGGATAGCGTCGTCCTGGCGGCCCCGCGGGCTGCGGTCTGGGCATTTTTTCTCGACCCTTATGAGCTGGGGAAGTGCCTGCCGGGCGTGGAGAAGGTGGAAGTGTTTGAACCGGATCGGGTTTTTGGGGGCGTGGCAACGCTCAACGTTGCGGGCGGCAGCGTGCAATTGCCGGCGCGGGTGGAGTGGCTTGAACGACAGGCGATGCGCGGCGGTCGCCTGCGGGCGATGACGAAGGTTGCCGGCCATTCCGTTGCCGGAGAAGGCGTCATCGAATTGGAAGATACGCCCGAGGGAGGCACACACCTTTACTGGACGGCGGGCGTCGTCGTTCCGCCGGCCATTAGCGACAATCCGTTGTTGTTGCAGGTCGCTCGGGGCGTGGTCACCCAGTTCATTAACGCCTTCTTTGAGTGTATTCAGGCGAGGCTGGAGGCGGTTTGACAGCGGTATGCGACTCTGATAGAATGCGAACCTGCTGCTGGCCCCATTCGTCTAGTGGCCCAGGACGCGGCCCTCTCAAGGCCGAAACAGGGGTTCGACTCCCCTATGGGGCATTATCTGTCAGAGGCTTCGCGAGCTTGAGGGCGAAGCCTCTTTTTTGTTTGTTGTAAAGGTGCGACCACTATGCCGCTTGAGCGCGAGATGGGTGGCGAGGGCATTGATCAGGCCCGCTACCGGCGCATTACGCGCTTTTTTGCCGGGGTCATTCTCCACATAATCTGGTGGGACATTCTGTTGCGCCGGATCGCCGCAGAGCGCGTGCTGGCGTCTCGCCCGCGGCGCTGGCGCCGCCTTTCTCGCGATTTTCGCGAGCTTGCCGTGGAGATGGGGGGGGTGTTGATCAAGTTGGGCCAGTTTCTCAGCGCGCGTGTAGACGTTCTCCCGCCGGAAATTACCGACGAATTGAGTGGCCTTCAGGATGAAGTGCCCCCTGTTGAGACGGAGGCGATCCTGGACGTCATGCGGGAGGATCTGGGCGTACTTTCGGAGCGGTTCGCGGAGATAGAGCGGGAGCCGCTGGCGGCCGCTTCGCTGGGCCAGGTCCATCGCGCCTGGCTGCGTCCCCGGCTTGACGACGCCGAACGAGGGGCGCCGGTGGTGGTGAAGGTGCGGCGGCCGGGCATCGTCTCCATCGTCCAGACCGATCTGGCGGCGCTGCGCGTGGTGGCGCGCTGGGTGATGCGCTACCGGCCCATCCGCCGCCGGGCCGATCTGCCCGCGCTGATGGAGGAGTTCGCCCGGACGTTGTGGGAGGAGCTGGATTACGAGATGGAGGCGGACAACGCCCAGCGTTTCGCCGAGATGTTTGCCGGCGACCCCGGCGTGTACATTCCGTTCGTCTACCGGCGTCACTCGACAGAGCGGGTCCTGGTCCTGGAGAACGTCGAGGCGATTAAGATTATTAACGTGACAGGTATTGAAGAGGCCGGCGTGGACCGCGCCGAGGTGGCCGAGCGTTTGCTGGACACCTATTTGAAGCAGATTTTCGAGGAGGGTTTTTTCCACGCCGATCCCCATCCCGGCAACCTTTTCGTGCAGCCGCGCTCGGGTCTGGCGGCCCCGACGGCGGAAAATGGCGCGCGGCCCTTTTGCCTGATCTTCGTCGACTTTGGCATGGTCGGCCGCATTGAGTCGCTCATGGGAGAGAATCTGCGGCGCGTGCTGGTGGCCGTCACGCAAAAGGACGCGCGAGCGTTGACCGAGGCGTACCGTGACCTGGGATTTTTCCTGCCGAACGCCGACCTGGAGCGTATCACCGAGGCCCAGGCGGCGCTCTTAGACGAGTTATGGGGGCGCAAGCTTCTGGAGCTGGCGCAGCCGGATCCGCAGGAGGTGCAGGAATTGACGAGGGAGTTCAGGGACATTCTCTTTGATTTTCCGTTTCAGGTGCCCCACGATTTTGTCTACCTGGGCCGGGCGCTGGGCATGTTGTCCGGCCTGGCCTCCCGGCTCGATCCGGAGATTAACCCCTGGTATCAGATTGAGCGGTACGGCCGGGCGATGATCCGTAGTCAGGAGTTACGTGAAGTGGGGTGGGAAGCCCTGCTAGAGTCGCTGCGACCGCTGGCCGGCCTGCCGTTTCAGTTACAGCGGGTTTTATCAGATGCGGAACAGGGGCGGCTGCGGGTGCAGACGGCGGCCGACCAGAGGACGTTGCGCCGGCTGGAGCGCATTGAGCGCAAATTAACCCAGTTACAACTGACGGTGGTGGGCGCGGCGGGCCTCGTCACGGCCGCCGTACTGTTCCTTTTGCGCCGGGATCGGGAGGGGTAGCCGGAGCGTTTGGCCTTGTGCTTAGCGCGCTTCAGCGCCGGCCGGCGCGGGGGGGAAGGCGGCCTGTATTGCGGCGGCGGGGCGCGGGACGACGGTAAAGTTCCAGCGGTAGGTGATCCCGTCGGCCGTGATGCTGGCCGTGTAGGAGTGACCCTCTATAAGGGGATGGCGCGGAAGAAGGACGACGGCGTCGCGGGTGTTCAGGACCTGACGGCCGACGCTCTGCTGCGTGCCGTCTGTAGGGTGGGTATAGGTGGTCTCGTCGAAGACACAATGCTCCAGAGCCGTTTCTCCTTCCAGGAATGCGTGCTCGGTGACGGCCGGTGTGCCAGAGCCGTCGCCAAGCTGGATGATGACGGGCGGCCCGGTGGGGCGCGTGTATCCGGGACAACTGGCCAAGGGGTCGGGCCATTCGAAGTAGCGGTGGCTGGTGAGCCACGTGGTGCCATCGGCGCCGGGATAGAGAACGGGGAAGGTGGTTCCCGGCGGTACCGGGCCCAGGCCGCGGTAGACGTCGAGCGTGGCGCCCATTTGCCAGAGGCCTGTCGCTTCGCGGAAGCTTCCGAAGCCGCTTTGTTGTAACTGGGGATCGACGACGGCTACGGCGTGGAAGGGGCCGGCCATCCATAGTTCGATGGCGAAGAGGTCGGGCGCGCGGGAGGATGAACTCACGGCGATATTGCCGTTCTGCCCGGCCAGGTCTCCCTCCGTCGTGTACCAGGGGCTGGCGGGATCTTCACTGTGGCTGACGTCGTCTTCCATGACCATGTAGCGGCTGTGGAGCCACGCTCCGTGGGACCAGCTTGCGTTCTCGGTCACCGGAGGCAGGCCGCTTCCCTGGCGGAACGCGTTGACCTGTTGCAGCCAGAGGGCGTCCGGCGTGGCGGTGGGGGCGGGCACGGTAGGGGTGAGGGTGGGCTGCGCCCTTTGGACGGCCGGCAGGTAGCCCTGATCCGACTCGGCCGTGGCGTCCAGCGGCTGTCTTGCTGCCGTCGTCGCGGCCGCGCTTCCGGCGATCAGGGCGCCGATGGCAGCAATGAACGTGACTGCCAGGGCGAGGGCGATCAGGGCGCGGCCCGAGACCTTGTACCGGTGGTTCAAGATTGGGCCTTCAATTCTTCGACGAGGTCGACGTATTCCTGCATGGCGTCCGTGCGCGATTTGCCGCGCAAGCGCTTCCACGCGTCGTACTTGGCCCGGCCGACGGGGTTAGTGAATCCCGGACGCTTGCCGCTGACGTCGCCGTGGGTCGCCTGTTTGTAAAGCCCGTACAGCTTCAACAGGATATCATTGTCCGGTTTGTAGGGGAGCCGCTGTACTTCTTCTGCGGCGGTTTCAAATTGGGCGGGGAGATCGGCCATTGTTCTTACACCTCTGATTTGAATGCCTCAGGGTACCGGTTTTGCAGACGGCCCTCCTCGGCATAAGGAATGATGCTGATAATTTCGCCGGCCTTCAAGCGGGCCTGCACGTCGCGCCAGAAAGGGACGGTCAGCAGATCGGCGTGGTGGGCCAGGAAGAGGTCGCGCAGGCGACCGTAGATGCCGATGAAGGTGGCGAATTGTTCTGGAAAGACGTCGTTTTCGTGGATGGCGAACCACGGCTCGGGCGACAGTTCTTCCTCCGGCGTGCGCGGCGGGGGAATCCGGCGAACGTTACACTCGGTCAACAGGCACAGTTCGTCGTAGTCGTAGAAGACGACGCGGCCGTGACGGGTGACGCCAAAGTTCTTCAGGAGCATGTCTCCGGGGAAGATGTTGGTTACGGCGAGGTCTTTGATGGCGTTGCCGTACTCGACGATGGCGGCAGAAGCTGCTTCGTCGTCGGCCTCGTGAACGTAGATGTCGAGAGGAATGATCCGTCGCTCGACGTAGGCGTGGCGGATGATGACGGTGTTATCTTCCTCGACGACGGTCTGCCCGGCTGCTTCCCGTAGCTCGTCGAGCAACGGTTGGGAGAAGCGGTCGCGGTCGAATTGCAGATGTTCGAACTCCTGGGCGTCGACGAGGCGGCCGGCGCGGTCGTGCTTGAAGACGAGGTGGTACTTCTCCATGACGGTCTGCCGCGTCGTCTTTTTGGGAAAACCAAAGCGGTCTTTGATCACCTTGAAGACGAGGTCGTAGCCGGGCATGGTGAAGACGGACATTACCATTCCCGGCTGGCCGCGGGCAATCTCGAACCGGTCTTGCGAGTAGGAGAGATAGTGAAGGATGTCGCGATAGAGTTCGGTCTTCCCGTGTTTGTTGTAGCCGATAGAGATATAGAGTTCGGCCGTGCGCTTGCGCGGGATGATGGTTTTGAGAAAGTGAACGAGGTCGTATGGCCGGCGCACGTCTACGTGGAAGTAGGAGCGGGCAAAGCTGAAGAGAATGCTCACCTCGTTCTCGTCTAGAAGGACGGCGTCGAGGATAATGCCCTCCGGCGGATGGAGGAGGGCGAGCACCAGGGGCAGCCGGTGGGAGCCGCTGAAGATGCGGCCGACGAGATAGGCGCCTTTTCCGCGGTAGAAGATGGCGTCGACCATCTCGACGCGCTCTACCACACGCAGGGCGCCAATTTCCCGCAGCCGTTCGTCTATTTCGCGGGCGGCCAGCTCGGCGTCACGCGCCAGATTCTGAAGGCCGTCGGCGAAGGGCAGGTTGCGGAGCACGGTTTCGACGAGGATGGACGTCGAGGCAGCCCGCTGATGGGTGGCGTAGACGGCTCGCGCGGCCTGGTTTGGCGGGCTGTCGTAATCGGTATTCACAAACTCGATCTGGGGGTCCACGCCGACGGTGGCAAAGATGCGGCGGGTGATGGAGTTGAAGAACGTTTCGGCCAGCTCCCAATCGTCTCCGTCGGCGATGAGGCCGGAGTAGACGGCCTTCATGCTGGCCCAGACCAGTTTTTCTTCGACGCGGTCTTCAAGCGTGGCGCGCACGTCGTCGACGGTCTGGTCCACGACGTTCTTGTAGAGATCGAGGCGCTCGCGCGCGTCGGTCTGCATGGCGGGCCAGTCGCGCGTGACGAAGCGCTTTTGGGCGCGACGGGTGATGGCGGCGAAAGCGGTCTGGAAGCGGCCAAATGCGCGGTGGATGGCGCGGGCGCCGACGTTGGCTAGCCGGCTGTCGGTTAGCCGCCGGGAAGAGTCACCCCCCGGAGGTGATTGGCCGCGGTCCAGCGTCCTGTCGCTCACGGTCTTCTCTGCTCATCCCGGCCGGTGACGGTCGCCATAGGAGGTAGCGGTTAATCTCTGCCGCCGACGATGAGGCCGAGCGCACGGTCGATTAGGCTGGCCTCCTCGATGCCTAGCTTCTCGCGCAGCCGGCGCAGCGAGGGCTCCGTCATCTGTGTGCCGTCCGGGAACAGGAGGGTGGGGACGCTGGCGTAGCCGTCGTTGAGTTCGAGCAGGCGCGCGTTGGCCTCGGCGTCGCCGTCAATGTTGACGATTTCGGCCGGAATGCCATATTCGCGCAAAAGGTGTTCGACGGAGAGGGAATGACCGCAGAAGCGGGAGGTGTAGAGAGTGATCTTTTCGTCCTGGTTGTCCATTGCAGTTTCTGCTTTTACTCCTGGGTTGGCTCTGTTTCCGATTCTTCTGCTTCTTCTGGGGCCGGTTCAGGCTCGGCCGGCGCTTCGTACGCTTCTTTGGTGATGTAATGTCCGCCCTCAATTTCCGATTCGACCACGTTATAGTCGCGGTCGAAGTGGACGACGGTGGGTATTTGCTGGAAACATTTACTATCGACGATGGTCTTGTGCCAGGTATAACCCTCCTCGGTGCGGTTCAGGTCATATTTCTTGTCGGCGCGCACGCGCACCTGGGCGCCGCAGCGGTCGCACTCGACGTACAGGTAGATGCCTTGCGGATCATGATGCCCTTTATTGTCTCCGAGGCCAAACAATCGCTTCAGCAGGTCCATTCCATCTCCTAATCTCAGTAGACCGGGTTAGAGGACGCGCGTGGCACCCGACCGGTACAATATATGGCTTGAACAGGCGGAAAGCGGCTTGTTGCTTCTGGTTCCGCTCATGCTCATGCACACTTGCCATGGTTTCATTATAGCAGAACGGGCAAGCTGGCGGCAGCGGTGCGAGGCTCTCCCGGTTTCGCTGGCGCGGTGGCGACCGCTGCTTGCCTATCCGCCCACATATCACTAGAATCACTCTGCGTTTGCCGGGCCAGACCAGTGTAAAGGTACATAATACCGTTCCGGCCCACCAATTGACAACTGCTGTAGGACAATTTGCCAAATTGTCCCACCTGGAAGGAGTAGGACGTGGCTGAAGAAGATGCGGCTGACAAAGAGGTGCACGAGTTGCAGGGGAAGCGGATGGTGACGCAGAATACGCCGCGTGGGCAGTATGCGGGCCAGTATGAACAACCGGCCGAGGTCCACCAGCAGGCACTGGAGCGCATCAAGGAAGGAGGCGTGGCTACGGGCGTGCGCATTCTGGCCAGCCACGACAGTTGCCCCGTCTGCAAGGCGTACGAAGGGGCGTATTCCTTCGATGAGGTGCCAGAGCTTCCGCTTGAAGGGTGCTCGCACCCGCTCGGTTGTCGTTGCCAATACGCGCCCATCCTCGATCGTTTCGGTCCCTGATACCTTTTCTGATTTTGCATTTGGCTTCCCTTCACCCTTATTGTCGTTCCGAAGGACGTCGACGCGTCCTCATGTTCGTGGCGATGGTCGGCTGCCTACTCTACCTGGCTGCCTGTAGCGGGAATGCTACCCCTGCGCCAACGGCCACGGCCGAGCCTCAGTACTCGCCGGAAGAGGCGGCCCAGATAGAGGAAGGCGAGCGGTTGTTCAGCCAGCATTGTGCCAGTTGCCACGCGACGGAGCCGGAAACGGTTATCGTCGGGCCTTCCCTGGCCGGGATCGCGAGCCAGGCCGAAACGCGCGTCGATGGATTGACGGCGCAGGAATATATTGAACTGTCGATTGTGCGGCCGGACGCCTATCTGGTGGAAGGCTTTGAGAACGTGATGCCCGCCAATCTCGGCAAACGGTTGACGGGCGAAGAATTGGACGCACTGGTGGCATATCTCCTTACACTCGAGTGAGAACAGTCCGCTGGCGGATGGAGGTTTGCGAATGTCCACGGTATTGAAATGGTTGTTGCGTGTTGCGGCGTTGTTGCTGTTGGTGGTCGTCGTTCTTTTTATTGTGGCGGCCGCCTCGCCGGTGCCGGCCGATCCGGAGTTGCCCCCTGAAGAGTGGGGGACGGGGGCGAGCAGCGTCGAGCCCTCGTACTCCGGCCTGGAGCGGGAATTTCCGCCGACGAATGAACCGGCCGGCAACCCCACGACGCCGGAGAAGGCGGAACTGGGCAGACTCCTTTTCTTCGATCCGATCCTCTCGGCGGAGGACGATCTCTCCTGCGCCCATTGCCATCACCCTGATTACGGCTTCGCCGACGGGCTGCCGGTGGCCCGCGGCCGGGGAGGCGAGGGGTCCGGCCCAAGGCGCCAGGGCGGGGTTGAGCTGGAACGCAACACGCCTTCTTTGTGGAACGTGGCCTTCCGCCGTTTTCTATTCTGGGACGGCCGTGAGGAATCCCTGGAGGAGCAGACGCTGGTGCCTTTGACCCACGCCGACGAGATGGGCGTGGCCGACACGGACGACTTGCTTTCGGAGTTGGCGGCTATTCCTGAGTACGAGGCGGGCTTTGCCGACGTTTTCGACGACGGCCTGACCCTGGAGAACGTCAAGCGGGCGCTGGCGTCCTTTGAGCGGACGTTGATCAGCGACGACAGTCCCTTTGACCGCTATGCGGCGGGCAACGTGAATGCCCTGACGCCGCAGCAGCGCCGAGGGTTGGCTCTATTCCGCTCCGGTGCGACGCGCTGCTTTGAATGTCACGCTGCGCCGACCTTTGCCACCGAGACGTTCCGGGTCGTGGGTGTGCCGGACGACGATCCGGGGCGCGGGGCCGTTGCCGACGACGCGCCGGAGGGCGCTTTTCGCGTTCCCTCGTTGCGCAACGTGGCTCTGACGGCGCCTTACATGCACGACGGCTCCCTGGCTACGCTGGAGGAGGTCGTCGACTTCTACGCGGAGGGCGGCGGCCGGGCGCACGGCGTTGAGGACGTCGATCCCTTTGTGGTTGGGTTTGACCTGACGGAGCAGGAGCGGGCGGATCTGATCGCTTTTCTCTATGCGCTGACCGACGAAAGCGACCGGCCGGAGATCCCGGCCGAGGTCCCTTCCGGTTTGCCGGCGGTGCCGTCGCTGGAGAATCCGGCGCGTGACGTGGTGGGGGCGTACACGTCGGCCATGCTCGAGGGAGAATCGGAAGCGCGGCAGCCGATTACAATCCGCGTTCAGGAGGGGGAAACGATACAGGCGGCCGTGGACCGCGCCCGGCCGGGGGATACGGTTGAGGTACCTTACGGCGTGTACCACGAGAGCGTGGCCATCGACACCAGCGACGTCACTTTGCTGGGCGTGCCCGACGAGACGGGCGCCTGGCCGGTACTGGACGGCCGGGGCGAAATGGCCGACGGCGTCATCGCTTCGGGCAATAACTTTGAAATCGGCTTATTCGAGGTACGCAATTACACCGACAACGGCGTCCTTGTGGAAGGAGTGACGGGCGTTCACTTCCACGACATCTACGCCGAGAACACGGGTACTTATGGCGTCTATCCGGTGCAGAGCACGGACGTGCTCATCGAGCGGGTGGAGGTGACCGGGGTGGACGACGCCGGTATTTACGCGGGCCAGTGTGAGAACGTGGTGGTGCGCGATAGCGTGGCCTACGGCAACGTGTTGGGAATTGAGCTAGAAAACACGATGTACGGCGAGGTGTACGGCAACCACACGTACGATAACTCGCTGGGGATCTTTATTGTCCTTTTGCCGAACCTTACTTCCAAAGTGTCGGGCGAGACGAAGGTGTATGACAACGTAACGGAGGATAATAATCACGAGAATTTCGCGCCGGAGGGTGCGATAGCGCGGCTGATGCCGCCCGGCGTGGGCCTGCTCATTCTCGGTTCCGACGATAACGAGGTATACGACAACGTCATTCGCGATAACAAGAGTATCGGCCTCGCCGTCTTCAGCCTGACCAGTACGGGTGCTTTCGAGGAGGTTGACGTCGGCCCTCTACCTGAGAACAACTGGGTGCACGACAACGAATACGAGAATAACGGCTACGACCCCGACCCCTTCGTCGCCGACCTGGGCGTGCCCACTGGAGATATTTTGTGGGACGGTTCCGGCGGGGGCAATGTCTTCGACGAGCCGGACGCCAGCGGCAATTTCCCACCGCTGTTGCCAGGTAGCGATTGGCCCGGCTTTGTACAACGGGCCTATTGGCACGCGCTGGACGCGGTAATCAACGTTCTTGGTTAGCCGGCACAGCCTGCAATGGGATAGATGTCTGTTCTGCTATGGCTGGCGCGCTCACCGGTCGGTCGCCTACTCGTCAGTTGGCTGTTCGCGCATATGTCCTTTGCTCTTCCTGTTGATCGACTGCGCGAAACGGATACGCTGATAGCGTTCCACCACCCGCGGCCGAGTTATCCGGTGCACATTCTTCTTGTGCCGAAGCGGAAAATCGCAAGCCTACGGGATTTGACGGAGGCCGACACCGATTTCACGGCCGATCTTTTTCAGGTTGTGAGTAGCCTGGTGGCCGAGTTCGGATTAGAGGAACGGGGCTACCGGCTCGTCGTCAACGGAGGTTCATATCAGGAAGTGCCGCACCTGCACTTCCATCTGGTTTCGGGCCCAGCTTTGGAGGAGGTGACAGAAGGCGATGACAACGCAGCGCATTGAAGGGGGGCGGCTCAGCAAGGTGGTTGGCGGCCTTTTACTGGTGCTGGCCCTGTCCCGGCTGATCGAGTTGCCCACACGACAGTTGCAAGTTTCCGTCCTGGGGTCGCCGCTGGGAATCGATCTGTCGGGGACGACGTTGGTGTTGCTCATCGTCGTTGGACTGGCGGTCACGGGGATGCAGTCGCTGCTGAGCCTGCATCCATCGGCCCGAGAGGGAGGGCCGTCGCCGGGGATTGTGTACTGGATCGTTCCGGCACTGCTGGGGGCGGCGATGGTACTCTGGCTGCGACAGATTGACGATCTCGGGCGTTGGACGCTGGCGTTGCTGGCAGCAGCCGTTCTCATCCCGCTGGCATTGCTGGCGGAGTACAGAACGGTCTCGCTGACGCCGCCGGAGCGGGGGAGCGCCTGGTTGCAGTGGGGGCGAATGGTGCTCATTCATCTAATCGCCCTCATCCTCTTTATCGTCATTTACGGAATGGGCCTGCGGCGGCTGCTCGGCGGACCGGCCGTCTGGCTGGTCACCGCCCTGCTCGGCGGCCGTTTCTTCTGGGGGTTGACCGGGGACGTGCGACGCTCTCTGGCCTACGGTGCGGCGGCCGGTGTGGCGCCCGCCCTGGTGCTGGGGCTGATTAACGTGTGGGAGCTTTCCTCGCTAAGCGGAGGGTGGTTGCTTCTCGTGTCTTTCTACATGGCCGTTGGCTTGCTTAAGGAACGGCTCTCCCACCGGCTAGACGGCCGCGTCGCGCTGGAGTACGCGATCGTCGGACTCCTCGCCCTCGCCATGGGCCTCTTCTTATTGTAAGAGGCGCCAAAAAACCAGGCTGGGCGAATGCTCGCTTTACCTGGCTTCTGGCAGCGTGTATCAAGTTGTGGCGCTCAGAACGTTAGCCGCCCACCGCTGCCTGCGGCGCGAAACTGGCGAAGAGCGCCAGGATCATGCTGATCGCAATAAGGATGCTGAGCACAATCATTACTTTTTCGGAAAAACTTCTCTCTGAGAATGACCTTCTATTTTTGCGTTTAGCCATCGCCTGACTCCTTTACCACTTATGTGCCATTATCTCGGAGATGGCGCATGGTCGTGCGCCGCCCGAGGGCGCATTGAATTTCATTATTAGTATAGCAAACCTCACCGGAGATCGCTAAGATGCACTTCGTGACCTCATAAAAGTTGCTGCCGTTCAGGACGGCAGCGCCGCATCCAACGAGCGAATTTCGAGCGGCCGCAATTGTAGCGTCTCAAAGGGCATCTCGACGCCGGCCGCGTTCAGGGCGTCGAATGCCCGTTCCCGCAGGTCGAAGCGCCGGGTCACGTGTTCTCGCTCGTCGTGCAGCCACGCCTGGAGGCTCACGGCGACGTTATAGTCGTTGATTTGTGTGACGACGACGCGCGCGGGTGGATCCTCCATGTAGGCGGGGTCATCGCCAATCACTTCCAACAGCACCTGCCGGACGCGGTTGAGGTCCTCGTTGACGCCAACGGTCAGGTCGATGTCCAGGCGCAGGTGGGGAAAGTTGGTGTAAGAGGCGACGGTCTTGTTGATGATGTCTGAGTTGGGCACGGCCAGCATCTTGCCGTCGACGGTGACGATGCGCGTCGAACGCAGTGTGATCTGATCGACCCGGCCGTAGTTATCCTCGATTTCTACCAAGTCGCCGATGACGAACGGCCGGTCGAGGAAGATGAGTAGTCCGGAGATCAGGTTCGAGAAGGCGTCTCGCGCCGCAAAGCCGATGGTCAGGCCGGCAATGCCCAACGACGCCAGGACGGAGGCCGTCTGGATTCCGGCGGCCGCCATGGCGTTGACGACGCCGACGAGCAGGATGGTATATTTGGCCACCGTCTCGACGAACGTGATGGCCGTTTCGTCTAACTTGGTCTGCGCCAGGACCCGTTGCAGCGGCCGGCGCACGACGAGCCAAAGCAAGTAAAAGGCGGTGAAAATCACGGCGAAGACGACGAAGTCGGTTACCAGTTCTGCGATTTGAGCGCCCAGCAATGCGGGATCGAAAAACTCTTGTAGCCGGGAAATAACGCCATCCAAAAAAGCATCCATTCTTCTATCCTCCTGGTCGATTAGGTCATTGGCGTTCAGTGGAGCGCGTTCCGGCGATTCTAGCAACGGTCGGGCAGACGCTCAACACGCTTATCACTCCGGCGCCCTCCCATTCCGTCATCAGGGTGCGGCCATTGACCAAGGTTTGTACGAGTTGGGCGTTTCGTGCAACCAGGGGAGCGCTTCTTGCGTAATGGATTATAAGGACGCCGGTTGCACCGCCCGATCTGCCGGGAGTATAATCTGAGAACGATTTGCTTTCTACCGGTGAGGAACCGATTATGCTGGAAGAATTGTTCGCCTCCGGGACCCTGAATCTCGTCTACGCAGGGATCCTGCTCGTGAGCTTCTTCTTCGCCCTCTTGAGCTTCATTGGGGCGGAGATTGGCGAAGCGATCGACTTCGATTTTGACGTGGACGGCGACGGCGGGTTGGACTTTATTAACATCAGCCCCTTCGCGCTGGCCATGTTCGGAGCGACGTTCGGTCTGGCCGGCCTGATCACGCGCATCTGGCTGGAGATGGACGTGACGCCCAGCATTCTCTGGTCGGCCGGGTTGGGCCTGATTATCGGCGCGTTGGCCCAGGTGTTCTTCCTCTACGTTCTCTCGCCCAGCAAGTCCAGCCATTACAACCTGCAAGAGGACGCCATCGGCCGCGAGGCGGAAGTGATCATCACTATTCCCAGCAACGGTCTGGGAGAGATCGCCTTTAACAACGTGAGCGGCCGCGTCAAGCTGGGGGCGCGCTCTGTGTCGGGCAAGGAGATTCCCAGCGGCGACGTCGTGATCATCAAGCGTATCGTCGGGCGGGTGGCTTTTGTACAGACGGTTGAGCAGTGAAGTTGTCCCATGAACCAGATCTGGTTCCTTTCCGTGAGGTAAAACCATGAGTGTGTTGATTCCCATCGGCATTGTTCTGTTTGTCTTCGTCGTCATCGCCCTCGTCTTCGGCTACGCCAGCCGCGTGAAGAAGGTTGGTCCCAACGAGGTGCTGGTCATTTCCGGCCGGGGAGAGGGACGCCGTGACGAACTGGAGACGGTTGAGAGTAATTTCCGCATCGTCACCGGCGGCCGGACGTTCGTCTGGCCGATCTGGGAGCGCGTCGACGACCTCTCTCTGGAGGTGATGACCATCGACATCACGACGCCGGACGTGCCCACAGTGCAGGGCGTCAAGGTGACGGTGGACGGCGTCGCCCAGGTGAAGATCGGGAGCGACGAAAGCTCGATCCGGACGGCCGCCATTCAATTCCTCTCCAAGTCCGAGAACGAGATAGAGTACGTGGCCCACGAGACGCTGGCCGGCCATTTGCGCGCCATTCTCGGCACCCTGACGGTGGAACAGCTCTACCGCGACCGGGAAGCGTTTGCCCAAAAGGTGCAAGAAGTCTCTGGCGAAGATATGGCCAGCATGGGGATGGAGATTATTTCTTTCGTCATCAAGGACATCAAGGATGACGAAGGATATCTGGAAGCGTTGGGCCGGCCGCGAATCGCCCAGGTGAAGCGAGACGCTGCCATCGGCGAGGCCGAGGCGTCTCGAGATGCGACCATCGAGAGCGCCCGAGCGCGCCAGGAAGGGGAGTCCGCCAAGTTCGAGGCCGAGACTAAGATCGCCGAGAGCCGCAAAGATTTCGAGGTGCAGAAGGCGGCTTACGAGGCGGAGACAAACCGCAAGCGCGCCGAGGCGGAGCTGGCCTACACGCTGCAACAGAATATCGAGAACCAGAAGATCAAGGGCGAAGAAGTCGAGATTGAGGTTATCGAGAAGAAGAAGCAGATTGAAGTGCAGGAGCAGGAGGCGCTGCGCAAGGAGAAGGAGCTGTTGGCGACGGTGCACAAACCGGCCGAGGCGGAAGAGTACCGGGTGCGCACGCTGGCGAACGCCCGCCGCTACCAGTTGCAGACGGAGGCCACCGGCGAGGCGGACGCCATTCGCCAGCGGGGCGAGGCGGAGGCCGACGCCGACCGGGCGAAAGGTCTGGCCGACGCCGAAGTGCTGCGCCAGAAGGGGCTGGCCGAGGCAGAAGCTACCGAAGAGAAAGCGCACTCCTGGCAGCAATATACGCAGGCGGCGATCCTGCAACAGATCCTGGACAAGTTGCCGGAGATTGCTGCGGCGATTGCCCAGCCGTTGTCCAAGACGGATCGCATTGTGATTATCGGCGGCGAGAACGGCCGCGGATCGGGCGCCTCGCGCGTGACGGACGACGTGACGCGCATTATGGCGCAGGTGCCGAGCGCGATTGAGGCCCTGACGGGCGTTGACCTGACAGAAACCCTGAAGAACCTGCCCGGCCTGAAAGAGACGCCGGAGCGCCCGACAGAGGCGGCGGCGGGTGACGGCAGCGATGCACCGGCCGCCGAGGGCAGCGCTGTCGCGGACGCGGAGGAAGGGCAAACGGAGGCGACCGACACGGAAGAGGCCGCTTCCTGAACGGATTGTGGATCGCTGAGGATGGGTCCTATTGCGCGTTTGCCTAAGTCCCGCCGCAGATGCTATAATCTATTGTGTGATTATCTGGCAGATTGAATTGACTTGAAGAGGTCTGCCAGAACAAATTGAATAGGCAACCTTCGGGGCAGGGTGAAATTCCCGATCGGCGGTGACGCTCTCACGAGCGAAGCCCGCTACCCTTTGTCTCTTCGCGGCCTTTTCGTCGCGTGGCGGTGAAGGTGGATCTGGCGCGATTCCAGAGCCGACAGTGACAGTCTGGATGGGAGAAGGTAAGCCGGGCGACCGTGCCTGCTTTCAGCATGCCCCACCTTGGACAGGTGGGTTTTTTTGTTGAGGGCGGGCGCCGACTCCGCTCACACCCCTTTCCCCTTTCCTGTTTCCTGCCCCAATTGACTGAAGATCAGCAGTGGCGATCCGTGGCTGGCGGCCGCTCCGACGGGAGACGGCAGCTGGGGCGGCAGGTTGAGATGGAACGCTTACGAGAACAACCGATCTGGTTGACGACGGCCATATCCTTTTTGCTCCTTCTCTTGCTATGGGAGGCGGTGACGGTGCTGGGTGGGTACGACCGTTTCATCCTGCCGGGACCGGCCGACGTGGGACAACAGTTTCTGATCGTGGCTACCGACGGCCGTCTCTGGCGGCATACCCTGATCACGGTTAGCGAGGTTGTGCCCGGTTTGTTGCTGGGCTTCGGCATTGCGACGCCCCTTGGTTACTTGCTTGCCAAGTCGCCGCTGGCCGAACGTTTGCTTTCGCCCTACCTGATCGCGTCCCAGGCCATTCCCGTCATCGCCATCGCCCCTCTGTTGACTATCTGGGTGCGCTCCACGTTCTGGAGCCGCGTGCTGGTGTCCGTTATCGTCGTCTTCTTCCCGATTCTGATCAACGTCATCGCCGGCCTGCGCTCGGTGCCCACCGAATTGTACGAGTTGATGCATTCGCTGCGGGCCTCCCAGTGGCAGATCTTTCGCAAGCTGGAGGTGCCGGCCGCGCTGCCCATTCTCCTGGCGGGGCTCAAGGTCGGCGCGACCCTTTCTGTCATCGGCGCGCTGGTGGGCGAGTTTGTGCAGCCCAAGAGCCAGGGGCTGGGCTACTTGCTGGTGACGGCGCGCTACCAGTTTAAGACGGACCTTGTGTTTGTTGTCCTGCTGACTCTGGCGGCCATCGCTTTGGCCATGTATGGGATGGTGGCCTTGTTGGAGAGACGCCTGCTGCGCTGGCAGGAGAATGAGTAGAGAGCGGCTGCCCATCTTTTACCTTTACCGTTCTGGAGGAAAGTAATGTCACGACCACTGACGATCCTTTTACTGGCTTTGCTGCTATTTGCGGCCGGTTGTGCGGCGGAGACAGCCGAGGCGCCGGCCGAATTGACCCACATTCGTCTGCCCATGGGCTTTGTGGCCGATCCCCAGTACGCGCCCTTTTACGTGGCCGTTGAGAAAGGTTATTATGCCGAAGAGGGATTGGAGATCGAATTTGATTACAGTTTTGAGACGGACGGCATTGCCCTGGTGGGGGCAAACGAGTTGCCGTTCGCCATTGTCAGCGGGGAACAGGTGATCCTGGCTCGCGCCCAGGAACTGCCCGTCGTTTACGTACTGGAGTGGTTTCAGGACTTCCCCATTGCCGTGGTGAGCAAGGAGGAGGCGGGTATTTCGGAACCGCAGGATCTGATCGGCCGTTCCGTTGGCCTACCCGGTTTCTTTGGCGCCAGCTACGTTGGCTATGTGGGGCTGCTGTCGGCGACCGGCGTCTCCCCGGATGAAGTCGCGGCCGAGGAGATCGGCTTTACCCAGGTCGAGAGCCTCCTCGCAGGCCAGGTGGACGCCGTCGTCGGCTACGCAAATAACGAGCCCGTTCAGTTGCGCGCCCAGGGCGAAGCGATCGACGTCATTCACGTTGCGCACTACATCGATATGGTGGCCAACGGCATCATCACCAACGAGACGACTATTGCCGAGAACCCGGAGTTGGTCCACCGTCTGGTGCGGGCCACACTGCGCGGTCTGGCTGACACGCTGGCGAATCCGGAAGAAGCGTACGAAATCTCAAAACAATACGTGGAAGGGCTTGACGACAGCAGGATGGCTGTCCTGGAAGCCTCCTTGCCGATGTGGGAGGCGCCCGTTTTGGGACACACCGACCCGAAATCGTGGGAGCGGACGCAGGACGTGTTGTTAGAGATGGGCCTTATCGATGCGCCGTTGGCCGACCTGGAAGGGGCGTACACCAACGATTTCATAAGAGACAATCAACCTGAGGAGTGAGGTGAGATAGCGTGGCAAGTCACGTGGCAATCAGGCAAAAGAAGGCGCGCCGCAGTAGAAGCGACGACGGGGAGACTTTTCTCCACGTGGAGGAAGTTAACCACGTCTTTCCCGACGGCGTCCATGCCCTGGCAGACATTTCACTCAGCATCCCGGCCGGTTCCTTTACCGTTCTCGTCGGCCCGTCGGGCGTGGGCAAATCGACGTTGCTGCGGATTTTGGGCGGGCTCCTGCAACCGACCGCCGGCCGCGTGCGGCTAAAAGGGTACTCGCCCCACAAGGCACGTGAGCCTATCGGCATCGTTTTCCAGCAGGAAAACCTGATGCCGTGGCGTACGGCATATGAGAATGTGCGCCTGCCACTGGAGATCACGGGGAAGAAGGCGCCCGACCGGGTGACGGATCTGCTGCAACTGGTCGGTCTACAAGGGTTTGAACAGAGTTACCCGGCGCAGCTTTCCGGCGGCATGGCGCAGCGGGTGGCTCTGGCCCGGGCGCTGGTCCACGAACCGGACCTGCTCCTCATGGACGAACCGTTTGGCGCGCTGGACGCGCTGACCCGTGAGCGCATGGGCCAGGAGCTGCTGCGGATCTGGCGGGCGATGCCGGTCACCGTCTTTATGGTGACCCACAGCATCTCTGAAGCCGTATTGCTGGCCGACGACGTGCTGGTGATGACGGACCATCCCGGCCGCATTACCGGTCGGGTGACGGTCGACCTGCCGCGCCCGCGCGAGTTATCGATGCAGAGCACGGCCGCCTTTCACGAATGCGCCGGAGCCGTGCGGGCGGCCATTGAAAACGGCAACGCAAGCGTTGCTCAAAGGGACGGCAACGCCGGCGTTGCTGATGCTAATGCGAAGGGTGGTAGTGCGAGGGCTGCTATAGGAAACGGCGGCTCACCGTCATGACTCGGCCGGCGTCGTCTCCTCCTGCCTTCTCCGGCCGTAATACCAGCGGCGAACCAGGTAGACGATCAGGGCGATGGGCACAATGACGATCAGTAGTAGCGGCAGAAAGACGACGACCAGCCAGATGGCGATGGTCGCCAGCCCTTGCAGAGCCGAAATCAGCGCCTCGACCGCGTTGCGTACGACGCCGCCGGCCCGCCAGCCGCCCACTTCCAGGGGCTGGGATAGTTCGTCCGGCGTCAAGCTGATTTCAATCGTGGAGAAGGCGGCCGACTGTTCGAGGTATTGCAGCCGCCCCTTCAGCGACTCGATTTCGCTTTCCAGCCGGCTCAACTCCTGATTGACGGCCAGGGCGTCTTCCACGTCGCGGGCATCATCGAGGAAGCCGCGCACGCGCTCGGCTGTCGCCTCGAGGTTTTGCAGGCGGGCGCTGAGGTCGACGTACTCTTCTGTGACGTCTTCGCCAGAGGTCGAGGAGCGGTTCACCCGTAGCGCCATCTCTTCGATCTGGTTCATGATGGCGTCGAACTGGTCGACGGGGACGCGGATGGTGGCCTGGCCCGATTTCGTGCCGTCGGAGCCGAAGAGGCTGCTGCTGACGACCCAACCGCCGCTGTCGTTGGCCAGGTCAATGATGGCGTCCAGCGTCTCTTCCGTCTCTTCGACGACGATATCCAGGCGGCCGGTGCGGATGATCAGTTGTTCCTGCACGTCCACCTGGGCGGCCGGCGCGCCGGTTGAGCGAGCACCCTCGCCGGCGGCGTCGGCTGCGCGCGCGGGCGCTTCTTCGGCCATTTCCTCTTCTACCAACATATCTGGCTCCGCGGCCGGCGCGCCAGCCTCCTCTGCTCCGGTTGCGCAGGCGGTGAATAGTAAGGCCACAATGGCCAGGATGAGAAAATGTCGTTTGCGTATCATGGTGTTCGCCTCCAGGTGCGGTGTCACTTTCTGTCTCTACCCTTAAGACGACGAATGCCGGCTTCAAGTTCCATTTGCTACGACAGTTGGTCTGTACGGCCGCCGGGGCGGATCCCTTACCAGCCGTATTCCAGCCGGGCGATGAGGCGATAGGGCAGCCCCTCTTTCCTCATCTTTTCTTGCGTGACGTGGATGGGGTAGTTCACGCGCCGTTGCTCCCACGTCATCGCGTCGGTGTCAAGGAGGGCATAAGCTGCCCGCGGGTCTGAATCTCGAGGCTGGCCCACGCTGCCCGGGTTGATGATCATGCGGCCGTTGAGGGGCATCGCCTCCCCATACATGGGCAGATTGACGTCAGCCTGTACGGAGTCTGCTTTTTCAAAGATGACGGGGCTGTGCGTGTGCCCCACCAGACAATACGCCGTGTCGAAGTGGTCAAAATTGACGAGGGCCGTTTCCTGGTCCATGATGTACTCCCATACCGGCTGGCGCGGGCTGGCGTGGGCCAGGGTAAACGGTTCTTTGACTAGCTTGGGCGGCCTTTCGGCCAGGTAGGAACGCGTTTCCTCGGTGATCTTTTCCTGCGTCCAGCGAATGGCCGTTCGCGCTTCGTGGTTAAAGGAATTGATGTCCAACTTGTCGAGGACGGCCCAGTCGTGGTTGCCCGTCAGCGTGACGTGATCGTGTTCGCGAAGTAGAGCCAGGCACTCGTTAGGATCTGGCCCGTAGCCGATCACGTCTCCGAGGCACCAGATCTGCTCCCACTCCCCTTCGGCGTCTTCTAATACCGCTTCGAAAGCGGCCAGGTTGGCGTGGATGTCTGAGATGATGAGCAAGCGCATTGTTGTTGACACTCCCGTTGAGTTGCTTCAATAATACCATGAGATTACCGAAAAGGCCGAGTCTTTCCATCGGACAATTGGCCTCTTATCCGAGCGATCGGGCTCGAAGCCACGAGTTGTGCACCAGTTTCGCTCAAGCCATACCATGATCGCGCAGAGAAGGTATAATAAGGGGTAAGCGCCGTTGCGGCCACGTTTTGGCCACACACAACGTTAAACCATGGCAATATTAGACGAGTGGACGCTGGATTTCATCAGTACAGGGGTCGAACAGACTGAGCGCCTGGGCGTTCGTCTGGGAGAACTGCTGCAACCGGATGACGTCATCTGTCTTTCTGGAGAGCTGGGGACGGGTAAAACCGTCATGGCCCGGGGAGTAGGGCGCGGCTGGGGAACGGCACTGCGTGTCACCAGCCCGACGTTTACGCTCGTCAACCAGTATCCCCGGTTGGGCGACGGCCGCATCCTCTATCACGTCGATTGTTACCGACTGTCCAGCGAGGGCGAGATCGCCACGGCCGGGCTGGAAGATGTTCTCGACAGCGGCGGCGCCGTGATGATCGAATGGCCGGAGCGGATCGAGCGTTTCCTGCCGGCCGACCGCCTGTGGATCACGTTGCGCTATCTGAAAGAAATGCGCCGCGGTCTGCGCATGGTCGCCTCGGGCGAGCGTTCGGCCGCCCTCTTGAAAGGGTTCAAGCGCAGCGCGTTCGGCGTGTAGCGCAAATTGCAAAGTAACAGAGATGATTCTTGCCGTAGACACCGCAACCAGATGGACCGGGCTGGCTTTGCACAGCGGCGCGGAAGTCGTCGCCGAACATTGTTGGCAATCGGTCAATACCCAGACTGTTGAAGTAGCGCCGGCCGTGCAGCGCATGTTGCAGCGCGCGGGCGTCACAGCGGACGATTTGAAAGGGGTGGCGGTGGCGCTGGGGCCCGGTTCCTATACCGGCCTGCGCATTGGCCTCGGTTTCGCCAAAGGGCTGGCGTTGGCGCACCAGATGCCCCTCATCGGCGTACCGACCCTGGACATCGTGGCCGCGGCCCAGCCGCCGTCGGAAGGAAGCCTGGTGGTCGTGGCCGAGGCCGGCCGCACGCGAATCACGGGGGGGCGTTACCAGTGGCAGGCAAAAAAAGGGTGGCAGGCTGACGGCACGCCTGTCAACGACACGTGGGAGGGGATGCTGCGCCGGGTAGAGGCGCCGGTGACGTTTGCCGGCGAGCTATCTGAGCGGGCGCTGCGCATGATTCGCGCGGCCGGGAAAGGGCACAGCGTGGTGCCTCCGGCCGGCCGCGTGCGTCGCCCCGGCTATCTGGCCGAGATCGGCTGGCGCCGCTTGCGCCGTGGGGAGACGGACGATCCGGCCGCGCTCACGCCCCTATATCTGCGCGAGCCTTAATGGCGGCCGTTAAGACGAGGGCACGCGCGCTCGTTCCCCCTCGACCTTATGCGTTGCGCCGGATGCGCCTGGGCGATCTGGAGGCGGTCATGGCGATTGAGAGCAGCTCCTTCCCTACGCCCTGGCCGGCCGAAGGGTATCGTCGCGAATTGACGGCCAATGAGCGCGCCTATTATTATGTGCTTACAGGGGAAACGGGCGGCGAACGGTCCATCGTCGGTTTCGCCGGACATTGGCTGGTTGCGGGCGAGGCGCACGTTAGTATCATCGCCGTGGAGCCGGCGTGGCGCGGCAGGGGACTGGGTGAGTTGTTGCTCTTGAACTTGCTGCTCGTCGCCGTGGAGCAGGGCGCTACCCTGGCGACGCTGGAGGTGCGTTGCCGCAACCAGGTGGCGCAGGGCCTCTACCACAAATATGGGTTTGAGGTCGTCGGCCGGCGAAAGGGTTACTACAAAGACACGGGGGAAGACGCCATCCTAATGACGCTGCCGCTGGACCAGGAGACGACGCGCCAACGGTTGTGGCGCCGCCGGGATTTGCTGTGGCAGCGGTTGCAGTCTCACACGGATTGACCTGCGGGGATAGGGAGGGGCCAAAGACGATGACGATGCGCCATTGCGGCCGGCCAGAGTTGGCGAAATGGCCCGTCCCCTCTATGATTGCGACATGACCGGGACAAAGGTAGCGCCTTACGGATCGTGGAAATCGCCACTGTCGACCGAGCAGGTTGCCAGTGGCAAGAGATATCTTGGCCAGATCGCCGTCGAGGGCGGCGCCATATATTGGACCGAGGGTCGGCCGGCGGATGAGGGGCGCAACGTGCTGATGCGCTGGACGCCCGACGGCCGGGTGACTGATCTGACGGCGGCGCCGTTTAACGTGCGCTCCCGCGTGCACGAATACGGTGGGGGCGCGTTTTGGGTGGACGGCAACGTCGTTTATTTCGTTAACTTTGAGGATCAGCGACTCTACCGGTTGCGGCCGGAGGGAGAGCCGGAACCGTTGACGCCCGCGGATGGTAAGACCTATTATGCAGATGGCATCGTCGACGGCCACCGGCAACGCATCATCTGTGTGCGTGAGGATCACGGCGTCGACGGGGAGGAGCCGGCCAACGCGCTGGTCAGCCTGCCCCTGGACGGTCGGGGCGAAAGCGGCCGGCCGCTGGTTGAAGGCAACGACTTCTACGCCTCGCCACGTCTCAGCCCTGACGGGAAAAGGCTTGCCTGGCTGACGTGGCACCATCCGAACATGCCGTGGGACGGCAGCGAATTGTGGGTTGGTGCCCTGGATGAGGTCGGCGCCGTAACGGACATGACGCTGGTGGCAGGAGGGAAGGCTGAGTCTGTCTGTCAGCCTGTGTGGTCGCCGGCCGGCGACCTCTACTTCGTCTCGGACCGGACGGGATGGTGGAACCTGTATCGCTGGCGTGACGGCTGGTCGGGGCCGGTGTTGCAGCGAGAGGCTGAGTTCAGCGCCCCTTTGTGGCAATTTGACATGAGCACGTACGACGTCGCTGCCGATGGCCGACTTCTCACCCTCTACTTCGACGGGGGCATCTGGCGCCTGGCATCGCTGGATCCGGTAACGGGCGACCTCACCCCGATGTCGACGCCTTATACCGAGATGGCCGGCTTGCAGACGGGAGAGGATTTCATTGCCTTGAAAGCCGCGTCGCCGACAGAGCTGCCGGTCGTCGTGCGGGTCGATTTGAGGACGCAGCAGGTCAGCGTGTTACGTCGGGCCGGCGACGTGCCGGTAGACGTGGATTATCTTTCGATTCCGGAAACGGTCGAGTTTTCCACGGGGAATGACGAGACGGCCCACGCCTACTTCTACCGGCCACAGAATGCGGATTACGAGGCGCCGGCCGGGGAGAAGCCGCCGCTGGTCGTGACGAGCCATGGCGGCCCAACGAGTCGATCCGGATCGGCCCTCGACCTGAGCGTCCAGTATTGGACCAGCCGGGGCATCGCCGTTCTCGACGTCAATTACCGGGGCAGTACGGGCTACGGCCGCGACTACCGGGAACGGCTCAAAGGAGCGTGGGGCGTTGTCGACGTCGAAGATTGCATCAACGGCGCCCGTTATCTGGTGCAGCGAGGCCTTGTCGACGGCCGGCGGCTGGCTATCCGTGGTGGCAGCGCCGGAGGCTACACGACGCTTTGCGCCCTTGCTTTCCACGATTTTTTTGGAGTGGGCGCCTGTTACTTCGGGCTCAGCGACCTGGAACGGTTCGTGGATGAGACGCACAAATTTGAGTCCCGCTATCTGCACAGCCTGATCGGCCCTTTCCCCGAGCAGCGGGACCTTTATCGGCAGCGTTCGCCCCTGCACCACGCCAACCAACTCTCCTGTCCCATCATCTTCTTCCAGGGTTTGGAAGACGAAGTCGTGCCGCCAAACCAGTCGGAATTGATGGTCGACGCCCTGCGGGAGAAGGGAGTGCCTGTCGCTTATCTATCGTTTGCGGAGGAGCAGCACGGATTCCGGCGGGGAGAGAACATTGGGCGCGCCCTGGAAGCCGAGTTGTATTTCTATGGCCGGATATTGGGATTCGAGCCGGCCGGAGAGATTGAACCGGTGGCGATCGACAACGTCCGCGATCAGGAGTGAAAGATGTCTTTAATCCAGGCTGTGGTTGGTTTCGTCTCCCTCTTTTTCGGTCGCTTGCTTTTCTGGCTCTTTGTCGGCGCAGCCGGCTTTGTGGTGGGATTTGAGCTGGCTCTGGCTTTCTTAGGCGATCAGGCGATCTGGCTGGTTCTGCTCGTGGCCCTAATCGCCGGAGTGTTGGGCTCAATCGTCGCCACTTTCGCCCAGCGGCTGGCGGTGGCCATCGCAGGTTTCGTGGCCGGCGGTTACTTTCTCCTCAACCTGGTGCGCATGTTGGGCACGGCCGGCGGGCCGCCAAACACTGTTTCTGTCGTTCTCTACGTTACTGGCGGCCTGATCGGCGCGGTGCTGGTTTCTCTGCTCTTTGATCCATCACTTATCGTGCTTTCCTCTGCATTGGGGGCGACGTTGTTGACGCAGGCAGCAGGCAACTGGCTCGATCTGGGGCGAGTGGCGGGCATAGCCGTTTTTGTCCTGCTCTTTGTGGCCGGTGTTTTTGTCCAGTGGGGCGCCCAGGGGCGCAGGCGGGAACGACGAGAAGGGCAGGTTCGAGAAGAGGGTGCGCCGTATGAACGGTAGTCTGCGCGGCAGAACGGTAGCGCTCCGTTGGCGGGCGCTGCTCCTTTTGCTGTTTGTCGTCCCGCTGGTTGCCTGTCGCCAGGATGGAGCGGCGCCGGTGGCGGGCGCGTCGGATGGGAGCGCGGGGGCGCAGGCATCGCCGACCCTGGCCCCGACAGCCGCTCCGGCGACAGTCACGCCGCCACCCACGGTGACGGAGACGGCGACGCCCACTGCCACGTCACCTCCGCCCATCCCTACGGAGACGGCGACGCCTGCTCCGACGGCAACGCCGTCTGTTACGCCGACGCCCGATCCGTATGCCGGGCTAACCATCGCCGATCTGGCAGCGCGACCGTATGGGCAGGGCGGCGAGCTGCAAGTGGTCCAGCAGCTGGCGGTGACCGAGTCATTTACGCGCACGCTGGTTACCTACCCCAGCGACGGCCTCACGATTTATGGTTTCATGAACGTGCCTTTCGGCCGGGGGCCGTTCCCCGTGGCCCTCGTCCTTCACGGCTACATCCCGCCGGAAAATTATGGGACGATTGCTTACACCACGCGTTACGCGGACGCGCTGGCGCGGGCCGGATATCTGGTCATTCACCCTAATTACCGCAACCATGGGCCCTCCGACCAGACGGAGGCGTTCGCTAACGGCGACGAGCCGGCCGATTTTCGCATCGGGTACGCCGTCGACGTACTGAACCTCATCGCCATCATCAAGGCTCAGGCCGGCACGCCTGGACCGATGGCGGCGGCCGACGCGGACGAGATACACTTGCTGGGCCACAGTATGGGGGGCGGTATGGCCCTGCGCATCATCACGGTCAACGCTGGCGTTCGGGCCGCCGCCCTCTACGGTTCGATGAGCGGGGACGAATACAAGAATTACGAGCGGATTCTGGTGTGGTCCAACGGGGAGACGGGTGAGGAAGAGCTGGCCACGCCGCCGGAAGATATGGAGCGCATCGCGCCCATCCATCACCTAGACCGTATCGAGGCCGCCGTCAGCATCCATCACGGCGAAGCGGATGGCGTGGTGCCGCCGGAATGGTCGGCCGAGCTGTGCCAGCGGCTGCAGGAGTTGGGCAAGACGGTCGAGTGCTTCACCTATCCCGACGCACCGCACACGTTCCACGACGCGGCCGACCGCCTCTTACAGCAGCGCGTCATCGACTTCTTTAACCGCTATTAACGGCTTCTTATGTTAAATCCATGAACCTTCGGGAGCGTTCGTTTCCCTGAGCCTCTCGGGGGTTGGACCAATGTCACAACGCCGCTTCGTCGCCCTCCAACATCGCGATTTTCGCCTTTTATGGTTCGGCCGGCTGGTCTCGGCCGTCGGATCGACCATTCAGATATGGGCCGTCAACTGGCACGTGGTCGAATTGTTGAGCGGTCAGACCTACCCCATC
>JAWVYQ010000019.1:0-31766 GCA_033722615.1 Promineifilaceae bacterium (SeqCode)
TCTTCGGCGGTGACGATGACGTCCTGGGCCACGTCGACAAGGCGACGGGTCAGGTAACCGGCGTCGGCCGTACGCAGCGCGGTGTCGGCTAGACCCTTACGGGAGCCGTGCGTGGAGATGAAGTACTCGAGAGCCGACAGCCCTTCGCGGAAGTTTGAGGTGATGGGCACCTTGATAATCCGGCCCTGCGGGTCGGCCATCAGGCCGCGCATCCCGGCAAGCTGGGTGATAGGGCCAAATCCGCCCTTCCCTGCACCGGAGAGGGCCATGACGGCCATGGGACCATCGGGATCGAGGGCGGTGCGAACCGCCTCCTCTACCTCGTCCTTGGCGTTGTTCCACTGCTCGATGGTGCGCTGGTAACTCTCCTCTTCTGTCAGCAGGCCACGGCGGTACTGGCGGTCGATCTCATCGACGCGATTCTGTGTCCCGGAGAGGATGGTTTCGCGCTCGTCAGGAATGGTAAGGTCGGTAATGGCAACGGTGACGCCGGAAACGGTCGCATAGTGGAATCCAAGATCTTTGATCTTGTCCACCATGTCGATGGTGGCTTCGTCGCCAAAGCGACGATAGACACGGTTGATCAACTCGTTAACGGCGCCCTTGTTCAACAGTTCGTTGACGAAGCGCATACCCTCAGGCAGCGCGCGATTGAAGAGCACGCGGCCGGGCGTCGTCTCGATGAGACGGCGGCGCGGTTCGTTATCCAGATAACGGCGACCTTTCTCATCGAAGTAGGTCTCCGTGTAGAGGTTGATCTTGGCATGGAGGTGGAGGAAGCCCAGGTTGTAGGCCATCTCTACCTCGTCGAGGCTGCTGAAAGTGCGACCTTCGCCCTTCTTGCCATCCTCAGTCATAGTGATGTAGTAAACGCCGAGGACCATGTCCTTGGAGGGACCGACGATGGGCTCGCCGTTGGCCGGCTTAAGCAGGTTGCGCGTGGCCATCATCTGGTTCATGGCCTCATCGACTGCACGCTGGGAAAGCGGCACGTGGACGGCCATCTGGTCACCGTCGAAGTCGGCGTTGAAGGCGGCGCAAACCAGCGGGTGGAGCTGGATGGCCTTGCCTTCGACCAGCCGCGGCATAAAGGCCTGGATGCCCAGGCGGTGGAGCGTGGGCGCCCGGTTGAGCAGGATGGGGCGACCTTCGATGACCTCTTCCAGAACCTCCCACACTTCCGGGGGCTGGCGCTCGATGAAGCGCTTGGCGCCCTTGACGTTGCTGGCATGTCCGTACTGGACAAGTTTGCTGATGACGAAGGGGCGGAACAGCTCCAGCGCCATCGTCTTGGGCAAACCGGCTTCACCCATCTTCAATTCGGGGCCGACAACAATGACGGAGCGGCCGGAGTAATCGACGCGCTTACCGAGCAGGTTGCGGCGGAAGCGTCCCTTCTTGCCTTTGAGCATGTCAGAGAGGGACTTGAGCTCGCGACGGCCGCGGCGGCTGAGTGCTTTGCCGCGCTGGCTGTTGTCGATTAGGCTATCTACCGCTTCCTGCAACATGCGCTTCTCATTGCGCACGATGACGTCGGGAGCGCCCAGTTCCAGGAGGCGCTTCAGGCGGTTATTGCGGTTGATGACGCGGCGGTAGAGATCGTTGAGGTCGGAGGTGGCGAAACGGCCGCCGTCGAGCTGGACCATAGGTCGCAACTCGGGGGGAATGACGGGCAGAACGGTGAGAACCATCCATTCCGGCCGGTTGCCACTATTGCGCAACGCCTCAACGACCTGAAGGCGCTTCGTGGCCCGCTTAGCCTTCTGCTTGGAACGGGTGGTCCGCAATTCGCGCCACAGGTCCCTGGCCAGAGTGTCCAGGTCCATATTTTTCAGAATGTCGTAGAAGGCCTCGGCGCCCATCTCTGCGCGGAAGACGTTGCCGAACTTGCTCTTCAACTCCCGGTACTCGGTCTCGTTGAGGAAGTTCATCTGTTGCAGATCGTCAAGCTGATCCTGATTGTGCTGCGCCTGTTCGCGCAAGCGGTTCAGCTTCTGCTGGAGATGGTCGCGCGCTTCCTGCGCCACCGCTTCGTTTTCCTGCTCGATCTGCTCGATCTCGCGCTGCAATGTGGCGACGTCGCTCTCGTGTTCTTCTTCGTGCTCTTTCTGCACGTCGGTCAGGCGATCCGTCGTGGTTTCCTGGACCAGCACCTGATGCTCCCGGCCGATGGTCTCGCCTTCGGCAACGATGACGGTGTCACCCAGACTAATGTCTTCGGGCGCTTCTTCGCCCTGTAGATTGTCCAGTCGCTGCTCGACGCTCTTGGCTTCCTGCACAACCTCGTCGGTGGCGGCCGAAAGCCGTTCGTCGAACGTCTCGTTCAGTTCGGTCAACCGTGCCCGCAGCTCTTCGAGGCGCTCTGTCGCCTCTTGCGTGGCGATCTCAATCTGCGCCTCGGTCTCCTCTTCCAGACGCAGCTCGGCCTCTTCCAACTCTTCTTCCAGCCGGCGCAAAGCGCGATCTCGAGCATCTTCGTCGACGTAGGTGACGACGTATTGCGCAAAGTAGAGGACGCGATCGAGGTTGCGTCGGGAGACGTTGAGTAACAGGCCCAGATAGCTGGGGACGCGGCGCGTATACCAGACGTGCGCCACAGGCGCCGCCAGGTCGATGTGGCCCAACCGCTCGCGCCGAACGGAAGAGCGTGTAATTTCGACACCACACTTGTCACAGACAATGCCCTTGTAGCGGACGTTCTTATATTTCCCGCAGTAGCATTGCCAGTCACGAGTTGGGCCAAAAATGGCCTCGCAGAACAGACCGTCTTTCTCCGGCCGTAAACGGCGGTAGTTGATGGTCTCCGGTTTAGTGACCTCGCCGTATGACCAGGAACGGATCTGTTCAGGGGATGCTAGGCTGATTCGCAAAGAGCGGAATTCATTTGTTTCCACCAGGTGACCTCCCACACACAAAAATTAAAGGCATCAGGATTCGCAGGCTCCAACCCAGACCCAGCGAGAGGGCCGCTATAAGAGGCCGTCTATTTGGGTCAGTCCCACCTCTTTCAATTGAAGCGAAAAAAATGTGCATTAACTGCTGCTTGCAACGCACCTTACATGGCCTGCACGCGCGCAGGCACCATGTAAGCACGACAAAAGAGCGATGGCATGGGCCAACGCTCCTGGATCTAGTCCACGGTGAATTGTCATTATATCGATAATTGTGGATACGTCAAGGGTCCGCAACAGTTTAAATGCAAATTTAACGTGAACCAATAATTATATCGCGTTTTTTCGCGCGCGCAACTTTTGCCGTCCCGGTCAATTGAGACGTCCGTTTCTTGGAAACGGAAAGACGCCGTAAGATTACGGCTAAGACGCTTCCTCTCCTATATCAGGATCGGGCTCGGCCGGTGCTTCCGGCCCGACGACGGCGTTGCAGTATTCACAGCGGGTGTGGTCGGCGCCTCGGGGCGGTCGGGGCAGCGGAGCGAAGCACATGGGGCACTGGGAAGGAAAGGAAGCAGCCAGCGCCTCCGCCTCCTCCACGTCTTTGGCGAAGGCCTCGGCGCGATCGTCATCAACCTGGCCGGTCTGGACACGCTTGAGCCAAGACACCCATTCTTCTGCGTCCTCTTTCTTTAACTCGAAGCTGGCGCGGCTGACAGGGGCACGCGCGCTAAGGACCAGCTCCAGAATCTCGCTCTCCCCGATTCCGAGGAATCCCCCCTCTTCGGCGTGTTCCATCTTCTCAACCGCGTGAGCGGGAACGTCGAGCAGCAGGCGTTGCACCTGCTCCGACTTGGTAGTGAAGAGGCCCAGAAACTTCTCTTTTGCCACCTCTTCATTCTGCTCGAAAAGAAGGCGCTGGTCGGTGAGAAAAAGCACGCCTTGAGGACCTTCGTCGCCACTGCGGCGCCACCTCGCTTCGGTGGCGAGTAAAGGTCCCTCGGTTGGTTGCAGGCGCACGCCGGGGGAGCGGTGGAATCGTTCGAGCATCTGCTCCACCCTGCCGAGATTGTGATCCAGTTGCTGGACCTGGCGCAATAGGGGATTGTAGAGGCTGCGAACGTTGTTGCGGCCGTTGTTGACGCGGCTCTGGAGGCTACTAATAGCAGCGGTTGCCGCAGTAATAGCGTCTGGATCGTGTGGGGAGAGAGCGTTGACGCGGGGAGTGGCCTGTCGCAGCTCGCGCCGGAGACGGTTACGCTCCACGTTCAGGGCCGACTCTACGCGGGGCTGCGTCTGCTGCCACTGCTGGCGGAGGGAGGCAATCTCGTTTTCCAGGCGGCCGGCGTGAAGATACCCTCGACTGCGCACTTTTTCCAGGTCGCGAGGAAGCTCGGCCAGGGTCTGCTCGAGGCGGCCGACAGTCTGCGTCAAATCGCTCAATTCCGCAGAGGTTTCGAGCCGGGAAAAACGATTCTGAAGTTGGCTAATCCGGCGCTGGACGTCGGCGGCGCCTCCTTTGGCCGGACTGCTTGCAGCGCGGGACCGACGGCCAACGGCCGGCCGCGATCGGGCGCGCGTCTTGCGACGGGCAGCCCCCGTGCCGCCTCGAACCTTCGCCGCCCGGGCCGGCTTCTTGCGCGTGACCCGTCGCGCCCGCCCCCGCATCTTGTCGCCCAGCGACCGGCCGGTTCGAGAGCGCCGGCCACCCCGCATCTTCCCTTTCCTGCTTCTTGCCATGGTCAGTTCCCTCCTCTGCTAGGCGGCCTCGGCTTCGCCGAGACGATGTTTCAGAAAAGCTTCCATAAAGCCGTCCAACTCTCCATCCAAGACGGCGTGTACGTTACCCGTTTCGTAACCGGTGCGGTGATCTTTTACCATACGGTAGGGGTGGAGAACGTAGGAGCGGATCTGGTTGCCCCAGCCAGCGTCCACGTCTTCCCCTTTCAGGCGGTTGATCTCTTCCTCCTGCTTGCGCCGCTCCAGGTCGAATAGCTGCGCCTTGAGGATCTTCATCGCCGTTTCCTGATTCTGTACCAGAGAGCGCTGGTTCTGACAAGAGACGACGATACCCGTAGGCAGATGAGTAATACGCACGGCGGTTTCGTTCTTCTGCACGTGCTGTCCACCGGCGCCGCTGGCGCGAAAGCGGTCGATACGCAGGTCGTTCTCGTCGATGTCGATCTCAATATCTTCGGCAACGTCCGGCCACACTTCGATTTTGGCAAAGGAGGTGTGGCGGCGGCTAGAGGCATCGTAAGGGGAAATGCGCACCAGGCGGTGTACGCCGCGCTCGGATTTAAGGCGGCCGTATGGATAATCGTCGCCGCGAACGGCCATGAGCGTGCTCTTAATACCGGCTTCTTCTCCCGGGCTCTCGTCTAGAAACTCAACAGAGAAGCCGCGACCCTCGGCCCAGCGCACGAGCATCCGCTGGAGCATCTCGGCCCAATCCTGGGCTTCGGTGCCGCCGGCTCCGGCGTGAATGGCCAGGAGCGCGTCTTCGTCGTCGTACTTGCCCGAGAAGAGGGCCTGGAATTGGAGCTCGCCGACCATCCTCCTGAGGGCGGCGACCTCTTGCTCCAGGTCGTCGTAAAGTTCCTCGTCGCCCAGTTCAGCCAGTTCGAGGGCGTCGTCCAGTCGCTCGCTCACCCTCTCCCAGACGGCCGTCTGCCGGCGCAACCGGGTCAACTCGCGCATTACTTTCTGCGCGGACGCCGAATCGTCCCAAAAACCGGGCTCCAGCGACTGCTTCTCTAGCTTAGCCAACCGTAACAACTTGGCATCTACGTCAAAGACGCCTCCGTAGATGGTTAACCGTATTCTGTAACTCTCGCAATTCGTCAATAAGTGCTTCCATTATTTTATCTCCTATCTGGTTGACATTGCTGAAAACGAGTAAGCCCTCCGAAAAGGCCTATTCCTCGAACAGGCCATCAACGAAGGCGTCGGCGTCAAAAGGAGCCAGATCTTCCAGTGTTTCGCCGGTGCCGATAAAACGCACAGGCAGCCCCAATTCCTTGTAGATGGCAAAGACCATGCCGCCTTTGGCTGTGCTATCGAGTTTAGTGAGGACGACGCCGGTGACGTTTACAGATTCTTTGAACTTGCCGGCCTGAACGAGAGCGTTCTGGCCCGTCGGGGCATCGAGCACCAGCAGGACTTCGTGGGGGGCCTGGTGGACGCTGCGCTTACAAACATTGTAAATCTTTTCAATCTCCTGCATGAGGTTGAATTTCGTGTGCAGGCGACCGGCCGTGTCGATGAGTAACATGTCGTAGCCACGGCCGCGGGTGGCGCGAATGCCATCGTAGATGATGGCCGCCGGATCGCCGCCGGGTTGTCCGGAGACGAGGGGCACGTCGGCACGTTCGCTCCATATCTTGATCTGGTCAATGGCGGCCGCACGGAAAGTGTCGCCGGCGACCATCATAACTTTATGGCCACGCTTCTTGTAATAATGGGCCAGTTTACCAACAGTCGTCGTCTTACCAGAACCGTTGACACCAACGATCATGGCCACGGTCAACTGACGCGGCTGCTCAAGCGCGAAGTCCGGTGCCTCAGTGATAAAGGCCCGCAATTCTTCTTTGAGAGCGTCGACTAACTGGTCGGTGCGGTATAACCCTTCACGGTCCACCCGCTCGCGCAAATTGTCAATGAGTTCCAACGTTGTGGGAACACCCATGTCGGCCTGAATGAGCAGCGCTTCGACGTCTTCCCACGTCTCTTCGTCAATTTCACCCGCTCCCAGCACGTTAACGATCTGGCCGAAAACGCTCTGCCGGGTGCGGCTTAAGGATTCACGTATGCCTTTAAACAACTTGTGGTTCCTCTCTTCTCTCTACAAATCGGTCAAGTCAAGTCACGTTGCCGCTCACGCTTCTTCTTCGACGTTGATTTCTACAATTTCGCCGTCTTCGGTGAGCTGTTCAACGCGCAGAGTGGCGGCCTCTAATTGCTCGTTACAATGATCGGCGAGGGCCTGTCCGCGTTCGAACAAGGCCAACGCCTCTTCCAGGACCAGTTCACCCGCATCCAACCGCTCCACGATGGTCTCCAGTTCGGCCAGCGCCTCTTCAAAGGTGAGGGCCTCTACGTCGTCTTTTGCCATTGCTTTTTCTCCTAACTTTCGACGGCCGCGTCGAAGGAGCCGTCGGCGACGCGCACGCGTAACCGGTCCCCCGCGGTGACATCGCCCACGGAACGGACAATGTGACCGTCGTCCGCCCGGCGGACGATGGCGTACCCTCGAGAGAGGGTGGCCAGGGGGCCAACAGCGTCAAGGCGAGCACGGGCCATCTCCAGGCGCCCGCGCCGGCGTTCCAAATGGCGGCTGATGGCCTGTTCAAGACGACCGGTCAGCCCGTCGACTTGCTGGCGACTACCGGCAAGCCGCGCCTGGGGGCCCAGGTGGCGCAGGGAACGCACCAGGCTCTGCACCTGCCAACGCCCCTGTTCAAGGATGGTCTGCATATGCCGGTACAGGGCAGTCCCCAACGCCTGAACGTGGGGCCGCAACTCAGCGATGTCGGGAGCTGCGATCTCGGCGGCGGCCGATGGGGTCGGAGCGCGTACGTCGGCGACGAAGTCGGCGATGGTAAAGTCGGTCTCGTGGCCGACGCCACTGATGATGGGATGGTGGGCGGCAAAGATGGCGCGGGCCACATCCTCGTCGTTGAAGGCCCATAGGTCCTCAATGGAACCACCGCCCCGGGCTACAATAATGGTATCGACATCGTCGCGCGCGTCCAGCCACTGCAGGGAACGCACGATCTGATAAGGTGCTTCGTCTCCCTGAACCAGAGCGGGCGCTATGAGCACGGACAGAAAGGGGGATCGGCGCCGGAGGACGTTGAGAATATCACGCAGGGCGGCCGCATCGGCCGACGTTACAACGCCAATCTTGCGCGGGAAGCGCGGCAACGGCTGCTTTTGCTCAGGGTCAAAAAGACCCTCCTCTGCCAGGCGCTGCTTCAGTCGTTCGAAAGCGAGGGCCAGATCGCCGCGGCCGGTTGGTGACAGAGATTGCGCATACAATTGGTAGACACCGCCGACTTCGTAGACGGAAATGTGGCCACGAGCCACGACGGCGTCACCGTCGGACGGAGGGAAACGGAGACGCTCTGCATTGGAGCGCCACATGACGCATTTCAACTGGGCGTTCTCGTCCTTGAGCGTGAAATAGAGGTGGCCGGACCGCGCCCGGGTAAAATTGGAGATTTCGCCCTCGACGCGCACATCTTGCAGGCGGTAATCTAGCTCAAACAGCTCACGAATATAAGCTGTCAGGTCGCCGACGGTCCACGTGCTATGCTCCTGATCCGCCTGTCCAAACAGAGGCTCCATAAATGATTTCTCTATAGCTTAAATGTCACACATCTTTGCCCGCTTCGGGCATACCGGCGCATTGTAAAATCGTTTGGTCAAGGCGTCAAACAGGGGAGGTGTGTTGGCATCTGCCTGGGCGCATGCTAAAATCTCTTCAGATTTTGGAAGAGTAAAGGAGGCCACATCTGGAAGGATTAGAGCTGGCAAACGTGTTAGTAGACAGCATCATCGATAAGAAGGGAAACAACATTCTGTTGCTAGACATCCGCGAAAAGGCCGTCTTCTCCGATTACTTCATTTTGTGCAACGGAGAGAATCCGCGGCAGATCAAGGCTCTCGTTGACGCCGTCGTGGAGAACGCAAAGAAGAAGGCGGGGACGCGCCCCTGGGGTTTGGAGGGAGATCCAGATACAGGATGGGTGCTCGTCGATTTCGGCGGCGTGATTATTCACCTGTTCTCACCGGAAAAGCGAGACTACTATAATCTGGAAGAGCTATGGAGCGACGCACACGTCGTATTGCGTATGCAGTAGCGACGGGAGCGCTATTCGCGCACCCAGCGCTCCGTATCCCGCTGCCACCCCACTAATTCGGACGAATTGAAGAAGAGGGCAACCTCTTGCTCGCCATTTTCGGGGCTGTCGGAACCGTGCACAAGGTTGCGGCCGATCTCCATGCCGTAGTCACCGCGGATGGTTCCCGGTGCAGCTTCAACCGGATTGGTCGCGCCCATCGTGGCCCGCGCTGCGGCAATGGCGTCTTTCCCTTCCCACACCATAGCGACCACGGGCCCGGAGATAATGTACTCCACCAGACTCTCGTAAAAGGGCTTTCCCTGATGCACAGCGTAATGTTGGCTCGCTAACTCCCTCGACATTTGCAGGAATTTCATCCCCGCCAATTTAAGCCCTCGTCGCTCAAAGCGACCGATAATTTCGCCAATCAGACCGCGTTGCACGCCGTCCGGTTTCACCAGTATCAATGTGCGTTCCATGAATTCCTTCTTGTATTATGTGTGTCTCTCGGCCGGACGCCGATTGTCGTTTTCCAGTCAATTTTCCGGAAACGATCCTGAACGAAACAGGAACTCTTACTAAAAGCCCGCTCTATCTGGTCCGTTTGCGGGATACGGATCACAGTTGATCCAACGCCTGCCGGTATGCGTCCAGCGCCTTTTGTAGCTGGCCGTTGCGCATGTAAGTATCGCCAAGCAGTTCGTGCAAGGACGCCTGTTTATGGGCGGCTACCTGGATCTCCATTTCAGCGATCAGGGCGTTCATCCCTTCGCCGGCATCCAGCAGAGCGCGGTAGTCAGATACGGCCGCCTCGACGTCGCCAGCGTCGAGCGCTGCGCGAGCGCTTTCTAACCGTTCCTGATCCAGATCCAGGGTGGCCGCTGGAGGCAAAGGTCCGGGAGCAGGCATTTCTTCTTCAATTGGGGGCGCCTCTTCTTCGGTAACGGATTCGACCTCTTCCGGGGTTTCCCAACCGGCCGGCCCTTCCGGAACCTCTAGATCATACTGGGTTGCTTCCTCTTCAGCCTGCAGCCAGCTGGTCACGTCCGACTCGGCGTCGCCCCAGCCAAATCCGGCGCCTTCATCCACTTTAAGCCAGTCCGGGAGGGAATCGTCGAAATCCTCCTCGGTCAATTCGCCCAAGAAATCATCGTCCAGATCTTCGGCAAAGGTCGGCTCCGGCTCTTCGGCCGGCTCTTCCTCCACAGCCAACTCTTCGGCCGGAGGCTCTTCCTCGACCATTTCCTCGCTGGCTACGTCTTCGGGGAGGACGGCGTCTTCAGGAGCTACCATATCCTCGGGCACAGCCGCTTCTTCTTCAATAGCGGCTGCTTCCTCAGGATAAATTTCTTCCTCCAAAGCATCCAAGTCCTCAAAGGCAGGTAATTCTTCAAGCGGCTCTTCTTCGACCGGCTCTTCCTCGGCCTCCGCCGGCACTTGCTCCTCGGCAACGGCTTCTTCTTCAACGACCGGTTCCTCGGGCGCGATTGTTTCTTCGGCCTCTGCCGTTTCTTCCATCTCGCGCGCGATCCATTCCGGTGTTTCCACGTCCCCTTCGGCCGTCTCTACAGAAGGCAATTCATCCAGAGAGGCTCCCTGGCGAGCGGCCAGCCGCTCGAGCCAGGCCATCGCCTCATCCGGGTCTTCCGGTATGTCGAGGCCGGCTTCCTCAGCGAAGAGTTCCATCTCCTCGGGAACTTCGGCCTCGTCAACAGCAGGCGCTTCCATAGCCGGTTCGGCTTCCTCATCCACGGCCGGTTCGGCCAGCGCCTCTTCGTACTCGGCCTCAGCCTCGACGGGGGCCGCTTCTTGATCTGCCTCGAAATCTTCTTCCTCGGCGGCCGGCGTTTCTTCGTGGAGGGCAGCCGCTTCCGCCTGTGCCCGCGCGGCGACGACGTCCTGAGGCGCAACAGGCGTCGACTGCTCTTCGACCACGGGCGTCTCTGGAGCTTCCGCCGCCTCAGCACCAGCCAGTTGTTCGAGCCAGGCCAACGCCTCATCAGGATCGTCAGGGATTTCGTCGGAAAGCCCCGCAATCACGTCGTCCGGCGCTGCCGTCTCGGGAACAGCCTCTTCGGCCTCAGCCTCGACCGGGCCCTCTTCTTCCGCAGCCAGCTCTTCGAGCCAGGCCATGGCTTCGTCTACATCTTCCGATGTCTCCGGTTCGGCAACCGCTTCTGCTTCAGCCTCTGCTTCTTCGGTTTCCAGATCGTCAAGCCAGCTCAAATCCTCTTCGACGGCGGCTTCCATCTCGGCTGCGGCTTCGGCATCTGCGGCCTCTTCCTCTGCGAGCCAATCGACGTCTTCCTCGGCAGCTTCTTCCTCCGCCCCGGCAACCAGGTCATCCAACCATTCCAAATCTTCTTCAGCAACCGGTTCTTCTTCGCCCGCGTCGATCTCCGGCGCCTGCGCTTCGACTTCTGGTTCAGCCTCTGCCTCTTCGACGTCCAGCTCATCCAACCAATCGGGAGCTTCTTCTGCTGTGTCGGGGTGTTCTTCACCGGTGGGCGGCTCAGTCTCTTGCAGGGAAGGCAACTCATCCAACGAGGCGCCTTGCTTTGCCGCCAGCTGCTCCAGCCAGGCCATGGCCTCTTCCTCATCTTCAGGCACGTCTGACAGATCTTCGGGCTGAACTTCAGCCGACACTTCCGTCGGTTCTTCGGCCGGCTCCTCCACCGGTAACTCCGCCGCTTCTGGCGGCCTTTCTTCAGCCGCCTCCAGGGGGGTCTCGGCCTCTTCGTCGCCGACAAAGTCCTCATCTCCCGGCAAGCCCTCTTCCCCGTCGATTTCTTCGGCCGCTATTTCATCCAGCCAGTCCAGGTCAGTCTCGTCTTCGTCCTCCGGCGCTTCGGCCGCCGCCTCTTGCGGCTCGGCCACTTCTTCCGGAGTTGGCGCTTCCTCTAAAATGGGCTCTTCCTCAGGAAGAGAAGGTTCTGGTTCTTCGGCCACCGGTTCTCCCTCAAGCTCCACCTCGTCGGCGCCGGGCTCAGCAGCCCCCAGGAGGGATTCCAGTTCTTCGGCATCTACCAGATCTTCATCCTCCGGCAAATCTTCCAGCCGTCCCTCGTCTTCGGCCGCCATCTCGTCCAACCAGTCCAAATCATCGGCTTCTTCGGGCTCCGCGGCCAACGTCTCTTCTATTTGCGCCGCTTCCTGTTCGGGTTCTACCTGATCGCCGGCCGTTGCAGCGGGCTCTTCGATTTCCGGCTCAGCTTCGATTTCATCTCTCTCGCCAACAGGAGAGTCCTCTTCAGAAGCAGAGGCGTCTTCAGCAGGCATCGCTTCGAGCCCCTCTTCCTCGTCACCCGCGCCGACAGCCAGCTCATCCAGCCAGTCAAGGCCGGTCTCAGCTTCCATTTCGGCCGCCGTTTCCGGCTCGCCGGCCGGTTCGCCTTCAGCAGCCATCTGCTCCAGCCAGTCCATGGCATCGTCCAGGTCTTCGGGAACGTCCGTTGCCTCGGCAGGCTCGACACCTTCTGCTTCTGCAGCCCCCGCTGTCGTTTCAGGAGCGCCCTCTATCTCCCCAGGGGTTTCTTCAGAGCCCTCGCCTTCAGAGCCTTCAAATGAGATCTCCGGAGAAGCTTCCGAAGGGGCTTCCTCTTCGGAAGCGGCCGGCTCGGGTGGCACGTCGCCCGGGATCTCCGATTCGCCGGATTCTGTCTCCGGCCACTCCATCGTCGGTCCCTCTTCAATGGGCTCTCCGGCACCAGCAGCGATCTGATCGAGCCAGCTCAAGTCGTCATCGGCCAATACTTCCCCTTCGTCTTCATCAGACGCGTCCGAAGTGACTTCATGTGCTTCTTCCTGCAACCACTCCGGCATATCGCCAGCAGGCAACTCTTCTGCTTTGTCGTCACGCATGCTTCCTTCACCATGGGCTTCTTCTAGCCAATCGAGAGTCTCGCCAGAATCGGCCGCGTCTTCCATTTCGTCGCGCAACCAGTCGGGCAAATCACCAGGAGCAGCCGCGGCCAGATCCTCACCGGCCTGCTCTGTTTCACCCGCCTCCTTCAGCTCATCCAGCCAATCGAGATCTTCGTCCGGGGTTGTTTCTTCAGCCTCAGGCCGGTCGCTATGGTGAGCTTCTTCATCGGGATGTTCTTCCCACTCGTTCCCGTGATCGTCCGTCGTCCCCATGGCTAATTCCTCCACTTGCAACTGTCCATCAGGAGTATCTCCAGCCTGCACATCCGCTTCGATTACCGACCCTGCTTCGTCCGCGGCGGCGGCCGCTTCCTCCTCATCCTGCAACCAGTCGGGAAAGGAATCGTCTTCGAGCGCAGGCTCACTTTCGAATTCCGTTTCGTCCTCGTCGGCAATTCCCGCCAGCCAATCCTCATCCTCATCTTCGTCGCCAACGGGAGCCTCTTCCCGACCGGAAGCCATCCACGCTTCCCACTCCATCTCTTCGTCAAAGCCGGCTTCCCCGGCGACAGGCTCGGAGAACCAGTCGGCCGTTGCGCCGAGGTCGACCTCTTCGTCGCCAACTTCTTCAAACCAATCAGGCAGGTCGTCGGTGACAGCCTTTTCACTATCCTCTACCGATTCAGCCAGCCGACCGCTTTCCTCCGACACCATCTCATGCTCGGCCTCGGCAACGTCGGCCGGTTCATCTGCCATTTCGTCTGTCGCTTCACCCTGGGCGGCCACGTCGCGAAGCCAGTCCATCACTTCTTCTTCGCTATCATCATCCAGCAGAGCCGCGGCAACTTCCGCCTCTTCCGGCTCGCCCTGCATAGCCTCTAGCCAGTCAAAATCTTCGTCAAGGGCTTCACTACCCTCAAAGTCAATTTCTTGCACCCAGCCAGCCTCTTCGCCCGCGCTGGCTGCGCCGAAGGCCTTGTCCTCCGGCAGGCGCTCGATTAGAACCTGTTCGGGCAGGAGGGTGGCGCCATCTGCCCGGAAGGCACGCACAGGAGGCGTATCGCCGCTCAACTGATCCCGGGAAAGCCGGGTTAGCTCCTGGAGACGTTGCAGGTATTCTTGCGCCTCATCCTCACGGCCGGTAAGGAGCCACACCTCCGCCAGAATGGCGTTAGCCTTGATACACAAGGGCAGGCGTGCGAGTATGTCCTGGCAGCGTTCGACGGCGTCCACGCGACGGCCATCACGCCACAGGGCCTCGGCCAGCAAAGCCTCCAGATCGAGACGCTCCGTACCGGCCGCAAGTAAATCGTGCAGTTCGGCGACCGCTTGCTGGTATAGCCCGCCTTTGACGTAGAGGCGAGCCAGCGCTCCCCGGGTCAGCGGCACCTGTTCGGGAGCGAGGCCATCGCGGCGGCCGTAGAGTTCTTTCATCTCTTCCTGAATGGCAGGATTATAAGGATCCTGTTCGAAGGCGCGCTCCATGTGCCACAACGCCTCCGAAAAAGCTTCGTCTTGTTTGTGGACGATGGCTAGGCCGACGTGCGCCAAAAAATCTTCAGGGTCGGCGCTCAGCACCCGCCGGAAGACGTCGGCAGCATCGGCGTAGGCGTTCTGTTCGAGAAAGGCTTTTCCCAACAGGCGGTAGGCGCCGACATAACGAGGGTAGTGCTCCAGGATGTGACGGCAGTGAGCAATGGCCTCCCCCAAACGGCTCTCGTCAATCAGCGTATCAATTTCCTCGAGATAATCTTGTAAAGGAATTTGAGCCATTACGCTCCACACTTCGCGCCACGCATTGCGTACCTCCGATGACAAAATATACGAGGGGACACACAACACGCAATCAGGTAGTTTTCCGGAAACCGGTGTTGCTAGAGCGTTCTCATATGAGGTTACTCCACCCAGGGTGATTTCCGGGAAATTGAGCAGTCACCGTTATGCAAAGTATTATGCTATTTTTGCTTTAGTTAAGCAAGTGAAGGTCCCGGAGCCGGTCAATTAAGCCACTCACGTCCTGCTCGTCGTCGGGCATGGGCCCTAATGGGTCGGCGATCTCATCGCGACCGATCAGAGCATAAGCGACGTTCAGCAAGCCCGCTTGCAGCGCTTCCCGGAGGTAGCCGCCTTCCAGAATGAAGAGGATGCGGCCGTCGCACAACTCGCCAGCCAGGTCGATAAGAAGGCGGCTGATGGCAGCGTAGCCGGTCAGCGAAAGTGCGGCCGAGGCCAGGGGATCTTGCCAATGGGCGTCGAAGCCGGCCGAGACGAGGATCAACTCGGGCCGGAAGCGGCGCGCGCGGGGAATGATGATCTCGTCGAAGGTGCGGCCGTATCCCTGATCTCCAACCTGGGGAGGAAATGGGACGTTAAGGGTTGCGCCCTGACCATTTCCAGTCCCTGTTTCGTCAATGGCTCCCGTGCCGGGATAGAAGAAAGGATGAAATAGATGGAGAGAAACAAAGAGGACGCTTTCGTCCCCGTAAAAGATATCCTGGGTACCGTTGCCGTGATGGACGTCAAAGTCGACGATGAGTACGCGCTGCACGTCATGGAGAGCCTGGGCCTGGCGGGCGGCGACGGCAATATTATTAAAGAGGCAAAAGCCGCCCACCCGGTCGTGCTGGGCATGGTGGCCGGGCGGACGCACCAACGCCATGCCGTTGCGCGCTTGATCGAGGAGGAGGCGGTCGACGGCCGTACAACAGGCGCCGGCTGCCTGAAGAGCCAGGTCAAAACTACGCTCAGTGACGTAGGTGTCCGCATCGAGCCGGAGTAGTCCCTGGCGTGAAGCCCGACGCACACTCTCGATGAGCCCCAGATCGTGCACGCGCTGCAACTGGCTGACGGAGGCCGGCAGCGGATCGACCATTTTCATCTCGGCCAGCACGCCCCGCTCCTCAAAAAAGGGGAGGAGGCCCGCCAGGCGCTCATGATTCTCAGGATGGCGGGGGCGTGTATGCCCCATGGCGGGCGCGTAGAGCAGAAGCGTGGGCATCGGCGTTTAGCCGCCGGTCAGCACCTGCACAAGTCCCTGGCCCGAACCGATAGCCACGACGAGGCCGGCAAAAACGACGGAGACCATAGACATGAGCTTAATAAGAATGTTAAGGGAGGGACCGGACGTGTCCTTGAAGGGATCGCCCACGGTGTCGCCGACGACGGCGGCACGATGTGCATCAGACCCTTTGCCGCCGTGGTTCCCTTCTTCAATATATTTCTTGGCGTTGTCCCAGGCGCCGCCAGCATTGGCCATCATGATAGCCAGGGCAAAGCCAGAAGCCAATCCCCCGGCGAGGAGACCAAGGACGCCGGCCACACCGAAGAGAACGCCGACGAGCACGGGCACGGCAATGGCCACGATGGAAGGGGCGATCATTTCGCGCTGGGCAGAGGCCGTACTGATGGCCACACAGCGCGTGTAGTCTGGGCGAGAGTTGCCTTCGAGAATGCCCGGGTCTTCACGGAACTGCCGGCGCACTTCCTCGACCATATCGCCGGCCGCACGGCCAACGGCGCGCATGGTCATGGCGGAGAAATAGAATGCAGTGGCCACACCGGCGAAGATGCCGATGAGGACCGACGGATTGAGCAAGGTGACGTTGTAGAAAGTCATGAAATTCTCGATGGACATATCGGCGACGGCAATCATCTGGCCCTCGATGTCCACCGACTCGATCCCCCGGATTTCGCTGAGCACAAGACGCACCTCCTCCAGGTACGCGGCGAGCAAGGCTAACGAAGTCAGGGCAGCGGAGCCGATGGCAAAGCCCTTGCCGATGGCGGCCGTGGTGTTGCCGACGGCGTCCAGCTGATCGGTGCGGTCGCGGACATGCGGCGGCAAGCCGGACATTTCAGCGTTACCTCCGGCGTTGTCGGCAATGGGACCATACGCGTCTGTGGCGAGGGTAAAGCCCAGAGTCGAGAGCATGGCAACAGCAGCGATACCCACGCCGTAGAGGCCCATGAGGACGTTACTGGCTCCACCTACGGCGTAGAAGCTGACGGCGATACCGACGACGACGGCCACCACTGGAATTCCGCTGGACTCCAGCCCCACGGAGACGCCCTCGATAAGGGCTGTGGCGGAGCTGGTCTCGGCCTGCGCAGCGATACCTCGCGTCGGCTGGAAGGCGTGAGAAGTGTAGTATTCAGTAGCCTTGCCGACGACGATGCCCACGATGAGGCCGGTGACGACGGCCACCCAAACGGCGAACCAGTTGGGCAGTGCCAGAACGTACAAAATGACACCGGCGAGGAGGGCGATACCGATGGAACTGCCATAGAGACCGCGGCTGAGGGCGTTTATCAACTCGGCCTGGGTCGCAGTCTCGTCGGCGCGCACCATATAGACGGCGAGGATGGAAAGGACGACGCCGACGGCGGCAAGAACGATAGGCGCGGCAATGAATTGCAATTGCATCTGAATGATGGAAAGATCGCCGGCGAAGGCGGCGCCGGCCGCGGCGACGGCCGCGACGCCGAGAGCCGACGTAGCGAGGATGGAGCCGGCATATGATTCGTACAGGTCGGCGCCCATGCCGGCCACGTCGCCGACGTTGTCGCCCACGTTGTCGGCAATGACGGCCGGGTTGCGCGGGTCGTCTTCGGGGATGCCGGCCTCCACTTTACCCACGAGATCGGCACCGACGTCGGCCGCTTTGGTATAGATGCCGCCGCCGACGCGGGCGAAGAGGGCCTGGGTGGAGGCGCCCATACCGAAGCTGAGCATCGTCGCCGTGATCAGGGGAAGTGGGTTGGCCGCCACGCTAATGAAGCTGTTGGGGAAAATGGAGGGAAAGAGATAGTAAAGGACCAGAAACCAGACGGTGATGTCTAACAGGGCAAAACCGACGACGACGAACCCCATGACGGCGCCGGCGCGCAGAGCAATTTGCAAACCGCCGTTGAGGCTTTCGCTGGCAGCCTGGGCAGCACGCGCCGAGGCGTTGGTGGCCGTCTTCATACCGAAGAAACCGCATAGGCCCGAGAAAAAACCGCCGGTGAGGAAGGCAAAGGGAACGACCGGATTTTGCAGATCGAACATAGCCATGATGAGAAACAGCAGGAAGAGAACGGCAAAGACGATGGCTACCACCCGATATTGGCGCGTCAGATAAGCCATTGCCCCGTCGCGCACGGCCTCAGCAATCTCCACCATGCGGCCGGTGCCTTCGCTCTCCCGCATGACCTGACGGTAAAAGTAGTAGGCGTATCCTAGAGCCAGCAGAGCGGCGACCGGACCTAACCACCACAACAGGGGTAGATCCGCCGAAGCTGACGCGGCGCTCTGCGCCAGAAATATCGTCTCCATAAACACTAATGCCTCCTCATTGATCTCAACGTTTTCTGCTCTCAAGGATAAGGGCCGGTGACCATAAACGGACAAAAACAAAGAAAAAGCGGGGGGTTCCCGCTTAGTGCCAATGTTGCCGAAAGAGGCTTGAAAGCCGAGCTTGGAGCAAGGAAATAGTCTGGCGATATAAATCGCCCGGCCGGCAAACTCGGTTTTTTCAGTGGCCTGAGGCTGGTCAACGGCGACGAGATTGTACCTAAATGCACAAATCGATGCAACTTTCACTTTGGCTGGCGCACAAACCTGTTATAATCCGGCGTGACCGGGATTGAAGAACGTTTTGAGGGGCACCGGCTCCGGCCACAATCCCCGGCCGACTCATCGAATTATAGTAGAGGTGGAGTACGTATGACCAAGCATCTATATCTGTCCCTGATTCCAGAGGCGCTAATCGCCTCGATGTTGACGCCAGAAGAGTTCGGCACCTACTTTGCCATTGGCACGACCAAGAAGCAGCACGGCCCGGCCATCTTTCTGGAGCTTGACCCGTCTTTTCGTCACGAGTTTTTCCGCATTGAGGAAGGGCTGGAACGTTGCACGCCCCATCCAGACGGCCGGCCGAAGCGGTCGGTCTACATCGCCACTTACCGCGTACTCGAACACGTTCCTCTGGAAGCAATGAAAAGGTTGTTTCTGGTGACGGCCTACGGGCAGACGCTGGCCCTGGAGCCCAGCCACGACCAGCCGGCAACGACGGAGGAGCTGCACATGTACCAGGAGATTGCGCCGGTGACGCCGCTCCTGGTGAGTACGCTGGGACCAGTAGGATTTTACGAGTTCCTGATCAAGGATCCGGAAAGCATGGTGCATTTGCCGGCGATCGCATTCGTGGAGTTGCAGCTAGGTGATCTGGCCAGAGATCCAGAACACGGGGAACTACGCGACCTACCCTACCCTAACATCCACCATCTGCGCGAATGCCTGGTGGACGTGCAGACGAAGGCGTTCCACACAAAGATGGTTAACCGGCTAGAAACGCCAGATTTTCCTTTTCGGATGATTAAGAATGGGATCTTCATCGGCAAGGATGATGGCCTTCTCTACTTCCCTCTACCGCCGCGGGAAGAACTACGCTCAACCTACTATCGTTGGTGGCGTTCCGCGAACGTCTCGGCCTGAGCGAATCAGTCTAAAAATGTCGACCTGACGGAGACGGTCTGAGAGATGTCATCTATCTGATGGCGCAACGTTGAAGATAGATGACAGCCTCAGACGTTGTTGCTATAATTCCGGCGAAGTTGCCAGATGGAAGACGGAGTTCCCACGACGTTTTCCCGCTTAGAGAATGAGAGCCATGTGCTGGGCTACAATCTATCAACGCCACTATCTCTCGATTCACGACGACAATGAAGAGTACGTTACGCTGGCCGGACACAATTGTGTCCGGCCTTTTTTGTTTTCTGGGTGAGCCATGGGTGTTCTCAGGACGAACCTGAGAAAAGGAGGATATGATGCATACACTTAATCTTTCAACGGTGGAAACGCTGGCAGTCTGGGCGGTGTTGGGGACGGCCATCGTCGGCCTACTTTACGCGCTCCTTCTGCGCCAGCAGATCTTGCGCAAGGATAAGGGCACGGAGGCAATGCAGGATGTTTGGGAAGCGATACGCCAGGGCGCAGACGCTTACCTGAACCGGCAGTTGCGTTCTATTCTTCCCTTTATCATTATTCTGACAGTCGCCCTATTTCTGAGCGTGTACATCGTGCCGCCGACGGCCGAGGCGCTGGAGCGGTTTGAGGGGCGAAGCGAAAGCAGTATCCGTCTGCTGGTCGGTCTTGGCCGGGCTGTCGCCTTCATGATGGGGGCTACCTTTTCACTGGCGGTGGGGCAAATCGGGATGCGGATGGCGGTCCAGGCCAACGTGCGCGTGGCTTCGGCCGCGCGGCGCAGTTTCAGCGAGGCGCTGCAGATCGCCTATCGCGCCGGTACGATCACGGGCATGCTGACGGATGGCCTGGGTCTGCTGGGTGGGACGGTCATCTTCATGGTCTTTGCCGGCGCAGCGCCAGATGCACTGCTCGGTTTCGGCTTTGGGGGGACCCTGCTCGCCCTGTTCATGCGCGTTGGCGGCGGCATCTATACGAAGGCTGCCGACGTAGGCGCCGACCTGGTGGGTAAGGTAGAGGAGGATTTGCCTGAGGACGACCCACGCAACGCAGCGGTCATCGCCGACCTGGTGGGCGACAACGTGGGCGATTGCGCAGGGATGGCGGCCGACATCTTTGAATCGTACGAAGTGACGATTGTCTCGGGCCTGATTCTGGGCATCGCCCTCTTCCAGATCACGGGCAACGTAGAGTGGGTACTCTTCCCTCTCTTTGTGCGGGGCATCGGCGTCCTGGCTTCTATCTTCGGCACTTACCTGGTCCGGGGCCAATCAGCCGAAGGGGGCGACGCGATGAGCGCTATCTTCCGCGGCTTCCTGACCTCGGCCGTGATCTCGGTGGTGACCTTTGGCATCGTCTCCGTCTTCTACATGAGCGACGTGGTCGGCGGCTGGTGGCGGCCGTTCCTTTCGACGACGGCCGGCGTGGCCCTGGCAATCCTCATCGACCGCCTCACCGATTACTTTACGGGTACTCACGGGGCGCCGGTGGAGGAAATTAAGGACAGCACCGAGGGTGGGCCGGCGACGACCATCCTGTCCGGCCTGGGCGTGGGGTACGAGTCCAGCGTATGGGCGGTGGTGGTCATTGCACTGACCATCGGCGCGGCCATTCTCATCTACGGCGGAGCGCCGGTAGAGCAATTCGCCAATCCGGCCGCTGCACGGTTTACGTTCGTCCTCTATGGCGTGGCGATGACGGGCATCGGCATGTTGACGCTGACGGGAAACAACGTGGCCATGGACAGCTTTGGTCCCATCGCAGATAACGCCAACGGCATCGGCGAAATGACGGGAATGGAGGAGGACGCACGGCAGATTATGGCCGACCTGGACGCCGTGGGTAACACGACGAAGGCGATTACGAAAGGGATCGCCATCGGCTCGGCCGTCATCGCGGCGGTCTCCCTCTTTGGAAGCTTTATTACGGACGTGGGCAAGATCGACCCGCAGGCGCTGGCTTCGGGCATACGGGTGTCGGAGCCCATCGTCTTCGTCGGCCTGCTGCTCGGCGGCGCGCTGCCCTGGCTTTTCTCCTCGCTGGCCATCAAATCGGTCAGCCGGGCGGCCGGGCAGATGGTGGAGGAGGTGCGACGCCAGTTCAGAATTCCGGGCATCCTCGAAGGAACAAAACAACCAGATTACAAGCGGGCGGTCACTATCTCCACGGTGGCTGCTCAACGCGATCTGGTTAACCTAGCCATTATCGCCGTGGTGACGCCGATTATGGTCGGCCTGCTGCTGAACGTGGAGGCGCTGGGAGGTTTCCAGGCAGGCATCATCCTTTCCGGACAATTGCTGGCCGTGTTCATGGCCAACGCGGGCGGCGCCTGGGACAACGCGAAGAAAGTGATTGAGGACGAGGACAGCGATCCGGCAAACAATCTGGGCAAGGGATCGGAGCGGCACAAGGCAAGCGTGGTCGGGGATACCGTAGGCGACCCGCTGAAGGACACGGCCGGCCCGGCCCTGAACCCGATGATCAAGGTCGTGAATCTGGTGAGTCTGATCATTGCCCCGATTATCGTCCAGTACCAGGAGCTAAACGCAATGACGGGCGGCGCCATCCTCGTGATGGTGGCCATGTTGTGGTGGGCCATCCAGCGGTCCAAACGGGAGGCGACGCCCCTGGCGGAGCCAGAACCGGCAGCGGCGGCGGCGGATTGACAAAAAGCGGGGCCTTCCCCGAGGTGCGGGGAAGGCCCCGTCTCTTACTGAATGGTCGACGGCTGGTCGACGCGCTTACGCGGCCAGCGTCGAGAGGTCGCCGACGTCTTCGCCCATCGCCCGGGCGCGGAGTACGCGGCGCATGATCTTGCCGGAGCGCGTCTTGGGTAGGCTATCCACGATCTCGACGGAAGCCGGCTTAGCAATGGGACCCATCTCATGGCCGACGTGGTCTCTCAGCTCCTGCTCCAGCCCGTCTTTTGCTTCGTAGCCCTGGCGTAGGATGCAGTAGGCACGGATGACGTTGCCCTTAAGTTCGTCGGGGACGCCGATGACGGCGGCTTCGGCGACGGCCTCGTGGCTGACGAGGGCGCTCTCCACTTCGGCCGTACCCAACCGGTAACCGGAGACTTTAATCACGTCATCGATGCGGCCAATGACCCAGATGTAGCCATCTTCGTCCTTGCGGGCGCTGTCGCCGGGCAGATACCAACCCTGGTCGGCGTAGCGGCTCCAGTACTGCTCAACGTAACGATCCGGATCGCCGAAAACAGTGCGCAGCATACCGGGCCAAGGCGTCTTAATGACCAAATAACCCTCTTCGCCCGCAGGTACGGGATTGCCCTCTTCGTCGACCACGTCTGCCTCGATGCCGGGGAAGGGGCGTGTGGCGGAGCCCGGTTTGAGAGGCATGCTGGGCAGCGGCGTGATCATGAAGCCGCCGGTCTCCGTCTGCCACCAGGTGTCCATGATGGGACAGCGCTCTTTGCCGATGACGCGATAGTACCAGCGCCACGCCTCGGGGTTAATGGGCTCTCCGACAGAGCCGAGGAGCCGCAAGCTGGAAAGATCGTGTCGGCTGGGCCAGCTTTCACCAAAGCGCATCAGGCCGCGAATCGCGGTAGGCGCCGTGTAAAGGATGGTAATGCCGTAGCGCTCAATCATCTCCCACCAGCGGTCGGGATAGGGATGGGTGGGGGCGCCTTCGTACATGAAACTTGTAGCACCCAACACCAGGGGCGCATAGACGATGTAGCTGTGGCCGGTGATCCAGCCGGGATCGGCCGCGCACCACCATACGTCCTCGGGTTTAACGTCGAAGACCCATGTGAGGGTGGTGGCAGTGTAAACCATGTATCCGCCGTGGGTGTGCAAAATGGCCTTGGGCTTTCCGGTCGTGCCCGAGGTATAGAGGATGAAGAGGGGGTCCTCGGCGTCCATGACCTCGGTGGGGGCGTCGGGGTCAGCGATGGGCTGGGACATCAGTTCATGGTACCAGTAGTCGCGGCCGGGAACCATTTCCACGTCCTGCCCCGTCCGCTTGACGGTGATGACGGACTGGATAGTGCCGGCGCGCTCCAACGCCTCGTTGGCGATCTTCTTCAGCTCGACGATGTCGCCGCGCAGCCAGGCACCGTCAGAGGTGATGAGCACTTTGGACTGGCTGTCCTCGATGCGGTCCAATAGCGCCTCGGTGGAGAAACCACCATAGACGACGGAATGCATGGCACCGATCTTGGCACAAGCTAACATGGCGATCATCAGCTCGGGAATCCGCCCCATATAGATGGTGACCCGGTCCCCTTTCTTAACCCCCATGGAGCGCAAGACGCTGGTGAATTTACACACTTCGTGGTTGAGTTGCTGGTAGGTATAGGTACGCCTGTCTCCCTGCTCTCCCTCAAAAATAAGGGCGGCCTTGTTGCGCACGGCCGTGTGCATGTGGCGGTCGAGGGCATTGTGCACAATGTTCACCTTGGCACCGACAAACCACTTGTAGAAGGGAGCGTTGGAGTCGTCGAGCACCTGCTCCCACGGTTCGAACCAATCGAAGTTCTCGGCGGCGATTTTTCCCCAGAATTCGGCCAGATTAGCCGACGCTTCCTCGCTCACTTTTTCGTAATCGGGAATGTGAGCGGCTTCGACTATTTCAGGTGACGGATGATAGACTTCCCCTGTCAGGCCACCTTTCTGCCCATTCTCTTCAGCCATTGGAACCTCCTTATGTAAAATAAACGGGCGACAAACTCTCGGTTAGCGTCTTGCCCCGGATTGGGGCCCGAGACGATTTTACGCTGCGTGATGGTGTCGGTTGGTTAACGTGGATCTGTCACGGGAATTGTTTTACTGGATACGTGGCCCGCGGCCGGCGGACCTTGCCTGATGCCTTCTATTATATGGATTCCATTGGGCAGGAACAACATCCATTAGTCGCGGATTCCGATCCCCGCCATCCGCCGGGCACTTTGGCCTTCTGGCCCGGCTACAGAAGATACATAAGTTCGACTTGCGCGCGCCAACAGCATGCCTACAATCGATCTATAGGAAAAGGAAGTTCTTTGCAGAGTCACATCGCTATCCTACATCGTTATCCTGAAATGTTTCTAAAATGAACGGCTGCCCGTTCTCACGGGTTAACTGGTAACAAGGCAGCCCATGGTAACCGCGACAGAAGCGCCCATTCGCATCTTCATGCTCGGCCGCTTCGAGATTAGCCGAGACGACCAGGTCCTGAACAACGCCGGCTGGTCTCGTCGCAAAGCGGCCCGCTTGCTCCAGCGCCTGGCCATAGAGCGCCAGTTACACAAGGAGCAGGCCATCGAGTTTCTATGGCCGGGTTCAGATCCGGAGGCCGGCGCCAACAATCTTTACCGGACTCTCTATGCGCTACGGCAGACGTTGGACGAAAGGCTCGGCGACGGCGCGGCCGAGGCGACGTTTGCGTTCCAGAAGGGTATTCTGAACCTGGACGACGATGTCTGGGTGGACGCGCACGCATTCAAACGTCTCTGCTCGCAGGCAGCGACAGGCGAAGAAGGCGGGGATCGCACCAGGCTGGAAGAAGCCCTGAAGCTGTATGACGGCGATCTGTTACCCGATGAGCGTTACGCCGAATGGACGTTTACCCACCGCGATCAATTGCGCCGGTATTACCGGGAGACGATCCTGGCGCTGGCGGCGCACCTTCGCGAGGACGAAGCGTATGATGGTGCCATCGAACTGCTAAGCTCCTTCCTGGCGGACGAACCCGTCGACGAACCCGCTCACCGCGAATTGATACGCGTCTACGCGCTGGCCGGGCGGCGTCACGATGCGTTGCGCCAATATCAAAGCTGCGTGGACGCTCTGGCCGACGAATTGGGCGTGCCACCCGGGCCAGAGACGGAGGCGCTACACGCGCAGGTTCTCAGCGGCGAACTTGTAGCGTCACCCGCTTCCCAGCCGGAGACGTGGACACCGCCGACACCCCTTGTGCCAACCATTGAACAGGGTTCTCCCCTTGTCGGGCGAGAGAGAGAAGTGGAAACCGTGCGCGCCTGGCTTCAGTCAGCGTGGGAAGGCGAGGGGCAGACGATTCTGGTGGCCGGAGACACGGGGGTTGGCAAGACACGTCTGGCTTATGAAGCGCTACGCACAGCCGCCGACGAGGGGATGACCACGCTCTGGGGCTCAGCGTACGAACAGGAAGAGCAGCTGCCATACCAGCCGTTTACCGAAGCGTTTGACCGCTACCTGGGCGAGCACGACCACGTCACGGGCAAGAACCCTATCACGGACTTCAAACGTCTGGTGTCTGATAGCCGGCAGCGGGGACAGTGGGCGCTGTTCAATACGGCCGCCACGTTCCTGACCGATCTATGCAACGCACACACGGAAGATAATGGTGATCGGTCACCTGTCGTGCTCTTCCTGGATGACCTACACGCGGCCGACGAGGCAAGTTTACACCTTTTTCAATACCTGGCCCGCCAGACGCGGAGAGCGCCGGTAATCCTTCTGGCTACCTATCGCAGCGACATCCCTACCAGCGGAACACCGTTCGATACGCTTCTCACGACGCTATATCGCGAGCGTTTAAGCGAGACGCTGGCTCTGGCGCCATTAGGTGAAAGGGCCATAGGCAAACTGATGGCCGATACACTCGGCGGCGACGTCGCTCCAGCACTGATCGAAGCCGTCCACGACGTCACCGGAGGGAATCCGTTCTATATCGAGGAAATCACGCAAGCCTTGATGAAGAATGAGCGCATCGACGAACGGGACGGTCAGTGGCAATTGAAACCAGACGAGGCGTTAGATATTCCGGCGGGATTAGGGGGACTGCTGAACGAGCGGGTCGCTTCTCTCGGGCAGCGGGTCAAACAGGCGCTTTCCACTGCAGCCGTCATCGGTCGCGAGTTTGACTTCGACGTGTTGCGCAGCGCGGTGGAGCTGCCGCCCGGCGAACTGTTGGACGCGCTCGATCTAACCCTTGCCGGCCGGCTGCTGGAAGAGACGGAGACCGGCTACCGGTTCCGGCATCCGCTGATCCGTCGCGTGCTGTATGATTCACTGAGCCGGGCGCGCCGGGCGTGGCTACACGGAGAAACCGCAGAGGCCATCGAAACCGTCTACGGTCGCCGGCCGGCTGGCCTTGACCCGTACGTCGAGGAACTGGCATTCCATTATGAGCATAGTGACCGGCGTGACCGCGCTCTCGACTATCTGATCCAGGCCGGGCGCAAGGCCGCGAGCCTCTACGCCTTTGAGGTTGCAGTCAACGATTACGAGCGCGCCCTGAAGTTGCTCGACGAGGTCGGGCCGCCGGATCCAGAGCGGCGTTTCTGGTTGCTTGAGTCGATTGGCAAGTATCATGGTGTGTTGGCCGATACGCCGGAGGCAGTGGTCGCGTACAACCGCGCGCTGGATGTGGCGGGCGACGATGGATGGCAACCAGAGCCCACCGACCGCGCGCGCCTGCACCGCCGGGCAGCGATGGCGCTGATCACGGCCGGCCAGATGGACAGTGCGGACGAGCATCTTCAGGCGGCGATGGCCGAACTTGGCGGGGGCGAGGACACGCGCGAACTGGCGTACGTACTGTATAATCTGGCACAACTGCACTGGCATCGCAACGAATATCAGGAGGCGTTTGACGTAGCCCAGCGCAGTCTGGGCGTCGCCGAGCGGGTCAACCATCAGCCGGCTATCGCGCGCGCCTTCGAGATGCTGGCGTTGGCCTGCCATTCGTTAGGTGAGTGGCAGCAAGGTCTCCAGTTCGAAGAGCAGCGCGCCGCGCTGGCCGGCTCCGACCTTGACGTGAGCGACGCCTTCGACGTCCATCTGTGACTATGGGAGTATCACCTGTACGGTGATAAGGGCTACGAGGAAGTCAAAGAGACCGTCGACACGACGTACGAACAGGCGCGCCGGATGCAGGCGCCACGGGCCATCGCGCTATGCCAATGTTTCAATGGCATGCTCGAATTTCGAGCCGGCGACTGGAACGAAGCCCAGACGGCCCTACGCGAATCCGTGGAGCTTTACGGCTCCCTCGGCGCAGCGGCCGGCGAAGCGCTGGCCAAGCAGCAACTGGGCGTGCTACAGAGTGCGCGCGGGGAACTTGACGAGGCGATGGCTTCTTTCGAGGAAGGTGTGACGATCGCCGAGAGGGCGGCGATGCGCGCCCACTGTCTTGCCCGCCTCTACGCCTCGATGACGCGCAACCGCTTGCTGGCCGGCGATCTGGAAGCGGCCGCCTACTATCTGGATCGTGGCCTGGCGATGGGCGAGCGCCACGGGAATTGCGCCACGTGTGATTCATTGTTATTGCCGGTGGCCGTGAGCGTGCGTGCCAGGCAGGGCAACCTGGAAGAAGCCGAACGGTTCTGTCGCCAATTAGAACGGGAGGCCGACGAGTACGCGAGCCAGACGTGGATGGCGATGGCCTGCCAGACCCGAGGCGAGGTAGCCGCCGCGCAGGGCAACGTCGACCGCGCGCTAGAGTGCTACAGGGAAGCTTGCGAAGCGTTTAGCGAAGCGAACAACGTCTACGAAACGGCTCGGTGTAAGGCGGCGATAGCCCGACTACTGGCGATGGACAATGAGCCGGGCAAAACGCCGACCACAGCTAGCGCACGTAATGAAGCCCGAGAGATCTTTGAGCGGCTGGGAGCAGACGCCGAGCTACACATTGGAATGGCCCTGTCGATTCCTCAGCGGGGTTAATAAATGGGCCGGCGAGGACGCCGACGCTCCAACCTCTGATCTCCCGAATCTGTCGCCCTCCATCCCTTCAACGCCCAATCTCGCCCCTAAATAAGCGTCGTCAGAAATGCGATCCATGAAAAGATCGAAAAGATAAGGCTGTCGCAAGGGCAGAGGGAGATCTGTGTAAGATTCGTGGGAGATGAGCGTCCTATACTTGAGAGTGAATCCAAACACAAATCCAGTTTAACGAAAGGAGAGGTACAGATTATGCCTACGAAAGTGAAAACGCGTCTTAACGGCGTCGACGTTGATCAGTTAGCAGAAACGATCAGCCACATTGAGGAAAATCCCGAACTGGCCCGCTTCAAATTCAGCGCTGAGACTGAATGGGTAGACGGGGGGCATTCCCGCACAAGGATCCAGGAGTTCTACGGGGCCGGACAATACGACGATTCTCGCACCGTGCCCTTCACGCTCGACGGCGATGAACCGCCCGTTCTCTTGGGCGAAAATCGCGGCCCTAATGCGGTAGAGACGGTGTTACACGCGCTGACCTCCTGCCTGGCGGTAGGCTTCATCTACAACGCTGCAGCGAAGGGCATTGAGGTGGAAAGCCTGGACTTTGACGTGGAGGGTGAGCTTGACCTTCACGGTTTTCTCGGCCTGTCTGACGAGGTTCGGCCGGGCTATCAGAACATCGAGGTGACGTATCGTGTCGAGTGCGACGCCCCACGCGAGCAGGTAGAGGAGTTGTGCGAGTACGTGCAGGACACCTCACCGGTGCTGGACATCATCAGCAATTCGGTCCCGGTGTCTGTCAGCCTTGCGGGTTAAGGCAGAAGGCAACGTCAACGCCGGGTGGCGGGGAAATTCCGCCACCCGGGTACAGGAATCCAGGAGGTCCTCGTGACGCAAGAGACGCAACAAGTAAAAGAACGATTGTTAGATATCGACCACCTGCGCCGGGCGATCAGCGATGAATACGGAGAGGTGGCCAGCGATCCCGAAAAGGAGTTTCACTTCCACATCGGCCGGGTACAGGCACACATTGTGGGCTACGACGACGAGTGGCTGGAAGGCATTCCGGAAACGGCCGTCGAATCCTTTGCCGGGACCGGCAACCCCTTCAGCCTGGGTGAGATTAGGACAGGGGAACGGGTCGTGGACATCGGCTCCGGTGCCGGCACCGACAGCCTCATCGCCGCGCGTATGGTGGCGCCGGATGGAGAAGTGATCGGCGTGGACATGACACCGGCGATGTTGAACAAGGCACGCCAAGCCGCGTCCGAAGCAGGAATCGAGAACGTTACCTTCCGCCACGGGTACGGCGAAGAGCTGCCCGTAGCCGACGGCTGGGCCGACGTGATCATCTCCAACGGCGTATTGAACCTGATGCCGGACAAAGAGGCCGCGCTACGGGAAATGGCCCGCGTATTGAAGCCGGACGGCCGGTTGCAGATCGCCGATATTCTGGTGGAAAAGCCCGTTCCCGACGACGCGAAACGCCAGATCGATCTCTGGACCGGCTGAATTGCCGGCGCTCTGCTGGAAGCAGAGCTAGAGATGACGGTCGTGAAGGCCGGCTTTGTGAACTTTGAGATTACGTGGCGCAAAGACGTCTTTAGCGGCGCACCGCAGGAAAGCAGCGCGGCGAACTTTGGCACCAAAGGTATCAACTTCCGCGCCCGCAAGCCGCAGGATCAGGAGGAATGGTACGCGGCGTTAGAGGCTCTCAACTGCGAAATACCCAGCGCCTGATCTATCCGGCGCGCTAAGCAGAAGAAAGAGATCACAGCATTCGGACAGGGGACCCCTGTCCGAATGCCGTGCGTCACTCTCTTCCCATTCCCGCTTCGCGGGCCTTGACGATGACCTGTGCCCGGTCTGCTACCTGGAGTTTGTTGAAGATGCTGGAAATGTGATTACTAACGGTCTTACGACTGATGTGCAAGCGGCCGGCGATGTCACTGTTGCTCAGTCCCTGGGCGATCAGGTTCAGCACTTCGCGTTCCCGGTCCGTGAGCTCGGGAAAGGGGACGATCGCCGCTTCCATCTGCCCTCCTTTCTGAAAGAAGGTCGTCAACCGGCTGGCGATTGCCGGACCAAAGAGCGCCTGGCCCTCAGCTACAGCCTGCACGGTGGCCAACACCTCGGCCTTGTCGGCTCCCTTCAGAATGTAGCCACGCGCCCCGGCGCACATCGCGGCAAAGAGCGAATCGTCATCTTCGAGCATGGTGAGCATGATCACGCCGGCCTCGGACAAGTCGTTCAGAATGCGCCGCGTTGCTTCGATCCCATTCATGTCCGGCATCTGAATGTCCATCAGGATGACGTCCGGCGTCAGACTCTTGGCCTGGGCAATGGCCTCTTTGCCAGTACCTGCTTCCCCAACGACGGCCGTTTCCGACGCCGCGTCGAGCAACGCTATCAGCCCCTGCCGAAATAGATTATGGTCGTCAACCACGAGAATACGTATGGGATTCATACTATTACTCCAGATTTGATCGTCTTCTGTGGCGTCTCGCCCAGCAACTGCCGGACAACGGCGACCGCGGCAGCGATGCCGTCTTCTTGTTGAAGCCGTCGTCCCAGGTCTGTGGCTCGTCGACGCATGTCGGGATCACTCACGGCCGTTTCAATGGCCGCAGCCAATCTGGCCGCCGTCAGCTTCTTGTGGGGCACCGGAGCCCGGCCAACTCCCAACGCCTGAATACGACGTCCCCAATAGAATTGATCGAACAGGAATGGTGTTATGATTGTGGGCACGCCCGCCCAAAGACCAAAGCCCGTCGTGCCTGAACCGCCATGGTGGACGACGGCCGCCATTTTTGGGAACAGCCAACGATACGGCGCATAGTCCAGCAGGTAAACGGTTTCCGGCAGCGCCCCCTGCCCGAGCCCCGCCCAGCCTGCCTGCAGCACGGCTCGCTGTCCGGTGCGGCGAATGGCTTCCATCACCATCTGCGTCACCCGCTGCGGGTTGCGCACCGCCATGCTGCCGAAGCCGACGAAGATGGGCGGCGGTCCGACCGCCAGAAACTCGACTAAGGTCGATGGCGGCGTCCAGGCCGGTTCCTCTGGCTGCCAGAAGCCAGTGTAATGCACGTTGTCGCCCCAATCCGGCGGGCGCGGCACGACTGCCTGGCTGAAGCCAAGCAAGGTCGGACTTTGTGACAGTTGACCGAAGTTGCCCAGAAACGGCCGCTCTGGCAAACGCAACACCTCCCGCCGCCATCGGTTGGTCGCTCGGCGAAAGCCGGACCAGACTATTTGTTCCGCGAGGCGATAAGTGAGGGCATTGTAACCGGGCAAAAGAGCTGGCCACCGGGGAAAGGCAACCATAGGGAAAGAGCGGGTGCGTACCAGAGGAATGACGGCCGCCGTTATCAACGGAATGCGAAGCTTCTCCGCCAGGTCCGCGCCGTATAAGCCCCCGGGCAACTGGTTGATGATGGCGTCCGTCTGCCAGATATGCGGTTGGGAGAGTACGTCGGCAATGGCCGTGGTCAGATCCCAAAACAACGCTTTCACCGATCGCCACATCCGCCAGATGCTCTGCCCCGACTCAGCCAGAGCGATGCCGCCACGGCCGCTGAGCAACGCCTCTGCGTCACCGGGCACCGGCTCAAAATCGAGTCCATATCTAGTGACCATCGGCTCAAAGTTGGCAAAGGTAATGACGCGCACGCTGAAGCCGGCCGTCTGCAATCCATGGCCCAGCACGACGCAGGGAAGTACGTCGCCACGAGATCCCAGGGCAATGATCGTCAAATGGCTCATTTTCCGGAGATCATGCGGATTCTCTCCCGCTTACCAGCGGCAATACGGCCGTTAGCCGCGTCCCCCATCTTCTTCGGTACCCACCTCGCAGTGGCCGCCTAATTCCTCCGCTCGTTCGCGCATGGACCGCAGCCCGACGCCAGGACGCAAGTCTGGCGGCAGGCCGACCCCGTCGTCGACCACGTCAATTTGAAGGTAAGAACGGCTGTTTTCTACCATCTGCACCATCACTTCACACCGCTCCGCCTTGGCGTGGCGCACCACATTCGTCATCGCCTCCAGGACA
>JAWVYQ010000020.1:0-31197 GCA_033722615.1 Promineifilaceae bacterium (SeqCode)
GCCAGCTTAACGGCTCCACCGGAGTTCGAAAGTAGCGAAACCCGGTATCCGTCTGCGACCAGTTCGGCCGCAATGGCGGCGCCAACGCCTCTTCCGGCCGCTGTAATAATGGCGACTTTTTCACTCATTCTTACCTCCTTTAGCGTTCTCAATCGTAGCCGTGACTTCAATCTCTACGTCACAGCTTTCGCCGGCCGATTGACTTTGACCCCGGTGCAGCGTGGGCCTGTAATGACAAGATAGTCGTCCCGGACCGCGGAATCGCCATTATACTTGCCGGCATCCGAAACAGAAAATCGGGCCTTACCACCCTCGTCTACAGAACGGACAGCACGGCCGTCAAGATGCTGATGGCTTGGAGGTACTCGTCGATGGCGATCTGCTCCTGCGGGGTGTGGTCCAGCCGGCTATCTCCGGGCCCGTAGGCCACGATAGGGCAGCCCCAGCGCGGGCCGACGATGTTCATGTCCGACGTGCCCGTTTTCAGCTTGAAGCGTGGCCGCCGGTCGCTTTGGCGTAGTGCCACGTTGAAGGCGCGCACGAGATCGGTCTGGCGGCTGGCCCGGAATGCCGGCTCGTGGCCATAGTCGCGCACGCGGGCCGGCCCCGCCATCTCCTTCGCCCGTTGCGCGAAGGCGGCCGCGTCGAAGCCCGGAGGCAGGCGCAGCCCCACCCGGGCCGTCACGCTGTTGGTGAGACCGTCGCTCTCCGTTTGAATGTGGCGCAATCCGGCGAACAACTGGTCGAAAAGGCGCGCGCGCCCCCGATTGTACGCCTCCGCATACGCCGCAATCTCGTTCCACCAGGCGACGGCCGCCTCCGCCACCTCTTCCTGCGGCCCGGCCGAATGGCTCATCGGCTGCCGGTAAACGTAATCGAGCAGCAGCCGCCCCTTATAACCCAACGTAATCCCGTCCCAGCCGCTGGGCTCGCCGATGATGCAGGCGTCCGGCCGGTAAACGTCGGCCACGTGGCGCGCTCCTTTCGACGTCGCCGCTTCCTCCTCTACGGCGCCCACGACGACCAGGCGCCGGCCGGGCGCCAGTTCCGCTCGCGCCGCCGCCATGACGAACGTCGCCAGGGGGCCTTTGGCGTCCACGCTGCCCCGGCCATAAAGCCGGCCGTCCTCGATGCGCACGGGAATTTCGCCGGGCACGGTGTCCACGTGTCCCAGCAGCACCGTCTCCTGCTCGATCCATCCCTCGCCGTCCGGCCCTTCGCGCACGCCGACGGCGTTGCCCACCTCGTCCACCCTCGCCTCCATCCCCAGCGATTCCATCACGGCGACCAGATAAGTGGCGGCTTCCTCCTCCTCGCCGGAAATGCTGGATATCGACACCAGCTCCTGCAAGAAATGGACAGCGTCAATGCTCATGGCTGGCTAACACCTCCTCAATTGCCTCGGCGCCCCGCTCCAGGTCCTCCCACTCAATGATCAGCGGCGGCAGCAGCCGCAGCACGGTGCTGCCCGCCGTCAGCGCCAGCACGCCCTCCTCCATCAGCGCCTCGACGATGGGCATGGCGCGGATGCGCAGCTCGATTCCCATCATCAGCCCCAGGCCGCGCACCTCGCGAATCAGCCGCGAGTCGATCGCTTCCAGCCGCCGGCGAAAGCGGGCGCCCATCTCGGCCGCCCGCGCGGGCAACGCCTCCTGCTCGTAGACGTCCAGCGCCGCCAGGGCGGCCGCGCAGGCCAGCGGATTGCCGCCAAAGGTGGAGCTGTGGGCTCCCGGCCCGATCCCCGTAACCCGCCGGCCGATTCCCGTGGCCCCCATCGGCACCCCGCCGGCCATTGCCTTGCCCATACACAGCAGGTCCGGCGTCACGCCCACGTGCTCGCAGGCAAACCAACGGCCCGTACGCCCAAACCCTGTCTGCACTTCGTCAATGATTAACAGCGCGCCCCGCTCGTCGCACAGCCGCCTCAGCGCCTGAAAATATGCAGGCGATCCCGGCCGCACGCCCCCTTCTCCCTGCACGATCTCCACCAGCACGGCCGCCGTTTCCTCGTCCACCGCCTTCTCCGCCCGCTCGACGTTGTCGAAAGGCACGTGCGTGAAGCCGGGCACCAGAGGCACGAACGGGCGGCGGTACTTCTTGTCGTAGGTGGCAGAGAGCGCGCCCAGCGTCCGGCCATGGTAGCCGCGCATGGCTGCCACCACCTTGCTCCGGCCGGTCGCCAGCCGGGCGAACTTGAGCGCCCCTTCCACCGCCTCCGTTCCTGAATTGCACAGAAAGAAGCGGTCCACATCGCCCGGCGTCACCTCCGCCAGCCGCTCTAACAGCCGGGCGCGCCGGTCGTTGTAGAACAGCTCCGGGCAGCTCAGAAGTGTCTCCGCCTGCTCTGCGATCGCCTCGGCGATGGCCGGGTGGCAATGGCCGGCGTTAGCCACGCCGATGCCCGCGACGCAGTCGACGTATTCCCGCCCCGCCTCGTCCCACACCCGCGCCCCCCGGCCGCGCACGATGGTCCGGTCTCGCTTCACGTAAACGCCGCTGGTATATTGTTCCTCGATCGTTTTCACCGTCACGTCTGCCTCCTGATCACCGTTCCCTGTCCCGCCAACGCCGCCCGGATCGGCCCCTCGCCGCGGGCGTCGCCGATGACGACGCGTTCGACGCCCCCCTCCAGCGCCTCGCGGGCGCCCAGCAGCTTGATACGCATGCGCCCCTCGGCCGCCGTTTCGGCCACGTCCTCTAGCTTTTCCAGAGGGATGGTGGAGATGAGCGTTCTTTCGTCTGGATAGTCGCGCAAGACGCCGGCCACGTTGGAGAGGATGAGCAGGCCGGCCGCCCCCAGGGCAGCAGCCGTCGCCGCCGCCGCGCGGTCCCCATCCACGTTGATTGCCTGCCCGTCGTCGCTCAACGCCGGCGGCGTCAGCACCGGAAGGTAGCCGTCGTCGAGCAGGTGGCAGAGCAGGGTCACGTTGACCCGTTCCACGCGCCCCGTCAGGCTATCGCGCACGACGCGTTCTCTCCCGTCCTCCATCACGGCGCGAATGGCCCGCTTGCGCGGCCCCCGCCACAGCCCCCCGTCCAGCCCCGAGAGGCCGATGGCGTTGACGCCCCGCGCCTGCAGGCGCTCCACGATCCCTTTGTTCACCCGGCCGCAATAGGCCATCTCGAAAATCTCCAGGGTGCGGCGGTCGGTGTAGCGGCTGGTGTAGCCCGACGGCGAAGTGATAAAACGCGGCGCGTGGTCCAGCGCCGTCGCCAGCTCGTTCGTCGCCTGCGAGCCACCGTGGACCAGCACCAACGGCCGCGACGCCCCAATTAGGCGCACCACGTCGTCACAAACCGCGTCCAGATTCACACCTTCCCCCCCGCCCACTTTCACAACGATCATCTGTCTATCTCCTCTTGCTAAATACCTCTTCGTGCTCCTGCGTGTCCTTCGTAGATCAGATCGGATGTAGTCCCGGAAACGTCAGTCCCGCCTCTTCCGGCCAGCCCATCATCACGTTCAGCGCCTGCACCGCCGTCCCCGCCGCCCCCTTCATCAGGTTGTCCAGTGCGCTGATGACCACCAGCCGCTCGGCGTGCGGATCCTTCTCGAAGCCGACGTCACAAAAGTTCGTCCCGGCCAGAATCTTTGGCTCCGGATAGCGGTAGACGCCCCGCCGCTCCTTCACCAGCCGGATGAAAGGCTCGTCGCCGTACGCCTCCCGGTACGCGCGCCAGACGTCGCGCTCCTCCAAAGGCCGCGCCAGGAAGACGTGGGCCGTGCACAACACGCCGCGCACCATCTCCACGGCCGTCGCCGAAAAGTGCAGTTCGACGTCGCCGAGCGCCTGCGTCATCTCCGCCTGGTGGCGGTGCCCCGTGGGCGCAAAGGAGCGGACGCAGCCGCTGCGCTCCGGGTGGTGGGTGGCCAGGCTATGCCCGGCGCCCCCTTCGGAGGAGCCCACCTTCACCTCGACGACGGCCCGTTCCACCAGCCCTCGCTCGGCCAGCGGCCACAGCGCCAGATTCACCGCCGTCGCGTTGCAGCCCACGCCGCTGGCGTAGCGCGCGCCCGCCAGCTCCCTGCGGTGCAACTCCGGCAGGCCGTAGACGAAGCGCTCCAGCCACTCCGGCCGGGGGTGGGGCCGCCCGTACCAGCGCTCGTATGCCTCGGCATCCCGCAGCCGGAAATCGGCCGAGAGGTCGACGACGCGCTCGGCCGTGTCCCCAAAACGCTCGACCTGTTCCGCCGTCTCCCCGTGCGGCAGCGCCAGAAAGAGCACGTCGCACGCCTCCAGCTCCGCCAGCGGCGAGAAACGGAGCAGCGACCGGCCGCGCAGGTTGGGGTGCACGCCGTGGACGTAGCGGCCGGCGTACCGCTCCGACGTCACCTGCCCGATTTCTATCTCCGGGTGTCCCAGCAAGAGCCGCAGCAGTTCGCCGCCTACGTACCCCGAAGCGCCGGCAACGCTCACACGCACACTCATCGTTCCTCTCTCGCCACGGCCGCGCCGTTATGTCCGAAGCCCTCGGCCGGTGCCATCGCTACCGGCGCGCCCTCGCCCACGCGCATGACGTAATCGGCCAGGCGCCCGGCGATATCCACCCCCGTCGGCTCCATGCTGTTGCGGAACTCCATCGTGTAATTCACCTCGTTGACCAGGAATGCTCCCTCCGGCGTTTCCAGGAGGTCCACGGCGACGACGCCGCCCCCCACGGCCCCGGCCGCCGCCCGCGACAGCCGGTCGATTTCCGGCGTAACGGGGCAGTTGGTCGCCCGGCCGCCGCGCGCCGTGTTCGTGATCCAATGCTCCGACGTGCGCGTAATGGCGCAGACCGTTTCGTCGCCGATCACGAAGGAGCGCACGTCGCGCCCCGGCTTATCCACGTACCCCTGGACGTAGAAGATGGAGTGGTGGTAAGAGCCGAGCGTGCTCTTGTGCTCCAGGATTGCCTCGGCCGCGTCCCGGTCGTTGACGCGGGCCAGCAGCCGCCCCCAGGAGCCCACGGCCGGCTTGAGGACGGCCGGATAGCCTAGCTCTTCAATCGCCTCCAGCGCCGCCTCCGGCGTGAACGCGATGCGCACCGGCGGCGTGGGCACCCCCGCGGCCGTCAACGCCAGCGACGTCGCCAGCTTATCCCCGCAGACAGAGGCCACCGGCGCCGGATTGACGCAGGGCACGCCCCACCTATCCAAGATCTGCAAGGCCGCCAGCGCCCGTGAATGGCTGACGCACCGCTCCAGCACAACGTCGTACTCTTGCCAGGGCTCCGGCCGTTCCAGGTCAAAGTGAGTGCGGCGCACGTCGATCAGTTCCACCTCGACCCCCCGCGCCTCCAGCGCCGCCACAATCAATTTCTCCTCCACCCGAATCCGCGAATACAACAAGCCAACACGCATAACGTCCTCCTCATTCCCCCCAATCTTCCTCGATCTCCGGCGCCAGCTCCACGGTTAGCGGGTCCACTTCCCGCACCTCCAGCTCAACGCCGCAATCCGGGCATTCCACGATCTCGCCGATCATCACGTCATCTGTCAGTGGGACCTCTCCGGCGCACTCAATACACGTTACCGTTCTCATACTGCTACCTCCTCGGGTAATCTGCTGGGGCGGATGCCGCCGCCCCGACCAGTAAACAAAAAAAGCGGGCTAACCAGTTGCTCTGGTTAGCCCGCTTGCGCAACACGTTTCACACGGCCGGATCAGGGACAAGCGTGACAAACCAGAACGACGTCTGGCTTAGACTTAGTCACCTTCCCCTTCTTCATTTCGCCCTGCTGTAGACCGTGTGCTCTTATCTGCATCAAAACAACCTGTCTTTTCGGCTAATCGCTTTCTGCGCTAATCGTTTCCCGGAAACTTGTGCCGCCGAACCATCTCCAGCAGCCAGCACGATGGTGTGCCGACCAGGACCGTTTCCAGGAAACTGAATCCTGCACCACGACAAATAACGATCGCCATACCAAAACAAAAAACCCCGCCGTCTGGCGGGGCGCAAATGAGTCCTGAATCAGGCAAGCGCAGCTAACCAGACGGCCGTCGGCCCTCCATTTTCGCCTGCTTACCCTTCTTCGCGTCGAACAGATTATTGTCGCACATTTCCCGATTAGTATAGAATGGCCACGGCCGGCTGTCAAACATTCTCGCTTTCCCTCTTCATCGCAGACGCTCCGCCGAGAGCAGTTATCGTCGTCACGCACGATGCGTGACGCTAAATTTGGGATGGGAACTCATATGGCACCTGAAGTTATATTTTTGAAACCACCAGGAAGCAAGGGAGAATCAGACTCAGACGACGGCCGGTTTGCCTACCTGGAGGATTTATCGGATGAGGAGCTGGTCGAAGCCTTTAATAAAGAGGTTGGCAAGCCAGGATGGACCAATTCTCGGGCGAAGTACTTTTACAAGCTGCGCGAAGAGTTTGAGCGGAGAAACATCGACTACTCGGCAATAGGCGACGAGACGCGACTCTCTCTGAATGCCCGCGTTAGTTTGGAATTGGTAGACGGCGTTAAGGTGCTCAGGCTCTAACTGTCAGCCGTGTGCTATCCATCGGTTAAGACGCTATGAACGCGGCGTTCGCTCTCTGGCAGCTCAATTGCCGTTTGTGACTGAGTAAGGTCATGAAGGAACATCGTTCACTGTGCAGCGTTGGCGAACGGCCGGCGTGGTCGTCGGCCGCCCGGCGATGGCGGAGTGCGGGGAAGGGGGGTGAGTCGTTCTGTTACGCTGCTTCGTGCTCGGCCGGTAGCTCGCGGATCTCGCGCCAGCGGTCCATGGCGCCGCTTCGGAACAGAGCGGGGTCAAAGTCGGCCAGGGCTTCCCACCCTTCAATGCTGGCCAGTTCGCGCTCTTCGTCCGTCAATTCGACTTCCAGCTCGCGGCCTTCCGTACGTAGCTCCAGCGTCAACGTCTCTTTGCCGTCGTCGACCACGTCCATAATGCACAGACGGTCGACGCCTTCTGGATAGCGGATGAATGTAGCCGAACAGCGCTGGCAGAAAGACAGGCTGGCGTCACACAAATCGCGGTCCATGATTACTTTCATATTCATTCTCTCCCGTTCTGTTACGTGCCTCACGAGCATATGTGCCTTACGGGCACGTAGGCACACATTCTCTTATCATTTATAGTTGAACACGAACGGGAAGATAAGTGATGAATGTCAGGAGATGGCCCCCAATATGTCATCTCCTACCCTTTGCAGTGCGCTTACAGCGCCTTGAACTGCTCGAACGGCTCCTGACAATCGTTACAGTAGTAAATGGCGCGGCACAACGTCGGCCCAAACGTATTCTTGACCGTCGTATTCTTCGAGTCGCAATAGGGGCAGGCGGCCGGCTCGTAAAACGTCACCGCCACGTTGCCGCCGTGCTTCTGGGGGGGCGAGAGGCCAAACTCCTTGAGCTTCTGTCGCGCCTCGTCCGTAATCCAGTCCGTCGTCCATGGGGGATAGAGGACGGTCTCCACCTCGACCGCTTCCGCGCCCAGCTCCCACACCTTCTGCTCAATCTCCCTTTCCATCACGTGCAAGGCCGGACAGCCGGAAAAAGTCGGCGTCATTTTCACCGCGACCCGGCCGTCGTCCACCGCCACGTCGCGCACAATCCCCATTTCGACCACAGAAACCACCGGGATCTCGGGATCCTTCACCTCTTCCAGGGCCTGCCAGACCGCTTCTTCCGTCAGGTCAGCCTTCTCCTGTGCCGTCTCTACGGCCGTCGCCCGTTTACTCATTCCGCACCCCCTCGTTCTGCTCCTTCTCGCGCTGGCCCTGCTCCTGCTGGGCCTCTCCACGCTGCATCACCTCGCGCATCATCGTGCGTGTACGGTAAGCCGTCGGCATGCGAAAATCCTTATTGTGGGCCGGGGAAAACATGCTCTCCGCTTCCTCTTCATCGCTGGCGACCACGGCCGCCGCGGGCACGATCCACCACACGTAGACCGTTTCGTCGCCATACCGCTCTATCGCCTTCTCCAGCGCCTGGACCGGCGTTGCGGCTTCCACCTCGCCGGCGTGGACCACAAAGTTCATTGAGCGCCGCTGCGACGTCTTGCGAAAGACGTGGTACTGTTTCGGCGGCACGTCTTCCGCCACCATCTCTTCCCGCCAGGCCGGATCGTCCTCTACTTCCTCCCCCGTGCGCGTAAATATCTGGCGGGCAGGGACGACCCACAGGCGGACCGTTTTCGGCCGGCGCACGAAGACGTCGCGCGCGTTCTGTAACGCCATCTCCTCGTCCGGGGCGTGGACAGAGCCCACGTTGTGAAAAGGCGCGCCTTCGCGGCTCTGTTGGAAGACCTCAAAACGCGGCCACTGGGTGTCTCGCGAGTGGTCTGGGCGCGTGTCCGACATCGCTTACTCCTGTAACTCGGGCAAAGCGCCGGACCGCTTCTTCTCGGCGTACGCGGCCACCGCCTTGCGCACCCACTGGCCCCGCTCGTGGGCCTGGCGGCGAGCGGCCATCCGTTCCGCGTTGCACGGGCCGTCGCCTTTGACCACGCGCCAGAACTCGTCCCAATCGATCTCGCCGTAGACCCAGTTGCCGCTCTCTTCGTCGTAGTAGAGGTCGGGATCGGGAACGGTCAGGCCCAGCGCGTGGATCTCGGGCACCATCTCGTTGACGAACTCCTGGCGCAGTTCATCGTTCGAGCGCACCTTGACGCCCCAGCGCATCAGCGTGTCGCTATGGTGGGACTCGTCGTCCGGAAGGCCGAACATCATCAGAGTCGGCCACCACCAGCGGTTGACGGCGTCCTGGATCATCTCCCTCTGCTTCGCCGTGCCCTGAGAATATTTGATCACCATCTCCTTGCCCTGCTTCATGTGGAACCCTTCTTCGGCGCAAATGCGCACCATGGCGCGTGAATAAGGGCCGTAGGAGCATTGGGCAAGCATCGTCTGGTTCTTGATTGCTGCGCCGTCGACAAACCAGCCGATGATGGCATTGTCCGCCCAGGTCAGCGTGGGGTAGTTGAACACGCTGGCGTACTTGGCCCGGCCGCTAAGCAGGTCGTCCAACATCTCTTCGCGGGTGACGCCCAGCGTCTCGGCCGCGTGGTAGAGGTATTGCCCGTGCCCGCCCTCGTCCTGCACCTTGGAAAGCAGAATCTTCTTGCGGCGTAGGTTGGGCGCGCGCGTAATCCACGCCCCTTCCGGCAACATGCCCACGATCTCGCTGTGAGCGTGCTGGGAGATCATGCGGATCAACTGCTCCCGGTATTCGTCCGGCATCCAGTCGCCCGGCTCGATCTTCTCGCCGCGGGCGATGCGTGCTTCAAACGCCTCTAACCTCGCGTCATAGGTAGGATCGCTTCTCTCCATAACTGTTCCGCCTCGCTTGTTTCTCATCCCGTGGGCATTACTGTAAGTGTTATAACTATACTATAGCAGGACACCGTAAAAAATGGATTATAGGAACGAAAACGGGACAGAAGCGGCCGCCCTATTCCTCTTCCAGGACGGTTTCCATGTGGGCCAGCATATCCTCGATCGCCTCGACGACTTCTTCCTCCACTTCCGAAAAGCCGCACTGCTCGCATACCCAGATGGGAACGTCTTCCACCAGGATCTGGTCGCCGTCTACCTCCACGGTGTAATCCTGAAGCTCCTCCACCATCGTCCCTTTACAGATTTCGCACGTTCTCGTCTTTTCTTCGACACTCATGGTGCGTATGGTACCAACTTTGTCCAAGCTGCCAAACAGCCGCTGCCAAACAGCCGCTGCCAGGGGCGCCGCTGCCTTGTCAGCCGTTCATCCGCTCTCGTTCATGGTGCGCCGTCCCGGGCCCGGCGTCGGGAGCCGACGCCGATTGCCGTGGACCAGTCGCTGCGGCAGGCGGGCCACGCTTTCTTGCGACAGAGCGAGGGTGACGCCGAACACGATCAAGGTGTTGGTCAGCAGGAAGAAGACGAACTCCTCAACCGGTAAGACGCCGCCGAGGTAGACGCTTAGCGATTGCGCCGGATCAATGGTCCAGGTGCCGGCGCCGATGGCCACCGCGTCGGCCGCTGCCAGATAGAGGGTGGGGGGTAGCAGGGCGGTGACGACCAGCCGGCGGTGGTGCCACAGAATGTCCGCCCCGAAGGCCAGTTGCAGCATGATAGGTGGCAGCGCCCATCCCAGTTCCAGGCCGAGGTAGGTGCCGGATTGCCAGCGGCCGGCCAGGGCAGCGACGGCGGCGAACCAGATCAGTCCGGCCGCCAGGACCGTCCACTTGCGCAGGGCGGGTCTGGCCTCGAACGCTCGTTCTCGTCCCGCTCGTGACAGCCGCCGGCCGGCAAAGAGGAGCCACAGCCCGGTAAAGATCGGCTGGACGACGAAAAAGACGTACTCCTCCAGCGGTACCCAGCCGAGCGTGACGCCCGTGACCAGCTCCGGGTCATACCACCAGACGCCCGTCGCCACGAGATAGTTGTCCCACGGCGTCGTATAGAGCAGGGCGACCACCACGTGGAGGAAGATGACGGCCGCCGGCCCATGCGCGCTCAACGCCGAGGACAGCCGCCGGCCGTGGCGCCGGTCCCGCCACACGGCGAACGCCAGCGCCAGAATGGGAATGCCCAGAAAGAGGGCGAGAAAGCCGAAATAACTCATGAATCACTCTCTTGTACCGATTTGTAAGCGTCCAAGGCTCGCTTGCGCGCCGCCTGATGATCGACGATGGGCGCCGGATAATCCTCGCCCACGATGCAACCCGCTTCCTCCTGCACCGTCTCCGGCATCTCCCAGGGCGCGTGCACATATTCGTCCGGCACGCCTGCCAATTCCGGTACCCAGTGACGGACGTAGGCGCCGTCGGGATCGTGCTTCTCCCCCTGGGAGGTGGGGTTAAAGATGCGGAAATACGGCGCGGCGTCGGTGCCGGTCCCCGCCGCCCATTGCCAGCCGCCGTTATTCGCGGCCGGATCGCCATCCACCAGCTGTTGCATGAACCAGGCTTCTCCCTTGCGCCAGTCGAGCAGCAAATGTTTAGTCAGGAAAGAAGCCACGATCATGCGCCCCCGATTATGCATCCATCCGCTCTCTGCAAGCTGGCGCATGGCTGCGTCCACGACAGGGTAACCGGTCTGTCCCCGGCGCCACGCATCGTACGCCGCTTCGTCGTCATTCCAGGCCATCGCCCGGTACTTCTCGCGAAAAGCGCGGCGGCTGGCGTGCGGAAAGTGGTAAAGGACGTGAGCGTAGAAGTCGCGCCAGATCAACTCGCCCAACCATGCCCGCGCGCTGTCGCGGGACGCCTCGGCCGGTGCGTCCGCTATCGCTTCGAAAGCGGCGACGGCCGCCCGCCGGGGAGACAGCATCCCAAAGCGCAGGTAGGGGGAAAGACGCGACGTGCCCGCCAGGTCGAGGCGGTCGCGCCGTTGCGCATAGTTGTAAATGTCGTTTTCCAGAAACGTTTGCAGGCGCTGTCCTGCAGCTGCTTCTCCCGGCTCGAAGGGGACGCCGTCGGGCAGGGCCGGTTCCTCGGGAATCGGCTCGCTGTCCAGCTCCTCAGACAGCTCTGGCAGGGGTAGCGTCTCGGGCGCCGGCATGAGTTCGTCCCTTGCCGGCGGCGGCAGCGCCTCCCAACTCCGCCGGAAAGGCGTGTACACGACGTAGGGATCGCCGTCCGCCTTGCGCACGCTGCCGGGCGGATGGATGGTGGCCCCGCCGAGGAGGCGCAGGGGCAGCGCCTTTTCGACGTCGCGGTCCCGGCGACGGGCGAAGGGGGTGTGATCGCCTTCGGCAAAAATCGCGCCGGCCCCCGTCTCGGCCATCAGCTTCTTCAATTCCGCCAACGGCCGGCCGCGGCGCACGACAAGACGGCTTCCCCGTTGGCGTAGCGCCGCGTCCAGCCGGCGCAGCCCCTCCTGCACAAAGGCCACCCGTCTTTGGCCGGTAGTGGGCGCGTTCAGCAGGCGGGGGTCGAAAATCCAGACGGGAACGACGTGCTCCGCGCTGCGGGCGGCGACCGCCAGCGCTCGGTTATCTTCCAGGCGCAGGTCGCGCCGTATCCACCACAGGACCGTTGTCATCTGCGCGGGCTCGGCGGCGGCCCCAAGGGCTTAGATTTCTTCATTCAACACGTGGCGTAGCGCCGGTTCCAGCTCTGGGAAGCGAAAGTCGAAGCCCAGTTCCTGTAACTTTTTGGGCACGGCGCGCTGGCCGTCGACGACGACGGTAGCCACCTCGCCAAAGAGGGCGCGCATCACGAAGGCCGGGAGCGGTAAAAAGTGCGGGCGGTTGATCACCCTCGCCAGCGTCTTGCCAAACTCGTTGTTGCGCGCCGGGTTCGGCGCCGTCAGGTTGAAGGGGCCGCTGGCCGTCTCGTTTTCGATGAGAAAACGAATGGCCCGCGCTTCGTCCAGAAGGTGAATCCACGACCACCATTGCCGGCCGTTGCCGAAGGGGCCGCCCCCCAGCAGGTTGTAGCGAAACAATAGGCGGGGTAGGGCGCCGCTCTGGCTGCTGAGGACGAGGCCGGTGCGGATGATGGCCCGGCGCACGCCGTGTTCTTCTACGGCCGCCGTGCTCGCTTCCCAGTCGACGCAGACGTCGGCCAGAAAGTCGTCGCCGGCCGGGGCCTCTTCCGTGAGCACTTCGTCTCCGCGAGGGCCATAATAGCCGACGGCTGACGCCTGGATGACGACGGCCGGCTTCTCCGTGGCCCGTTCCACGGCGTCCACCACGGCGCGGCCGGCCTCCAGGCGGCTCTGGCGAATGCGCTGCCGCCGCTCCGGCGTCCACCGCGTGGGGAAGCGCCCTTCGCCGGCCAGGCTCTCGCCGGCCAGATTGACGATGGCGGCCGCGCCGTCGGCCAGGTCTGCCCAGCCGTCGGCCGTGCGGGTGTCCCAGCCCACGGCACGCGCGTTGCTCGGCAAGCCTTGCACCGAGCCCGGCGAGCGGCTAAGGACGATCACCTCGTGGCCGTCTCCGGCTAGATTCTCGGTCAGGGCGCTACCGATAAGACCGGTACCGCCGGTAATAATGACGCGCATGATTGTCACCTCTTAAGATGATTGTGCGGTAACGAAATCCTCAAGCCAGCTGACGATGAGGCGTCCGTTCTGGTTTAACTGCTTGTCCGCCGCTTCGTGATATAGCTTGAGATAGCGTCGCAGGGTGTCTTCAGGAAGGCGGTGCTGGAAGTTGTGCAGGAGGCCGCGTACCCACTCCAGGTCGTGGCCCAAAAGCGAGATGTCGCCCAGGGTGAGGGCGGCGACGATCTCCTCGCCGAGGGAACGGTTGGCACGCGCCAGATAGGCCGCCGGGATCGCCAGTTCGGCCGCGTGCTCCCACAGTTCGGCTTCGATGTGGGATTGGCGCTCGCGAAAATGGGCCAGCGCATCCAGATAAGGCTGCGGCGTCTCTTCTCCTGCTTCCTGTACCGTCGGCGAGGTCATCAATTGCTCGACTAGATTTGGCGCCTGGGCCAAATCCTTTCCCAGAAAATGTCCGGGGATCCGTTCCTGCAGCGACGGGGCCACGTTGAAAACCCGGCCGCCGAAGGCCAGTGGCAGGCCGCTTTCCTGGACCAGTTCGGCCACCGGCAACATGGAGGCGGCCGTGTTCAGCGTCTGTGCGGCCAGAATCACCAGATCCGGCTCCGTGCGCTCGATAGTGCTCTGCAAACGCTCCAGCGGCACGTTCGCGCCCAGATAAACGGTGTCCCATCCGCGCCGTCTTAACAGCAATGTCAATAGCAGGGCGCTGAAAGCGTGTTCCTCTTCCGGCGGGCAGCCGATGAGGATGCGCCCGGGGCGCGTGGGCGGCGGTGTGGCGGCCAGTATCGCTTCCAGACGGCGGATCGCCAGCGCCGACGCGAAATGCTCTTGCTGCGCGCTGGCCTCACCCTGGTACCATAGGCGGCCGATTTCGGAAAGGCCCTTTTGCAACACTTCCAGGCAGGCCGTTTCCGGCGGATAGAGGGCGAGCGCCTGCGACAGTGTATATTCGGCCCGCTGCTCGTCGAACGCCAGACACGCCTCAATCCACGATTCTCGCAATTGCGCCAGCGTGTCGCCGACTTCCAGCGGAGGAGGGCCAACGATCTCCTCCTCGTCCACCATCTCCATAAAAGGATCTTTCCCCTCTGCAAGCAGTTGCCTCCATAGATCGACCGCGCGGCTAATGCTGAGCCCCTCTTCCTGGCGGTCCATCAGCCACTTCAAGATGTCGATGTCCCGCTGCGAGTAGAGGCGGTGGCCGCCCGACGTTCGCGCCGGTTGCGGCAGGCCGTACCGCCGCTCCCATGCGCGTAAGGTGTCCGGCTTGAGGCCCGTTTCCTGGACGACGGCTTTCAGGTTGAAGGTGGGTTTCTCGTCAATCGAACTCATGGAGTCTCCTGCTGGGATCAAAATGGGATGCGTATCACGATGGTGATTATAACTGCCTTGTTTAGCTTTTGTCCAATTATTGGAGAATGGGCGGCCCGTCACCCGGTATCTTTCAGGATGCGCTCTGTCGTCAGCCGGGCCGAAAGGAGGACGATGGGCAGGCCCGTGCCGGGGTGGGTGCTGGCTCCGGCAAAGTATAGGTTGCCGTAGCGCCGGTGCTTGTTCTGTGGGCGGAGATACCCGACCTGGGCGAAGTTGTGACTCAGGCCGAAGGCCGCGCCCTTGGCCAGGTTATATTTGCTGCGCCAGTCGCGGGGTGTGTAACTGACCTCGAATTTAATGTGCCGTTCCAGATCGTCGATGCCCACGTCTTTCAGACCCTGTAACACCGTGCACCGGGCCTGATCCTTCCAGGCCTCCCAATCCTGCTCGACGCCTTCCTGGAGGTGGCCGGCCGGCACCAGGACCATCAACGTGTCCTGCCCTTCGGGCGCGGCCGCCGGATCTGTGCGGGCCGGCGCGTGCACGTAGAAACTGGGGTCGTCTGGCAGGGCGTAGTCCTCGAAGATGCGGTCGAAGCTGGCCTTGTAATCGCCGGCCAGAAAGACGTTGTGGTGCAGTAACTGAGGGTAGACGCGGTCAACGCCCCAGTAGAACATGATGGCCGAACACGTATATTTCTTCCCGTCCAGCTTGGCCGCTTCTTCCTGATCCGGGAGCAGATGCTGGTACACGTACGGCAGATCGGCGTTGGCCACAATGACGTCGGCTGCCAGCCGCTGCCCGTCTTCCAGAATGACGGCCGTCGCCCGGTCACCCTGCGTCTCGATAGAAGCCGCCGGGGCGTTATAGAGGAAGCGCGCGCCGTTCTTTTCGGCGATGGCCACCAGCGTCTCGATAACGCGGTACATGCCGCCCATAGGAAACCAGACCCCGTCGGCCAGCTCCGTATATTGTAACAGCGAATAGGTGGCCGGGGCGTCGTAGGGGCTCACTCCCAGGTACATATTTTGGAAGGTGAAGGCCGCCTTGAGACGCGGATCCTGAAAGTAGTTGCCCACGTTGTCGTAATGTTTGACCAGCGCCTTCAACTGAAAGAGGAGGGGAAGATTTCCAGGGCTGAAGTAATCGAACAGCGAGTAAAAGTTGCGCCCGACGAAGTGCTCGAGCGACATCTTGTAATGCCGGTGCCCTTCCGCCAGGTAGCGCAGCAGCCCGCCGAAACTGCCCGGTTCGATAGCTTCGAGCTGTTCTTGCATGGCGTGCAAGTTGGCCGTCAGCGATAGCTCCGTTCCGTCGTCGAAGCGCAGACGGTACGTCGGGTCGATGCGCCGCAGCTCCAGGTGATCTTCCATCCGCTCGCCCAGCGCGCTGTACGTTTCGGCAAAGACCTCGGGCATGAGGAACAGGGTAGGGCCAATGTCAAAGCGATGACCGTCGCGGACAAATTGATTGGTGCGGCCGCCGGGCCGCTCATTCTTCTCGACGACGGTTACGTCATAGCCCTGACGCGCCAGCCGCGCGGCCGTTGCTATGCCCCCGATCCCGGCGCCGATCACCAGGGCCACTTTCTCTTGTCTCATCGTTTGTCTCTCCAACGCAACCACTCGCTTCACCCGGCGATCACTCCGGGTGAAGCGCCCCCGCTTAAGAAAGAAACGGTTCGCTCCTACCGGTCGCCAGAAACCGACTGAGTGGCTACGGAATTAGCATTAAGGTTCAACAAATCATAACACATCCGCGACGCAATGTCAATGTTTTGTATTAAATATCTTGACAAATACTTTGCACCTGTGATAAGATTAGCTTGACTTTTTGGCCCTTCCGGGAAAATTTTGCGAGAGGTGCGTGATGATTCGAACACAACCGTACACATGGGAGTTGCCCCTGCTTTCTCGGGCGCAGGAGGCTTATACGTCGATTACGGCGCCCGACTTACAGGCGCATACGTCTCACGATACGGAACTGCTGCACGACGCCTACGAGCACTGCGCGCACCTGACCTCCGTGCACAGCCGTTCCTTTCACCTGGCCTCGGGTTTGTTGCCCCCGGCCAAGCGAAGGGCCGCCCGCGCTCTTTACGCCTTCTGCCGGGTGAGCGACGACATCGTTGACGAATCGCGCGACCAGGCTGCGCAAAAGCTGGCGGCGTGGCGGTCGCGCATCCTCTCCCCTTCCCCGGCCGCCGACGATCTGGTCTCCGTGGCTTGGCATCACGCCCGCGCCCGTTACGGCGTGCCCCCCCAGTATGCTGAACAGTTATTGGATGGAGTCGGTCGCGATCTGCAGCAGCGCAGCTATGAGACCTTCGCCGAACTGGCCACCTACTGTTACGGCGTCGCCTCAACCGTTGGTCTCATGAGCATGCACATCGTCGGCTTCTCCGGACCAGAGGCCATTCCGTACGCCGTCAAATTAGGAGTGGCCCTGCAACTCACCAACATCCTGCGCGACGTGGGCGAAGATTGGCAGGCCGGCCGCCTCTACCTGCCCCGGGAAGAGCTGGCAGCTTTCGGCCTGACCGACGACGACCTGGCCCACGGCCGCGTCGACGACCGGTGGCGCAGCTTCATGCGCTTCCAGATCCGGCGCAACCGCCGCCTGTACGAAGAGGCGTGGCCCGGCATCGGCCTGCTGAACGCCGACGGCCGCTTGGCCATCGCTGCGGCCGCCGGCGTCTATCGCGCCATTCTCGACGACATCGAGGAGCACGATTACGACGTATTCCGTCGCCGCGCCCACACCACCACCTGGGAAAAGCTGCGCCTCCTCCCCGGCCTTTGGTGGCGGAGCCGTCGCATCAATCTGCCGGTGGAGTAAGGCCTTCGAAGGGAGCGTTGTGCGGGCGGCCGGGAAAACAGTATACTCGGGACACGATGGCCGACTTCTACGAACGCATTGCCCCCTACTACGATCTCCTTCATGCCGATCTGAAAGAGGACGTTGGATTTGTCCTCGCCTTGGCCGGCCGGGCAGAGGGACCCGTCCTCGAGCTGGGATGCGGCACCGGCCGCCTGTTGCTTCCGCTGGCTCGGGCCGGGCACCACGTGACCGGCGTCGACCGGTCGGCGGCCATGCTCCGCCGCGCGCGCGACCGTCTGGAAGAGGCGGAGGAGGCCGTCCGGCGCCGCGTGCGGCTGGTGGAGGACGACGTGACCGCCTTCGATCTAAAAGAGAAAGCGTACGGTCTGGTGTTGTTTTCCTACAATACCTTCTTGCACCTCGATCCCTCGTCGGCCGTGGCCGCCTGTCGCACGGCCAGCCACCACTTACGGGCGGGTGGAACCCTCTTCATCGACGTCACCAATCCGCTGCTGATGGCCCATACCCCCAACGATCGCTTTCTCACCCTGGAGCGAACGTTGACCGACCCCGAATCGGGCAACACCATCCTCGTGCTGGCCAGCAATCGCGTGGACGAGGCGGCTCAGATTTTGCACATTACCTGGATTTACGATGCTACGCCGGCCGCCTCCGGCCCGGTCCATCGCACCATTGCCGAAGCGGCGTATCACTACTACTTTCCCCACCAAATGGAGCTGATTTTACAGGAAAGCGGCTTTTCTCTGGCAGCCGTCTACGGCGCTTATAACGAGACCGCATTTAACGAAGACAGCGAGCGGTTGTTGCTTCTGGCGAAGAAGACGTCGGGGGCGGGGAAGGGCGGTTGAGGGCGGCGGCCGCGCTCCGTTACCGTTTCATGATGCTCTCGTCCGAGATGGTCAGTTGCACCTCCGGTTCTGGCGAGGCGTCGGCCAGGCGCATGCGGACGAAGACGAGGGGCGCATAATAGGCGACCCACATACCCGCCAGCCAGTACCGGAAGAGCCGCAGGGGCAGCGCCAGCCACAGCGGATCGTCGGGAAAAACGTCGCCCAGGCCGCGCCAGATCGCCAGGGTGACGATCATGCCCAGAACGTAACGCAGCCCGCGCCGGGCGAGAGACCCGTCGACCAGAAAGTGGATGCGCGACGCTTCCAGTATGAAGCCAATGCCCAGCCCCAGAAGGATGCCGACGGCCGTCGTCACGTTCTCCAGGCTCGTCCGTTCGGCCCCTTCCACGTAGGTCGACCACGCCACCGCCTGGTTCGCTTCCCCAATGAGCAGCAGGATGCCGCCGTAGATGGCGGCGGCCACAGCGGGCACCGCAATCGCTGCCAGCAGGCGCTGGCCGAGAATGCGGTTGCGAAATGGCCCGGCGAAGTAGCGGAGCCAGATCAGGTGACCGGCCAGGAGCAAGAGGCCCAGAAGAACGCCGGCGATAGCTCCGTGCACAAAATGCACGCCCAGATAAACGCGGCTGACGCCCATCAAAAAGATGATGAACAGCGCCAGCAACCACATCCAGCGCTTCCGCACCTCTAGGGCCAGGTAAAGGTAAAAGGGCGTGGCTACCTGCGTGTGCCCGCTGGGAAAGCCGTAACTGGACTCTTCGGCAAGGCCCACTTCGGCTTCGAGCCAGTACGGCCGGGGCATGCGCAGGGCGTGCTTGAGAATGGCGTTGGCGGCGTTGGTCACGGCCAGCAGGTAAGCGACCTGCTTTCCGAAATGTTTGTGGATGCTCCAGTAGATAAGGGGAATAATGGCCAGATAGAATTCAAAGCGACCCAATTCGCTGACGATGGACAGCAATTGCGCCAGTTGTGGATAGTTGCGTTGCAGCCACCGGGTTGCCTCCAACCCGAAGTCGTAGAGCGGTTCCACTCTCTTCCCTCCACTCCCGCCCCTCTACCGCGCACGCGGCCTTCTCTATACCGTGCACTCGGCCTTCTCTTCCCGGCAGGATTGTATCTCCGCCGCTCACGATTCGTCAAACGCCCATTGTCGCCCTGTTGCACACAAGGTCTGCCCGATTATAATCAGGATAAGGAGAGATAGATGTCAGCTAGAATATTAGTTGTTGAAGACGAAGACCGAATACGACAGTTCCTGCAGCGCGGCTTGACCTTTGAAGGCTACCGTGTCGACGTGGCAGCCGACGGCGAAGAGGCCTTAGAGATAGCGCGGGACAACCCGCCCGATCTCGTATTGCTGGACATTATGCTGCCCGGCATCGACGGCATCGAGGTCTGTCGCCGTTTGCGCGCGGCCGGCGAAGTGCCGATTCTTATGTTAACTGCCAAGGAAGCGATTGAGGATCGGGTCGCTGGCCTGGACGCGGGCGCCGACGATTATCTGGTAAAGCCGTTTGCTTTCGACGAGCTTATGGCGCGCGTGCGCGCCCTGCTGCGCCGTGCCCAGCCGTCTAAGCCCCAGGTCTACCGTTTCGCCGATCTGGAACTGGACACCGGTACCCGCCGCGGCCGTCGAGGCGAGCACGTGTTTGATTTAACGGCGAAAGAGTATGAATTGCTGGAACTATTCATGCGCCACCCTCGCCAGGTGCTAACGCGGGAAGTCATCTTTGACCGCGTTTGGAATTATGACTTTGGTGGGGAGAGCAACATCATCGAAGTTTACGTTCGCTATCTTCGCCAGAAGACGGAGGTGGACGACAAACCCCGCCTGATTCATACAGTCCGCGGCGTCGGCTACGTGCTGCGCGAGGAGTAACTTAGCGGTCGAGCGCTCCGACGGGTGAGAGAGGGCGCCGCTACCTTAGCCTTCCCGTCCCTATTATTTATGTCAATACGCGACCGCTTCACGCTCATTTACGCCTTCATTTTCCTCGGCGCCTTCCTCCTGTTCACCGTCGTCGTCTACCTTTTTCCGCGCCAGACGTTGCTTGCCGACATCGACCGCAGCCTGGAGCAGAAGGCGAGCCAGATCCTGGAAGAAGCTCAGGTTTATAGCCAGCGCGACATTCACTCGCTCCACATTCCCACGGAAGAAGAGAACGTCTTCGAGCGCGCCAACACCTTCATCATGGCCGTCGACGAACAGGGAACCGTTCGCACCCGCTCCGACAACCTGGAGGGCTTCGACGGGCCGCTGAATCCCACCGCCATCGCCAGCGGCCGGGAAGGGTACCGGACGATGGAGTACGACGGCCAGGTCGTGCGTGTGCTCACCGTGCCCCTGCGCATCGAGCAGGGGATCGATCGGGAGCTGGTAGGTTATTTGCAGGTCGCCCGCGCCATTGAAGATTTCGATACGTTTAACCGGCTGCTGTTCGTGACCATCCTGATTGGCCTGGGGGCCTTTACAGCTTCCATGTTCGTCATCACCCTCATTTCGCCCCGCCTTTTCCGCCCGCTGGAGAAAATCGCCACGCTGGCGCGCCAGATCAGCCGCGCCGACGATTTGAGCCGCCGCCTGCCGGACACCGGCCGCGACGACGAGATCGGCGACCTGACCATGGTGCTCAACCAGACGCTGGCCCGGCTAGAGAGTCTATTTCGCACACAACAACGTTTTCTGGCCGACGTTTCCCACGAACTACGAACGCCCCTGACGACGATCCGGGGCAACGTCGATCTCATGCGCCGCATGGGCGGCGCCGACCAGGAATCCCTGGACGACATCCAGGCCGAGCTGGATCGCATGACACGCCTGGTCAACGACCTCCTCTTATTGGCCCGCGCCGACGCCGGCGGTCTGCCCATCGAACGGAAGCCGGTGGAGCTGGATACCGTCCTCCTGGACGTTTACCGGCAGCTTTCTCTGCTGAAGAAGCCGGTAGACATCGTGCTGGAAGAGGTGGATCAGGTACAGGTCTCGGGGGATGCCGACCGCCTGAAGCAGCTTATTCTCAACCTCGCCGACAACGCAGTCAAGTACACGCCCCCGGGCGGAGCCGTTCGTCTCTCGCTCTCCAAGGCGGCTGGTGAGGCGCATTTGCAGATTTCAGATACAGGGATCGGCATTTCGGAGGAGGATCTCCCCTACATCTTCGAGCGCTTCTACCGCGTAGACACGGCGCGGACCCGCGCCCACGGCGGCTCTGGGTTGGGCCTGTCCATTGCCAAGTGGATCGTGGACGTGCACGGCGGCCGCATCCACGCGGAAAGCGACGCGGGGGAGGGCACGACCTTCCACGTCATCCTGCCCCTGCTGGAGCAAACGAGCCAGGCCAGAGGACCCGGCGGCCGGCCGTCCCGGACCCGCCCCTCCTTCGCCACCGACGGCGGCTAATCCCAGGAGCCGGCAGCGGGCGGGCTCCGGACACCAGCCTGTCCGAGCTTGTTCGACGCTACGCCGGACGACGTCTACAGACATACGGAATACCTGAACATGAGGCAGCGCGAAATCCTTATCCGGTCCTTTTTTGTGTTCGTTGCCGTCCTGCTTGCGGCGGTTCTGGTGGCGGCCGTCTGGTATGCTTTTCCCCGCCACCCTTCAAACCAGGTCCGCCTGTCGCTGGATGACTACCCGCCAAGTGAAACACCCTATCTTCATGAAAGCAAAGATTTTTGGCTGGTACACACGTCGGAGGGCGACCTGTCGGTCTTTGTTCCCGTTGCCCCGGAGTACGCGCCTCGCATTTCAATAGACGAGTGCCGCTATGACTGGAATCGGGCGATTGGGCGCTTTATCGATCCCTGCTCTGGGGATGAATGGCAGTTGGACGGCCGGCTCAATCTAACCCATTCGACAGAGCTATGGAGCAGCCGCGACCTCGACCGGTATGCAACGACCATTGAGGGAACTGTCGTCACCGTCCATCTTGGCCAGACAATACCGGGCGCGCCCCTGGAACGTCCTCGACCTGATTCCCGATGAACTTGCCTGGTTAGCCGACGTCTAAAGCTCGTTTGGAGTTTCCGGGGAAATCGTTTCACGATTCATTGCGGCGTACCAACATAAAAATACCCAGCAGGATCAGGGCCAGCGGCCAGAAGATGCCGCCGTTAATCCAACCCAGATTCTCCAGCAGGAAGTAGAAGCCGAGGACGATAAGTAGAGCGGCCGCAATCGTTGGGCCGTTGGGATGATGGCGGGCCCGATCGGCGCTGCCGGAAAGGGTCTCGCCGAGCCCCTCGATATTCTTTTCGATCACCTCTGATTGGGACAGGTCCACGTCGGCTTCGCTGGGCATGATGATCATCAGAATGAAGTACAGGGGGAGGCCCACGCCGCCGGCCGGGATGAGCAACAGAAAGGCCAGCCGCACAAATACCGGATCAACTCCAAGATACGCCGCCAACCCGCCGCACACGCCGGCAATGACACGTTCTTCTTCGCTGCGTACTAATCTTGGTTCCATGTTGTGTCTCCTCTCCTCTGTTCTGCCATTTTCCACAAATTGTGGATCTGCTACCCGCGATTCTGCTAGTTGCAAGTCTGCGTGTTGCAAGTCTGCAACCCTATACGGAGCGCTCCCGATGAAAGTTGCAGCGCGGCCGGGGCAAGATAAGAACCGGCTGAACACCATTGCTTCGCCGCGGCACCACATTAGAAGAACACTCATTCTTATGCTATACTGTCGAGTTCGAGAGAGGAGAACGTTTGATAATAAAAGAGGAGAGCCGAGCGACGGTTTCTGGCAGATGGAAACGAACGGTGGCGCGTCTGGTGCGCTGGTGGCCGTTACGGCAGTTCATGATGTTGGGCATCCGCACGGTCGTGGCGCGACACCGCGTCGGCGTCGCGCTGGTGCCCATCGACGACCGCGGCCGCATTTTGCTGCTGCACCACGTCTTCCATCCCTACGTACCGTGGGGGCTTCCGGGTGGGTGGCTGGGCCGCAACGAGGCGCCCGCTGCCTGCGGGCTGCGCGAGCTGAAGGAAGAAACCGGGCTCGACGCTTCCCTGGGGCCGGTCGTCCATATGTCGCGCGTCGAGGCACCGTCGCACCTCATCGTCGCCTATCTGGCCCGCGTCCAACCGGGGGCCATGATCCTGGGACCGGAGATAATCAATGCCCACTGGTTCGAGCCAGATGATCTGCCGGTGCCCCTGTTGCCCTTTTCACAAGAGGCCATCCAGACGGCCCGTCGCCTGCATGAGAACGGAATAGCATGAACACACGATCAACGCCGGGAATGGGACAGTGGCTGATGGTGACCTTAATGGTCGTCGGCGTCGCGTTCCTGCTCTACAAGGTTTATCAATATGGAACCGTTCGCCAGTATATGCCGGCCGGCCTGACGGTGGCTGGCGTGGACGTTGGCGGCCTTACTCGCAACGAAGCGGCCGAACTGCTCAACAGCCGCTACCTGGAGGCCGACGTCGTCATTTACCATGGCGAGGAAACGATCACTATCCAGCCGGACGAGCACGCAGACTTCCAATTAGATCTGGAAACGATGCTCAATCAGGCCGATTACCAGCGCGACCAGCAAGACTTCTGGTCCGGTTTCTGGGGGTTCTTGTGGGATCGGCCGGTGGAAGTTGAGATGGTCCCCTTGCAGGCCACGCATGATCCGGAGACCCTGCGGCGCACGCTGGAAACCATTTCCGGTAGCTTCGACGCGCTGCCCCAGCCGCCGCAGCCCGTGCCGGCGACCATGAGCTTCCAATATGGCGAGCCGGGGATAAGCACCGACATTAAAGCCAGCATGAGCGACGTCGTCTCCGCCCTCTACCGCCCCACCAACCGTGAGGCTCACCTGACCTTGCAGCCCGTCGAGGCGCAACGGCCGGACATTTCCCTTCTCGGCCGGCTCATCGTCAACCACTTACAGAACGAGCGCTTCAACGGGGTGGCCAGCATCTTCATTCTCGACCTGGAAACCGGCCAAGAAGTGCGGATTGAGTCTGGCGCTGCCATGTCCGGTATGGACCTTGTCAAAGTGCCCATCGTTTTGCAGGCTTTCCGCTACATGGACAACGAGCCGACCGCTACCCAGACGCACATGATCACCGAGACCTTACTAACGTCCGAAGCGGAAGGGCCAAATGCGTTGTTGAACATGATCGCCGGCCAGGAAAACCCCTACCAGGGGTCACAGATGATGACCGAATCGATCTGGCGGCTGGGGCTGAAGAATACGTTCATCGCCATCCCCTACGGCGAGCCGGCCGTGCCCGGTGGGCCGACGACGTACGAAACGCCGGCCAATTCGACCCGCGGCGTGCCCACCAACCCCGACCCCGCCGTCCAGACCACGGCCGAGGATATGGGCACGTTGCTCGCCATGCTCTACTACTGCGCCGACACCGGCGGCGGGGCCCTGCGTGCGGCTTATCCCGACCAGATCACCCAGGCCGAATGCCAGCGCGTAATCGACTGGATGAAGCAGAATAAGATCGGCAGCCTGATTGAAGAGGGCGTGCCCCCGAACACGCCCATTGCCCATCGCCACGGCTGGGTTGGCGACACCCACGCCGACGCCGGCATCGTCTTTTCTCCCGGCGGCGATTACGTGCTTGTGCAATTCTTCTACAGGCAGGAGTGGCTCCCGTGGGAGACTAGTTCACCCCTGATGGCCGACATCTCGCGGGCCACCTATAATTACTTTAACTTTGACAATCCTTATCTGGAAAGTTCGAGGGTCAATTGAGACGACGGTCGTCTGCACTTAAGGCAACGATAAAGCGGACGTTGTTCTGGTTGCTGTTCCTCAGCTTCACGATTTACCTGGGGTACCAGCTTTTCCAGTACCAGAAGTCGCGCGCCTTCTTTCCGGCCGACATGACCATCGCCGCTATTGACGTTTCCGGTCTCACGCCCGAGGAGGCGGGGGAGCTATTAGAGGAGCGTTACCTCTCGCCGGTCGCCATCTACCATGAAGACGAACGGGTTGAGTTGAATCCCCGCGACGTCGGCTTCAACCTGGAAGTCGACACCATGTTGGCCGAGGCCCAGCAGTCGGTTGCCGAGCGCAATTATTGGCTTGGTTACTTCTATCATCTGATTGGGTGGACGTGGCGGCCGATAGAAATACCTCTCCAGGCCGGTTACGACCCTGTCTTGCTCCGCGAAATGTTAACCGTCATCGCCGACTTTCTCGATCAACCGGCACAATCCCCCCAGATTTTGTCCGAAAACGCCGTCTTTGAGCAGGGAAAGCCGGGCTACGTGACCGATATCGACGCCAGCATGCCCCTGGTAGAGGAGGCCCTTTACCGGCCGGAAGATCGGATCGCCCACCTGGTCGTCGTCGATCAGGAGTCTCCCGAACTCAGCTTTGAACTGCTCGAAGGCGTCATCCGCAGCAAACTCAATTCCTTCGACGGCATGGGCAGCATCTTCGTGATGGACTTGCAGACGGGGGAGGAAATCAACATCAACTCCGACGTCGCCCTCTCCGGCCTGAGCATTCTCAAGATCGCCATCTTCGCCGAGGCATATCGCCATCTGGAGCTGCCGCTAAACGATTACGAGCAACAACTTTTCTATGATACGGCCGTCCGCTCCAGCAATTACGCCGCCAACCTGTTGCTGCACATCGTGGCCGGCGAAGACAACACTTACGCCGGAGCCGACATCCTCACCGAGTCCATGTGGCGTCTGGGCCTGGAGAATACATTTATGGCCGTCCCCTACGACGCCGTTCCCCCCGCTCATCGCCGTACGACCTATACCACGCCGGCTAACTCGCGTGTCGACCTGGAAAGCCAGCCCGATCCCACCCGGCAGACGACGGCCGAAGAGATGGGCGCGCTCCTGGCCATGATCTATCACTGCGCAAAAACCGGCGGCGGGACGCTGATGGCCGTCTATCCCAACGCGTATACGCCGGAGGAGTGCCAGGCCATCCTCGACCTCATGGTACTCAACGAGGAAGGCAACCTCATCCGCTTTGGCGTACCCAACGACGTCCCCGTCTCCCATAAGCACGGCTGGATTCCCGACACCCACGGCGACGCCGGCGTCGTCTTCTCGCCTGGCGGCGATTACATTCTCGTCGAGTATCTGCACCGGCCGGGCGGCTGGCTCCAGGCCGACCTCAGTTTTCCCATCTTGCGCGAAATCTCGCGCGCCGTTTACAACTACTTCAACTTTGACGATCCCTACGTGGGTGACGCCCTGGAAGAAGCGGAGCGATTTGAAGACGTGCCGGGCGAGCCGGCCCCAGGGGAGGAAGAAGTGCCCCAGGAGGAGGCAGACGAGGGCGACGGCGAAGGGGACACCGGAGCGATGGAAGAAGCGCCGGCGCCCACGCCCACCGCACCGGCCGCGGCCGAAGACCCGGCGGAGACGGGGGGGCAGTAAAGCAGCAGGGGAGGTGCATTGCTGCGCTTGATCGGAAAGTGACGACTGGGGAGCGGGTCGTGCAGGCCGGCTCTTCATTCATCACTCTCTGAACCGAACGTTGAAGACAAGGAGGAATAAAATGGAATACCGCTATCTGGGCCAGACCGGCTTACAGGTCTCCACCATTTGCCTGGGAACGATGCAATTTGGCTGGAGTACGGACGAACCGACGGCCCATGAGATTATGAGCGAGGCCGTGGAGCGCGGCTGCAACTTCATCGACACGGCCGACGTCTACTCCCGATGGGTGGAGGGTAACCCCGGCGGCGTGGCCGAGAAGATAATCGGCAACTGGTTGCAGAAGTCAGACGTGCGCCGCGAGGACGTGATCATCGCCACCAAAGTCCGCGGCCAGATGAGCGACGACGTCAACGATCAGGGCCTCTCGCGCCACCACATCGTGAACGCCGTGGAGAACAGCCTGCGTCGCCTTCAGACCGATTACATCGACCTTTACCAGACCCACTTCTTCGATGAGAACGTCCCGCTCGAAGTAACCATGCGCGCTTTGGACGATCTGGTGCGGTCGGGGAAGGTTCGTTACGTCGGTTGCTCCAACTATCCCGCGTGGCGGCTGGCGAAAGCCCTATGGGTCAGCGACGTCAACGGCTTCGTTCGTTACGATACCCTCCAACCCCACTACAATCTGGTCCACCGCGCCGAGTTTGAACGCGAACTCCAACCCCTCTGCCTGGATCAGGAAGTGGGTGTGATTCCCTACAGCCCGCTGGGCGGCGGCTTCCTCACCGGCAAATATCGCCGCGGTCAGGAGCTGCCAGATTCGGATCGGGCCGACGGGATACAGGAGCGGTACATGAACGATCGAGGCTTCACCGCCGTGGAGAAGCTGGAGGAGATCGGGGCCGGCCACGACGCTACCGTAGCCCAGACCGCCATTGCCTGGGTCCTGGCCAACCCGGCCGTCGATTCGGCCATCATCGGCGCCAACAGCATTGAGCAGTTGGCGGACACCATCAAAGGCGCCGAGATCCAGTTGAGCGAAGAAGAAAAAGCCGCCCTGGACGAGACCACGGCCTGGGAAGATTAGGAAGGCGGCGTCTAGGGTTCGATGATGGTTATTTCTCCGTCTATCATCTCCCCGGTGAAGGTAAATTCCGGGCCGAAGATAGCGTAGTTGACGGGCGCCTCTTCTGGATCGAAGAAGACGGTGAAGGCGAAAGAGTCGCCGGCCTCACCGCCCCCGACGCCGCGATCGACGGCTTCAATGAGATACGTAGCGTGCTCGGCCGCCGTACGCGAGCCGATGGTCGTTTCGGCCTGGCCGACCTCCGTGGCGCAATCGAGACCGCCGCGCATCGTCACGCGGCGCGTTCCATCGGCGTCGGTAGACACCTCGTATTGCTCAATGGACGTGGCCATCATTGACATAAAGAATTCGTTAGCCTCAACGACGACCTCACCCATCTCGTACGTTTGCATCTTGAACGCCTGCGGATTCGTGTCTACCCGACACAGCGCGTGATTGCGATCAAAACTGAACACTTCGTGCATGGGGACGGTGGTTTCTCCCGTCTCCGGATGGGGCATCATCTTCAGGTTGACGCCGCCGCCGGAGGCCGTATTCAGCGATAAGCGCGCTACCGTTTCTTCCAGTTCCTGAATCTCTCCGCGCAAAGCTTCAATTTGCGCCTGTCTGGTGACGATCGCGGTCGTTTCTTCCTCAGACGTTGCCGCCGAACACTGGACCAGGCTGGGAATGAGCAGAAGCAAGAGGGCGTGCACGAGCATTCTTAGGGAGGGCTTTGTCTTTCTGTCGTTCACTTTGCCTCTCTCATGACTCGATCCGGTGGGCATACACCGTCGTCGGGTTTGTCCCCAGAGGGACCCGTTCGGTAACTTCCCAGGTGGTAGTATCGATGACGGCCAGTGCGCCCTCCCGGGTCAGTATCGCGTACACGAACTGCCCGTTGGGGTGGACGGCCAGCTTTTGCGGGTTGTTGCCGACCTGTATGCGTTGTTCTTCCTCCAGCGTTTCGGTATTGACTGCCGTGACGACCACGTCGCTCGTGTGTCCCAGATAGCTGAGCTGTTCATCCGGGCTGAACGTGTTGACGATCACGCCTTCGCCGGCCGGTATACGCTGGACCTCTTCCAGCGTTACGGCGTCCAGCACCAGATTGGCGTTGGTGTTGCGCTCCTGCACCCAGACCTGATCTTTCGTGGTTGCTGCCGTCAGCATGAAGGGCCGCGTATCGGGCGGGGCCGTGTACGTGCTCAGCGGCTCCAGCGATTCGCTATCCAGCGACAGCACCGTGTCCCCGTTATCGGTTGGCACATAGACGCGCTCCACGCCGTCAGAGCCAACGGCGACGTCCACGTCGCAGGCAACCCCCCCGTCGACCGGTATGTTTTTAATCTCCAACACTTCGCGTGTGGCAATGTCGATGGCGGCGACCTGACCCGATGCGTGTTTGCTGACGAACAGACGCCCGTCCTGTGACGGTTTGCCAATGTAAAGGGTCACTTCGTCTGTGCCCAGCGGGATGCGCTCCGCTACCTCTAGCGACTCCAGATTGAGAAGCAGGACGGACACTTCGTTCGTGTCGGGGTCTTTCGTTCCCAGCCACAGATTCTCCCCGTCGAAGAAATTGTTGTCGTCATTCCACGTCCACGAGGTGAAATTGGGAATGTCGGCCGTCTCGATCACCTCGTTCGTCGCTGCGCCCACGACGCTGACGTGGGGGGAGCTGTTACTAAAGACATAGAGGCGGGTTTCGTCTGTCTCCGCGGCCGTTGCCGGTGGTTCCGCCTCGGGCGTGGCTTGCTGCCCGCCGCAGGCCACCGCCAGTAAGCCAGTCAACAATAGCGTCAGGACAATGAGCAGTCGTCGTCTTCTCATCCCGTCCTCCTTTTCTCCTTTGAGATCGGCGTCATGGGGCGCGCCTTATGGTAATGCACCATTCGGGGGTGCCCGTCTCCTCTATTTCTGTCTGAAAGCCCAGGCGCGCGGCCTGTGTAGGAATCGTATCCAGCGCCGGCGCGTGGTCGGTAATCACCTGTAAGCCGTCGTCGTCCGGCGTCAGCTTTTTCAGAGCCTGAACCGCTTTCATCATGGGATACGGACAGATTTCGCCGCGGACGTCAAGTTGTCTAAAAGACATTGTCGTTCTCCTTACTCTGTTCATGAGCTTTTTGCTCAATTTTTAACTGTCCTGTCACTGAATCCGCTGGATGATCTGCACACCGATCCAGGCACCGACGGCCAGAAAGATGGCGAAAACCCAGCCGTTCACTGCCAGCGAGGGGATGGCCGAGAAGAATGCACCGATGGTGCAACCCATCGCGATTCCCGCTCCGTAACCCATGGCTACTCCGCCGCCGGCCGATTGAAGGTAGCGCGTTCGCTGTCGTGGCAGCCGGATCTTGAACTCGCCGGCTAGCAGGGCGCCAATGAGCGAGCCAAAGACCATACCCCACACCAGGAAAAACATGTGTTGCAGGATGCCGCCTCCTCCAACCTCCAGCGTGCAGCCAGGCAGATCGGCCGCCCCGGCCAGCGCCCCCGGACCAAGGCCCAACCAGTTGGTGAAACCGATGGACCAACGCGATAGCTCGCCGGTGAACCCCCAGGGATGGGCGGCCGTAAAGAGCATCACGTTCAGCCCGCCTAGCACGGCGCCGCCGGCAGCCGCTGGCCAGCCGTGAACGAAGATGCGGCGCAGCGTGTTGTTGAGCTTGCCGGCGAAAGTCTCCTCATTGCCGGCGTCGAATTCCCTGTCCGGAATCACCAGCCCGCCCCGGCTTTCCCACCATAGTAGGAGCAAGTAGATAACTACCAACGCCGCCATTGTCAGGACGATGGCCCCGCCGTGGCCGATGAAAGCTGGTAACCATAGGCGGGCGCCGTCTGCGATTTGTACCCGCCACCACCAGTTCCACGTATACCCGGCCGCCAGCAGCCCCACCAGGATGCCGCCAAAGCTCACCCAGGAGGCGATATAGCCTTCGCCCATCCGGTAAATGCTGCCCGATACGCAGCCGCCTGAGACAACCATGCCGGCGCCGAAAAGTAAACCGCCGAGCACAACGTGCCATCCTAATGGCAGGACGTTCGCCTCTTGCGGCAGCAGGCCCAGCGCGGGAAAGGGGACCTGCTGGCTCATCAACACGCCAAAGCCCAGCGTGGCCACGGCAAGCCCGACCAGAACGCCCTTTAGATTTCGGCCGTGGCGCAGCAGAAAGACGTCGCGGAAGGCGCTGGCAAAACAGAAACGGCTTCTCTGCAGCACGAAGCCAAAGGCCATGCCAAAGGCCCAGAAAAGGGCCATTTCTCCGCCGAGGCCGGTAGCCAGGAGCAGAATGGCGACCGCCACCGCCAGCGCCAGAAGTCCGAGGCGGACTGATTTCTCAAATGTCACTTTCTCCGTATAGCCCAGGCTACAGGCAAAAGCGACTAGCACGGATTTAGTCTCTGGAGTGCGAGATTCAGATTCTGCTCTCATGTTGGTTGGCCTCCGTCTTGTCGTCATCTTTCTGAATCCATTCAACCCACGATCCGTCATAGAGACGCACGTGGGGGAAACCGAGATGGCGCAGTAGAAGATAGGTGTGAGCGGCGCGGGCGCCCGTGCGACAATAAGTGACAATCTCTTTTTCCGGTGTAACGCCCAGTCCGGACAGCTCCGCCTGTAACTCGGATGCCGGCCGCACCGTATCCCAGCTACCCACAGGCACGCCGTTGAACCAGTCCCAGCAGACGGCGCCCGGCAAATGTCCGGCGCCGAACTCGTTCGGAGTCCGTGTGTCGACCAGCGCAACGCCGGTGTCTTGCAGATGTTCCTGAACCCACTCCTGTGTCGCCAGGTGCTCGCCGGCCGGGCTTGGAGAAA
>JAWVYQ010000021.1:0-31155 GCA_033722615.1 Promineifilaceae bacterium (SeqCode)
ACGGCGACCAGCGCCAGGCCCGTGAGGATTCCCATGATGATCATGAGCGCCAGTTGCCCCCGGAGATAGCTCTGCCAGATATTCTTGACCTGGACGTACAGGCGGCGCACGTCCGCCTCCCCTTCCTCCGGCGCCAGCCCGATCAGCCACTCGCGCAATTTCTCCCAATCCTGCAACAGATAGTACGTGGTGACCAGAATCACCAAAATCCACACCAGGTTGGTGCTCGCCGCCTGCAACATCAACAAGATGCGGTCGGAGCGGATAAACTGTTCCGGAAACGTTTCGGTAACGCCGATGACTTCGCCGGGCGCCATCTCAAAGCCCAGGATGGTGATCCGCTCCGAAAGCCGTTCCTGGATCTGCGCGCTGATCGACTGTAATTCCGAGGTCAGCGCCTGCGCTTCCTCTATCAGCGGCGGGGCAAAGACAACGGCGAGCAGCACCAGCGCTCCTAGCGAGAGCAGGTAGAGCAACGCCACGACCAGGTTGCGCGGTAGCTTGGAGCGGCGGTTGACGAAAGTGACCAGGGGGTTGAGAACGTAGGCCAGCATCGCCGCAATGATCAGCGGGCCCAGGAGTTCGCGCGCCGCATAGAGCAGGGCGACCATGACGGCCGCCGTGACGAGCAGGACGAACGTTCGCGTGTTCCGGCTCCAGGTGTGATTCATAGCTGTCCGATCGCATGGCGGCGCGGCCGGCCGCTCAGGGCCGCACGATCTTAACTGCCACGCCTGTATCGCTTTCGATGGTCCGGGCGAAGCGCTCAATGGCGTCGTCGCCGAAGACGTTCGGCGTCGTTCCCCGCGGCGCGCCCAACATGAGCACGGATGCGTCCGATTCCCTCAGAAACGTCTCGATCTCTTCCTTGACGCCGCCCTCGCGAATGGCTATCTCCGCGTCGACCCGTTCTCGTTCCGCCCGTTGCTGAGCCACCCGTAGCAGGGCCTCGCCCAGCCATTGGAATTCGGCACGCATCGCCCCGGTCAACGCTTCGTCATACTCCTCAATGAGGGGCAAGTCCACGACGTAGAGAAAGATCAGCCTTTCATCCGTCTCTTTCGCCCGGTCGATAGCCGCCAATTGTACCGCACGGCTACCCTGGCCTCCGCGCGTCGCACAGACAATCGTACCCTTGGCAACGTCCTCGGTCACGTCACGCTTCCTTGTTGAGGAGTGGGCCTTCGTCATCGCGCCGATCGGCCAGAATAAACCTGAGCGCGGCCGCGCGATTATCCGTTATCCTCACCAGTTCATTATAGACTTCTTCGCTAATGAGGCCACGGCGGAACATCTCGCCAATCGAACTGCGTTCCGCGCGCAGTGTGTCTTCCCGCGCCTGCAAGATCATCTCCAACTCCAGTTCGGGATTTTGCAGCAAATGATCGCGCAGCGCCTGATTATGGTCCTCCAGCTCTGAGTCATACACGTCCGCCATCGCCTGCCAGATGTTGGCCGAGAGGATGCCTTCGTCATAGAGGCGGTCCAGTTCGCGCTTGCCCGCTTGCGCGGCGAAGAGCAGGCCCTGGCGGCGCTGTTGCTCCGTGAGCGCCCCGACTTGCCGGCTCAATTGTAGGCGGCGCAAGAGGCCGGAGATGGTCGTACCCTGCACCAGCAGAGTGAAGAGGACCACGCCGAAGGTCATCACCTGTAGCTCCAGGGCGACCGACGGCGAAAAGAACTCGCTCAGCGTCAGGGCCAGCGCCAGGCTGATCGCTCCGCGCAGCCCGCCCCAGAACATCACGTGCCGGTAGGCCAGGGGGATCTGGTTCTTGCGGTTGATCCGGTTGTTCAGCCAGCTCATCGTGTAGACGACGAGGAGGCGGCTGGCCAGCACGACGCCCACCGCCAGGATGACGGGCAGGATGAAAGAACTGCCAAATTGCGCCGGTTCAATCCGCAAGCCGATGAGCAAGAAGACGATGGAGTTGGCGGCAAAGGCCAGAAACTCCCAGAAATTGTTCAGCGTCACCTGGGTGGTAGGCGACGTGTTCTGGGTACCGATGTTGCCCACGAAAATGCCGGCCGCCACGACGGCCAGGATGCCGCTGACGTGCAACTCTTCGGCCACGACGAACGCGCCGAAGGCCAGGGCTACCGTCGTCGCCGTCTCGATCAGGGCGTCGTCTACGTTGCGCAGGATACCTTGCGAAACGAAAAAGCCGAGCACGATGCCGATACCCAGCCCGCCCAGCGAAACGCGCAAAAACTCGACCACGGCCGTCACCACGGTGAACGCCGTTTCGGCGTTGCCGTTGGGCACCATCTCCACGCCCACCGCCAGCGTAAACACGACGATGGCCACGCCGTCATTAAGCAGGCTCTCTCCTTCCACCAGCAGCGATAGCCGTTTGCTGACGCCCAGGCTGCGGAAGAAGGCGATGACGGCGACCGGGTCCGTGGCCGAGATCAACGCGCCAAAGGCGATGGCCGCCGCAAAGGGAATCTCGTCCAACGTCAGCGTGATGATCTCCCCTACGATAAACGTCGACAGCAACACGCCGGCGATGGCCAGCAGTAGAATGGCCGGCAGCTCCCGCCGCAGCTCCGCCCATCTAATGTGCAGCGACGCCTCGAAAATTAGAGGCGGCACCAGGATGGCCAGGATCAGGTCGCTGCTGATCTCAAAGCCCAGGAAGTTGGGGAAGAAGGAGAGGATCAGGCCGACAATTACCAGGGCCACCGTGTAAGGCAGGCGGACGAAACGGCGGACGAAGATGGCCACCAGCGCGGCGATGGAGAGCAGGATGACAACGCCCAGCTCTTGCTGTATAACGCCGCTCTCCTCCACCTGCATCAGAAGAAGGGAGAGGTCCAAGCTATTCGCCCCCGTTCAGATAATCGTCCACGTCGACGTCACCGTAACGCCCTTTCTGGAATTTGTCGGGATTGGCGCCCCAGGGGATGGTGCAATCCAGCCCCATCTTCGTCGTGCGGCTCTTCTCTCCGGGCACGTGCTTCCCCGACGGGTCCAGCGAACTGCCCGGCCGGTCGGGGAAAACGTAAAGGTCTTTATCTGCCTGGAAGCGGGTGGCCATCGCCCACTCCACGGCCGCCGGGTCGAAGATGTCCACGTCCTCGTCCACCACCCACACGTGCTTCAGCGAGCTGTGGCCGCGGAAAGCGGCTTCAATCGCCCGCCGGCCGTCCTCCGGCCCCTGTTTCTTGATGCGCACCACGGCGTGCAGCCACGATGCCCCGCCCGGCGTGATGTTCACCCCCGTACACGTCGCCACCTGGTTCACCGTGGCGAAAATTGTCGGCTCCCGCGGCATGCCCATCAACAGCTTGTGTTCCAGGCCGCCGGGCAGCAGGGCGTGGAAGATGGGGTCGCGCCGGTGGGTGATCAGGTCGATCTCGATCACCGGCTGCTCCCGCTCAATGTCCATCGTCTCCGTCAGGTCCATAAAAGGTCCCTCCCGATGGCGCTGGGACGTAATGCGCCCTTCCATCACGATCTCCGCATCGGCCGGCACTGCCAGGTCGTTGGTCAGGCACCTCACCAGCGGCGTGGGCGCCAGGGCGTTGGCCACCGCCAGTTCGTCCACGCCCGGTTCCGGCGACATCGAGGCCGCCAGATGCGTGGCCAGCGAGACCCCGATGCAGATGGCCACGGGCAGGTCGCCCTTCGTCTTGCCCAGCGCCGAATCTGTGCCCCGCTGCTCCACGATGCGCGCGGCAAAGCGGTGCTCGTCCAGGCGCAGCAGCCGGTGGTAGCTCATGTTGCGCCCGAACTCCACATCCTCGGTGATCACTACGTTGCTGGCGATGTAGTAGCCGGCGTCCTCGGGCAGGTGCAGCAGGATGGGCAGGTCGTGGAGGTCAAACTCCTCCACCACCACTTCCTGGCAGGGGGCGCTCGTCACCAGCGGCGGGTCGGCCGGATCCTCCAGCGCGCCGGCCAGGTGGTGCACCAGCTCTTCCACCGGCACATCCAGCGCCATGCTGAAGTAGCGGCGGTCAGAGCAGGGGCCGGACAGCACGCGCCAGCCGGGATAACCGGCAATCTGTTCGAAGAGGATGGGACGCCCCTCCAGGGCGTGGGCCACGTTGGCCACTTCGTACTCGACGGAGACCGGTTTGGCAATCGTAACCAGGTCGCCGCTGGCCGCGGCCTGGTCGATGAAGTCGCGTAAGCTCATAAAGCACAATGTCGGCGCCGGTCGGGCAACCGGCCGCCTGCTGTGAAACGTTGCACAAGTGACCTGATTGTAGATTCCCACCGGCCGATTGGCAAGCGGGTGGCCAGCTTTCCCTATGGTCCTTGACCACGTGATCTGGCCTACAGAGTTCTCGGCCGGAGCCGGGCATACTGGGCATTGTCAGGGCGGGGCATACGCGGAAGGCAAGAGGATGTGATGCAGCCCATGAAACTGATCTTCGTCTACAACGCTCAATCCGGCGTCCTTAACGCGGCGCTGGACGCCGTTCACCGAATCGTCTCCCCGGAGAGCTATCCGTGCGAGCTGTGCGCGCTGACCTACGGCGTCGTCGGCGAGCGCAAGGCGTGGCGCGAGTTTCGTCAGCGCTCCGCCCATGAAATGGTCTTCTACCACAAGGACAAGTTCGAGGAGGCGTACGGCCGGCGCTTCTCCTATCCCCTCGTCTTGTGCGACGACGACGGCCGCCTGACGCCCCTCATTACCAAAGAGGATTTCCAGGAAATGGACGCCCTCGACGAGTTGCTCGAGTGGCTGGAGCCTCTAGAGCAAGAAGACGTCGCCTCCTGCGAACCGGCCGCCGAACTCGTCGCCGGCGCCGCCTGACTCTACGACCACTCGGGCGGCGAATATCCCGCCGTGCCAAAAGACAGGCCCACCTCGGCCGCCAGCTCCGGGAGCAGGGGCTCCAGCGCCGCGCCGGGGCAGGACGTCGCCTCCGGCTGGAAATCGCGGTGGCCGGCCAGGTGGGTGACCGTGTACGCTTCCCGCAGATGGTCGGCCAGCGTGCGCAGCGTTTCCAGTTGCGCGGTCGCCGGCCGCACCACGTCGAAGTTGCCCAGCAGACAGACGCCCACCGACCCGGTGTTGAAGCCGCCGGTGTGCGCGCCGCGCACGTTAAACGCCCGCCCTTCGTATAGTTGTCCGAGACCGTCCACGAGAAAGTGGTAGCCGACGTCGGCCCAGCCCCGCTGCCCCATGTGCAGCCGCTGGATCGCCTGCGGCCCCTGGTAGAACTCCAATGCGCTGTGGTGGACGATCACCGTCTTCAGCCAGCCGGCCAGCGGCTCCGGATAGACGAGCCAGCCGGCCGGGTTGCCCTCGGCGTCGAACGGGCCCGATTCGCCGCCGGCCACGTACTGCGGTGCGGCCGCGGCGCCCCAGCCCTCCCGCGTGATCATCCGCAGCGGGCCGAATGGACGCGTCACGCCCGTCGCCGCCGGTTGCGCCACGTCGTCGGGGATCGTCACCGGTTCCGCCATCGGCGGCAGCAGTTGCAGCGCCGTCACCGCTTCCCCCGTCAGCCACACGGCGACGCTGCTTCCTGCGCGCAGCCCTTCCCGGCTCACCCTCGCTCCCGACGCGTCGAATATCCCCATGCTCGGTTCCAGGGGCAGGGCGCGCTCGCCCACCGGTGCCGCCAGCGTTATTTGTGACGGCCCATTTTCTTCCACGGCCGCCACCTGCCCGGCCAGCGCCGGCCGTTCATTCGGCATGACTGCGTTTTCTTCCGTTGGGGTGGTTGCGGTGGGGGATGGTTCGCTCCGCCGGCCGCACGCTGCCAGCAGCCCGGTCACGGCCGCCGCGCCGCCTCTCTGTAGAAAGCGGCGCCGCGAAAGGCGGGGCCCCCGGTGACAATGGTCGCACATTTACCGCTCCGGTGCGTATTCGGCGCGCAACTCCCGCTTCAGAATTTTGCCTGCGCCGGAAATGGGCAGGCTCTCCCGAAAGTCGACGCTTTTCGGCACCTTGTAGGGCGCCAGCCGGCCGCGCAGGTGCTGCAACAACTCCTCTTCCGTCGCCTCCGCCTCCGGCTCGAGGACCACGCAGGCCAGCCCGACTTCGCCCCAGCGCTCGTCCGGCACGCCAATGACGGCGCACATGTGCACGGCCCGGTGCTCGTACAGCGCCTTTTCAATCTCCGCCGGATACACGTTCTCCCCGCCGGAGATAAACATATCCTTCTTGCGGTCGACGATGGTGAAGTAAAAGCCTTCATCGTACTGAGCCAGGTCGCCGGTGTGGAACCAGCCCTCGTCGTCCACCGCCTCGGCACTGGCCTCCGGGTCGTTGAAGTAGCCGGAGGAGCGGCTCGGCCCTTTGAGCACCAGTTCGCCCACCTCGTCCGGCCCAAGAAGGACATTATCGTCATTTACGATGCGCGCGTCCACGTAGAAGTTGGGCCGGCCGATGCTGCCCGCCTTCTCGACGGCATCCTCCGGGGCCAGGGCGAAGATGCCCGGCCCGAACTCGGTCATGCCGAACCCCTGCTTGAAGCGCACGCCCTTCTCGGCCGTGTACGTCTTGACCAGCGGGACGGGTAACGGCGCGCCCCCGCTCGTACAGAAGCGTAACGAAGTGAGGTCGGCCGTCTCCCAGTTATCGGCCTGCGTCAGCATCTGGTACATTGTCGGCACGCCGGCGAAAATCGTCACCTGCTCCACTTCGATCAGCTCCAGCACGCGCGCCGGCTCAAATTCGCGCAGGAGGATGGTCGTGCCCCCCAGTATCACGTTGGGCAGCGTGTAGACGAAGAGGCCGCCCGTGTGGAACAGGGGAAAGACGTTGAGGTAAACGTCGTCGTGGTGCAGGTCGTGGATCACCGTGTTCAGCGTGTTCCAGGCGATCATCCGGTGCGAGACCTGGGCCGCTTTCGGCAGGCCCGTGGTGCCCCCGGTGAAGATGAGGGCGGCGATCGTTTCTTTGTCCACCGCTTCGCTGCTCACCGGGGTGGGGGGGCTGCCCTGTACCGTCGTTTCGAAATGGCGGCTGCCCGCGACGCCGTCTCCCTCGACGTGCAGCGTGTGGCTGATAGAAGCCCCGGCCGGGTGTGCCAGGATCTGTTCCACCGCCTCGCGAAAGTCGTCCGAGTAGACGAGGACGGTGGGCGTGCAATTCTCCAGGATGTCGGCCGTCTCCCGCCAGTGGAGGCGCCAGTTGAGGGCCGTGTGCATGGCGCCCAGCTTGCCGCACGCGAAGAACGTGTCCAGGTGCTCCACGCCGTCACGGGCCAGGATGGCCACTCGGTCGCCGTGGCCCACCCCCGCCTCGTTGCGCAACCAGTTGGCCAGCCGGTCGGCCCGCTCGTTCATCTCCGCGTAAGTCAGCCGCCACGCCGGGTCCTTGCCCGCGTCCACGACGGCTGCCTTCTCCGGTGAGTACAGGGCGCGCCGGCCGAGATAATCGCCAATGTACATCGTCTGCTAAATGGCCAGGCCCATCAAAACCGTCAAAAAGAGCAGGGTAAAGGTCAGCACGCCGCAGGCGATCATCAGCACCAGGCCGATGATGATGCCCAGCGTCAATCCAACAACTCGTTCTTCTTCCATGGAACTCCTTTCCTGGCTGACAGAGGTGCCGGGTGCTTACGTGCCTGGATGCCCCTGGGCCGACGCGTCTATAAGTGCCCGGCACCTTTCGTTGAACTCTCTGTTCGATGGCCGGATTGTAACGTATTGCCCGCCGCCGGTCACATCTTGCGTCAGCCGCCGGCCGTCCAGCGCCACAGATTTGCCGCCATCGAGATCCCGCCGCCGCTGGCTACGAAGAGCACGTTATCGCCCGCCTGCGGCCCTTTGCCCTTCTCCAGCGCGTCGTCCAGCGCCATCGGAATGCAGGCCGAGCCCGTATACCCCCACTTGTCCATAATCCAGTGCGTCTTCTCCAGCGGCTGGCCCAGCGCCTCCATCGCCTGTTTGATGGTGTTCACGTTAAGCTGCGTGAAGAGGAAGAAATCCACGTCGTCCACCTCCATACCCGCCTTCTCCACCACCTCGTGCACCAGCGCCGGCCACCGTTCCGAGTTAAAAGTCGCCGGGAATTTGCGCACGAACTGCACGCGGGGGATGCCCTCATTCTCTTCCTCCGGCGTGCGCGGTTGGGCCACGCCCCCCGTGTAAATACCCAGCGCGTCGTAATACTCGCCGGCCGCAATCAGCTTGCCTGCCAGAAAGCCAGGTTCGTCGCCCGCGCCCACCACGGCCGCCCCCGCCCCGTCGGCGAAAAGCGTGCACGTCTTGTGGTCCGAGTAATCCACGAAGCGCGTCATGCCGTAGGCGCCCACCGCCAGTACGACGTCGATGGCGGGGTCCGTCATCAGGTGGCGGGCGGCCGTGTCCATCGCCGTCACCCAGCCCGCGCACGCCGTGTTGATGTCGAAGGTGCCCGCGTTCTCCGCCCCCAGTTTTGCCTGGAGCACGGTCGCCGTCGCCGGGCTGATGTAATCTGGCGTGTCGGTGGCCACGATGATCAGGTCCACGTCGGCCGGCGTCAGCTCCGCCCGTTCCAGCGCCTGCCGCGACGCGTGCAGCGAGAGGTCGCTCGTCGCCTCGTCCTCGGCCATCACGTGGCGCTGTTCGATGCCCACGTTCTCCCGCAGCCAGCCGTCGATATCCCGTTCCGGGAAAAGGGCGTCGAAGTAAGCGTTGGTTAAAACCTTCTCCGGCACGTAACGGCCGGTGCTCAAAATCTGTGCGTATCGCATAACTGTCCTTCGGTTGGTAGTGGGCGCTTCAACGCCTATTTAGCAGACCTCAGCAGACCTCCACTACGTTCCAATAACAATGCCCCCATCCACCCGCAGCACGGCGCCGGTGATAAACGCGGCCGCGTCGGAAGCGAGAAATGTGTAGGCGTTGGCCACGTCCTCCGGTTGGCCCAGGCGCCCCAGCGGCGTGTGCCCCTGCATCGTCTCCAACACTCTTTCCGGCATCTTGTTCGTCATCTCCGTGGCGATGAAACCGGGGGCGACGGCGTTCACGCGAATGCCGTGCCGTCCCAGCTCGCGCGCCCACACCCGCGTCATGCCCACGACGCCGGCCTTCGTCGCCACGTAATTCGTTTGCCCGAAGTTGCCGTCGAGGCCGACCACCGATGACGCGTTGAGAATGATGCCGTGGCCCTGGCGGATCATAACCGGAGCCACCGCCTGTGCGCAATTAAAGACCCCCTTCAGGTTGACGTCCACCACCAGGTCAAACTCCTCCTCCGGCATCTGCTTCACCAGCTCCCCCTCCTTGACCTTGACCAGCAGATTGTCCCGCGTGATGCCGGCGTTATTCACCAGCACGTCAATACGACCGTACGCCTCCACCACGTCGTCCACCCATTCCTGCACCCCCTTGCGGTCGGCGACGTTCACCCGGTAGAAGGCGTGTTCCTCGCCCAGCGCGGCCGCCGCCTCCTTCCCCTTATCCTCGTCCATATCACAGAGAACGACCGTGGCTCCCTTGCGGGCAAACGCTTCGGCCGTCGCCCGGCCGATCCCCGCCGCGCCGCCCGTAATCAGACAAACTTTATCCTCCAACTGCATGTTCCGTCTCCTAATGTGTGGGACAATTTGCCAGATTGTCCACCCTGAATTGCTCGTTACACTGTGGTTCCCCATACGCTATGATGGCAATTTTACCCTACCACAAACCGGTTACAGAACGGATACAAAATGAGGTAAAATAGAGGGCAGAGAGATGGTCAGGAGGCAACGAGAGATGGAGATAAACTTTTACGCAACCCTCCGCCAGATTGCCGGACAGAAGACGGTGGAATTTCCCTTCACCGGCGACGTAACCGTGCAGGACCTGGTCGACGCCGTCGTCGAGCGCTTCCCGCCCATGCGCGACGAGTTGCTGGACGAAGACGGCGACCTTTATCCCCACGTCCACGTCTTCGTCAACGGCCGCGACGCTCCCTATCTGCCCGACGCCATGGACACCGTGGTCCACCCGGATGATAAGGTAGACGTCTTTCCGGCCGTGGCGGGCGGCTGACGCGATGGTTACCTTCAGCCGCGACGTGTGCGGCATCCCCTTGTGGTTGCTGCGCGAATACCTGGAAGAAGCCGGGGGCCAGGCCCAGGGCGACGACCGCGTCGCCGGCGACGGGTGGACGGCCACCCTCACCCAGATCGAAGATTACGAGATCGGCTCCGTGAGCGTCGGCCAGGTGCGCGTCGAGGTGGAGGGACAACCCGACGCGATGGAGCGCATGACGGCGTTCCTCGAGAAGAAACTCCTCCGCGCTGGCGGTTGACAGCGCGCCGCCGGCGGATAACGGCGCGCCGCCGGCGGATAACGGTGCGAAAGTGGCGCCCTCCCCCCTCCGGGGGGAGGGTCGGGGAGGGGGCATTGATAAGATCTGAAGAGGGGCGACCAGCGGCCGCCCCTCTTCGTCCTCTTCCCGTCACCGCCCGCTTCCATGCGGCCGGTTTCCCGACCGGTCGGAAAAGCCGTTACAGAATGGCCAGCTCCTTCAACTTCGCTTCAGGTACGACCCCCTTCTTCCAGCCGCGCACCTCGTAATACTCTTCCAGCATCTCGTCCAGCTCACAGACGTGGCCCTCCGAGCCGGGATTCGTTGACGGCTCTTTGGTGAAGCGCTCTGGCAGCGTGTCGCTACCCTCGCCGATGCCTGCCAGGTTGTTGAAGTAACGCTCCAGATTGTAGATGCGCTCGCCTGCCTCCATCACGTCGTCCTCGGTGAAGGGCACGCCGACGATGGCCGCGTATTGCGCTGCGTACTCGGCCGCCCCTTCGGCGAACGCGCTGAACTTGCACAGGTCCAGGCTGTCGGAGAAAGCGTGCAGATCCTGGAAGATCTTCACCAGTTCTCCCTTCCCTTTCCACTCCAGCGGGTCCGTCTTCAGCGGGATCAGGCCCAGCTCGCTGGCCGGCGTGTAGGCCCGTAGGTGGCAGGCGCCGCGGTTGCTGGTGGCGTAGGCGATGCCCATGCCTTTCAGGCCGCGCGGGTCGTAGGCTGGGATGCCCTGACCCTTGACCGTCATCGCCACTTCCGGATAGCCGTAATATTCGGCCACGGCGTTACAGCCGTCGGCCAGGATGTCGCCGACGCCCCGCCGGTGGGCGACGTCTTCCATCAGCTCGACCATCGCCGCGTGGTCCCCCCACTGGAGGCCGGCGTGGCCGTTGCCGTTGCCCCGGCTCAGCCCTTTCTCCGTGCACTCCATGAAGGTGGCGAACACGTCGCCGATTTCGATGGCGTCCACGCCCAGGTCGTTCGCCTCGTTGATCAGCGCCGCCACCGATGCCGCGTTGTCGTTGCCGCTGTTAGCTCCCAGCGACCATGCCGGTTCGTACTCCAGGCTCTCCATGTGTAGCCCTTGGTACGGCCCTTCTGTGATCTCCACTTCCTTCTTGCAGGCCACAGGGCAGGCGTGACACGTGGGGTCGTTGACCAGGATGTTCTCCTTCACCCACTCGCCGCTGATCAGCTCCGCCTTGTCGCCGAAGGACGTTTCCTTGGCGTTGAAAGCCGGCAGCGCGCCCATGTTGCTCGTGATGTTCATCAGCACGTTGGTGCCGTAGACGGATAGCGCGCCCTTGCGCGGTGCGGTAATGTTCTTCTCGTCCATGATGGTGGCCAGCGCGCGGCTATGCGCCTCTTTCCACCCTTCCTCGTCTACCGGCCGCGGCATCTTCTTCTTCGCCTTCACCACGACCGCTTTCAGATTCTTGCTCCCGCCGACGCAGCCCGTTCCGCCCCGGCCGCTCGCCCGGTCATCTTCGTTGATCCAGCACGCGTACTTCACCAGGTTCTCGCCGCCGGGGCCGATGGCAATCACCGTCAGGTCCTTCTTGCCGTACTTCTCCTGGAAATGCTTGATCGTATCGTGGACGCCCTTGCCCCATACTTCCGAGGCGTCCCGCAGCTCCACCGTCCCATCTTCTACGTAAGCGTAGACCGGCTTCTCCGCCTTGCCCTTGAAGAGCAGGCCGTCAAAGCCCGCCCAGCGCACGCGCGCGGCCGACCAGCCGCCGTGATGGCTGTCGGTGACGGTGCCCGTCAACGGCGATTTGGTCACGATGGCCATCCGGCCGCTCATGTTGGCGTTCGTGCCCGTCAGCGGCCCGTTCATAAAGCAGAGTAGATTGTCCGGTGAGAGCGGGTCCACCTCCGGGCCATTTTCAAGCATATAGCGCACGCCGAGCCCGCGCGCGCCGATATATTTGCGCGCCCACTCCTCCGGGATCGGTTTGTACGCCACGTCCCCTGCGGAGAGGTCGACGTGGGCGATGTGGTTAGCGTATCCTCCGAGCTTCATTAAGTGCCTCCTGCAACAGGTTGGTCGGCCGGCAGGGGAAACGCCGGCCCACATGATAAACAAAGACCCTACTATAATTGTTGAACGCGCGCCGCCGGGAAGATAGTGACAATCGCCACCATTTTTAATGATATTTGACACCTTCGGACCTTTGATGCGCCCGCCCGCGGATCGCACTATAATCCACACGTGACGCGCCGGCCGTTCAACCTTGGACAAGAGCCTTCTTGTCCACCAACCGCCCAACAGCGCAGGATCTCCCGAAACACGCCCGGCCGCTACAAAACGCGAGTTAATCCCGCCAAACAACAAAGGAAGGCAGTTCCATGACCACACACTCCCCAAACGGCAATCGAGAAATGACAACCCTGGGCGGCGGCTGCTTCTGGTGTCTGGAAGCCGTCTACGACGAAGTTCAGGGCGTCGAGAAAGTCGTCTCTGGCTACGCCGGCGGCGACGTTCCCAATCCCACTTACGAGGCCGTGTGCACGGGCACCACCGGCCACGCCGAAGTCGTGCAGCTCACCTACGATCCAGACGAAATCTCCTTCCGCGAAATCCTCGAGATCTTTTTCACCATCCATAACCCCACCACCCTCAACCGCCAGGGCGCCGACGTCGGCACGCAATACCGCTCCGCCATTTTCTACCACGACGAGGAACAGAAAGAAGTCGCGCTGGACGTCATCGAAGAGGTTCAGCAGGCGTGGGACGATCCCATCGTCACCGAAGTCACCTCCCTGGACGCCTTCTACCCGGCTGAGGATTACCACCAGGACTACTACAAAAATCATCCCAACCAGGGTTACTGCCAGGTTGTCATCCGACCCAAGCTGGCTAAATTCCGCAAAACCTTCGCCGAAAAGCGGAAGAGTACGGCGTAGAACCAGCCTCCGCGATCAACCTCCGGGAGGCTTCGCGAGAGATTCCCAGATTGTGAGGGGCGATTCGCCGGCCTCCCGGAGGTTCACGGAACTAAAAAACCGTTCAGAAGTTGAGAGGAGCAACATGTACGATATCGTAGTGGTCGGCGGCGGGCCGGCCGGGGTGACGGCCGCACTGCGCGCCCGCGAACTGGGCGCCGAGGTCGCGCTGGTGGAACGCGATACCCTCGGCGGAACCTGTACCAATGACGGCTGTGTGCCGACCCGCGTCCTGGCCAAGGCCGCGCGCCTGATGCGCGATAGCGAGCAGTTCGGCAAGTACGGATTGCGCCTGGCGGGCCGCCCCCGCGTGGATTTCGCGGCCGTCATGCAGCGTACCAAAGACGTCGTCGCCGAGGTGCACGCGAAGAAAAAGCTGGCGACCCATCTCGAAGAGGTAGGCGTCTCCGTCTACAACGGCGCCGGCCCAACCCATTTTCTCGACGCGCACACATTGCGCACGGCTAACCTGGGCGACGTCGCCGGGCAGCGCTTCGTTCTCTGCGTCGGTGGTCGCGCGCGCCGGTTGCCCTTTCCCGGCGCCGAACACGCCATCACCAGCACCACTGTCTGGGAGTTGAAAGAAGCGCCGCAGACGGTGGCCGTCATCGGCGGGGGCGCCACCGGCTGCCAGTTCGCCTCCGTTTTTGAGGATTTCGGCGCCACCGTCACCATCCTGGAGATCGCCCCGCGCATTCTCCTGACAGAAGACGCCGACGTCTCGGCCGAGATCGATCGTCGCTTCCGGCGGCGCGGCATCCAGGTGCAAACGGGCATTCGCGGCGTCGAGCGCATTGACCGGCGGGGATCGGCGTTGTCCGTATCCTACACAGATACCGGTGGCGAGCAGCGAACGCTCGACGTAGACGTCGTTCTGGCGGCCGTGGGCTGGCCCGGCGACGTCGACCATCTGGCCCTCGACAGGGCTGGCGTCGAAGTCGACGGCAGCCACGTGCTCGTGGACGACTATTTGCGCACCGCTGCCCCCCACATCTACGCGGCCGGCGACGTCACCGGCCGCAGCATGTTGGTGCAGACGGCCGGCTACCAGGCGCGCATTGCCGTGGAGAACGCCCTCCTGTCCTACAATCAGCCGGCGCGCCAGCGACTCGTGCCCCACGGCGGCTTCACCGATCCCGAATACGGCGGCGTTGGCCTCACCGAAGCCGACGCCCGCCGCCACCACGACGTCGTCACCGCCACCGTGCCCTACGCCGACCTGGATCGGGCCGTCATCGACGACCGCAAGGCCGGCTTCTGTAAGCTGATCGTCGACCGGCGCGACGGGTGCGTGCTCGGCGCCCACGTCGTCGGCGAGCAGGCGGTGGAAATTGTCTCCACCGTCTCGGCCGGCATGGTCGGCGGGTTGCGCGTGCAGCAGCTGGCCGACCTGGAACTGGCCTACCCCACCTTCGTGGCCGTCGTCGGCCTCGCCGCGCGCCAGATCGCCCGCGACGTCGGCGCCATTCAGGTCACGCCCGAATGGCGCGAACTGAAAGAGATCCGCGGCGCCGAGTGGGAGCGCACCACCCTGTGAGTCCAGAGGTGACCGGCACTTCCCAAGTGCCGGTCACCTGAGCGAAGGAGAAACCGATGATCCAAGAGGGAAAGCTGGAAGTCGTCGACCGCGTCGAGGCCCACGACGGAGCCGTCGTCGAGATCGTGCAATATCCCCTGTTGCGCGGCTCGGCCGACATCCGCGTCGCCCGCGACCTCTACTACGCCAATCAGAGCGGCATGCGCCTCAAAATGGTGCGCATCGCCCTCGCTGACTCCCGCGCCCGCGTCGAGCCCGGCGCCCTTTACTTTATGAAGGGCAACCTGCAAATCAAGTCGAGCACGGGCGGTGGCGTCCTCAAGGGCATCGCCCGCAAAATGGTCTCCGGCGAAACTTTCTTCGTCCCCGAGATCCACGGGACCGGCCAGATCTACCTGGAACCCACCTTCGGCCACTTCTTCCTCCACCGCATCGAAGAGAAAGAGCGGGGCGTCATCGTCGACAAAGGCCTCTTCTACGCCGGCATCGGTGCCCTCGACATCAGCGCCGCGGCCCAGAAGAACATCTCCGCTAGCCTCTTCGGCGGCGAAGGCATGTTCCAGACGCGCATCGCCGGTTCCGGCGTTGCCGTGCTCTACTCCCCCGTGCCCCAGGAGGAAGTGCAGCGCTTTACCCTGCGCCAGGAAAAGCTCTCCGTGGACGGCAACTTCGCCCTCATGCGCAGTGACACCGTCGACTTCCGCGCCGAGCGCAGCGGCGGCATGCTGACCACGGCCACCTCCGGCGAAGGCCTCTTACAAACCTTTACCGGCACTGGCTACGTCTGGCTCGCGCCCACCCAGGGCATCTACGAAAAGTTGACCAGCCCGGCCGGTCTGCGCGCCCTCGCCGTCCCCCCCGGCGCTTCCCACACCCAGACGGATAGCAGTACCTAGAAAAATGCCGCCCGGCCGCTCGCGCTTTTGACCCAATTTTCACCCCCTCCCGGCCGCCAATCCCCGCGGTATCCTGTATAATCGTCGTATGATGCCCTGCACCTTAAAAACCGGTCACCCCACGGTGAAACAGACGCCGCGCAAAACCGGCTCCCTCTCCCGCTGGGGGAGGGCTGGGGAGGGGGGCTCCGCCGAATCCGAAAAAAAGTGGCAACGTTGGCCGCCTTGGCCATCTTGGCCATGTTGCTCCGTCGCCCGCACCAGCCCCTATTCGTCGAGAGGATGGGCCCAGTCGAGGCCCGGAAAGCGACTGTAGTCCCGATCCGTCGTGATCCACCGGCTGCCGCTTTCAATGGCCAGCGCCGCCAGAAAGGCGTCTGGGATCAGATTTCCCTTCGTCCCGGCCGCCGCGCACAACTCCGCGAAGATCGCCCAATGCCGCTCCCCCGGCGTCACCACCACGGCATTTGGCTGCCCGCGGATCTGTTCGGCAAAAGCCAGCGCCGCTTCCAGACGGCTCGGTGGATCAAAGACGCGCGGATGCGTCACCACACGGAGGAAACCACTCAGCACCACGTCGCTGACGCCATAGGCCGCGTTGCCGTTGAGCACCCCCTCAAGCCATGCGCGATAAGCCTCGTGGTCCGGCGCATCCGCCCGGTGCGCGTAGACCAACACGTTCACGTCACACAGAAGCATCGCCGCGTTCCATCAAATCCAGCAGAGCTGCCGAATCGTCCAGATCCACGCCGGGAAGCGGCCCGTTGCCGTCCACCGTCTCCAGCTGAACCGGCTCGCGCTCCACCAGCTCCCGCTGTTGGGCCAGGTGCTGCCGCAGGGCGTCCTCGATGACGGCCGTCAGCGTGCGATTCGTCTTCGCCGCCACCTGCTTTGCCTCCGATAATAGTTCATCGTCCACTCTGATCGTCGTTCTCATACATAAAAGCATATATAATGGTCATAAATATGTCAATGAATCGTTCCGTCGCCCGTTGCCATGCTCTCCGGCCCCTCATTCATTAGAATCGAGATAGACCTCTCTCGCAAAGCTGGCGTCGAAACTCCATCCGCGCTATAGTTCTGCGCGCTAATGTATCCGGTAAAGAGAGCGCCCCGGCATTCGGCCGGGGCTTTTTTTGTGCCAGACACGACGTTTCCCGGAACCTGATAGAAGCGGCCACGCCCTTTGTCAGACGACCCTGCACCGTGCAGAACCGTTTCTGGGAAAGTGAAATAACACAATATTAGGAGTAGTAGTGAGTACACCAACCAGAATAAACGACAACAGCCGTTCCGCGGGAACGATGAAATGGTACAATCGGTCGCGGGGCTTTGGCTTCGTCACCCCTGACGGTGGCGGTGAAGACCTCTTCATCCACCATACCGACGTGAACGGCGACCAGCACACACAGCTTGGCGAAGGCGATCGCGTCACCTTCGCCGTCGAACAGCGCGAAAAAGGGCCGGCCGCCGTCGCCCTTTCACTCATTGACCGGCGACAGACGCAACCCCAGGCCCCGGCGCAACGCCGCCCTGTCCGCAGCGCCCCCAACGGCAACGGTTCCGGCTCCGCCTTTGCCGGCCTCGGCCTCAACCAGAAGCTGTTACGCGCCGTGCGCGAGCAGCAGTACACGGAGCCCACGCCGGTCCAGGCCCAGGCCATCCCCCTGGTCCTCGCCGGCCGAGACCTCGTCGCCGCTGCCCAGACCGGCACCGGCAAAACGGCCGCCTTCGCCCTGCCCATCCTCCAGCGGCTGGCCGAAAGCGCAGGCCCTTCCCGTAAAGGCCGGCGACCCATTCGCGCCCTCGTCGTCGCCCCCACGCGCGAACTCGCCATCCAGATCGCGACCAGCTTCGCGGCGTACGGCGCCCATACCGGCCTGACCAGCACCACCATTTACGGCGGCGTGGGCCAGAACCCGCAGGTCAAGGCGCTCCGCCGCGGCGTGGACGTCGTCGTCGCCACCCCCGGCCGCCTTCTCGACCTGATGGGCCAGGGCCACGTCGACCTCGGGCAGGTAGACGTCGTCGTCCTCGACGAGGCCGACCGCATGTTAGACATGGGCTTCATTCACGACGTGCGCCGCATCATGCGCGCCGTCCCCCGTCGGCGGCAGACCCTCCTCTTTTCGGCCACCATGCCCCCGGCCGTCGTCGACCTGGCCTCGAGCATCATGCGCGATCCGGCAAACGTTCACGTTGCGCCCGAACAACCCACTGTCGAGGCCATCGACCAGGGCGTCTTCTTCATCTCTCGCCAGAAAAAGCAGGCCCTCCTGGAGCACGTGCTGGCCGACGACGAGCTGAGCCGCGTCCTCGTCTTCACCCGTACCAAACGTGGGGCCGACAAAGTCGTGAAGAAATTACAGCGGGCCGGCATCAGCGCCCAGCCCATTCACGGCAACAAATCCCAGACTGCCCGCCAGCGCTCGCTTAAGATGTTCCGTTCGGGCAAGGCGCGCGTGCTGGTAGCCACCGACGTCGTCGCCCGCGGCATCGACGTCGACGAGATCTCCCACGTGATCCAGTACGATCTGCCCAACGAGCCCGAGACCTACGTGCACCGCATCGGCCGCACCGGCCGCGCCGGGGCGCCAGGGACGGCGTTGGCTTTCTGTAGCGACCCGGAACGCTCCCACCTGAAGGGTATCGAGCGCTTGCTCGGCAGCCGCGTGCCCGTCATCGACCGCCACCCGTACGCCGGATAGCAGCAGAGCCGGCCGGCCATTCCCCCGAATGCCGGCCGCCTCTTTGCCCTCCTAAGCACCTTTGGGAGGAGGACCCTCATTTACAAGTTGAATTCCTGCTGCCGTCGATAGAGGACGTCAGCGGTTGCGGCGAGAACCGCCCCCGCTGAAGGGGAAATCCGAGTCGTCGTTGTCGCCGCCTCGGCCCTGGCTCCGGCCCTGCCCGCGGCTGCCTCCACTGTGCGGGAAATCCCCCTGGGCCCCGGCGCCACCGCGCGAGGTGCGCTCGTGCAGCGGCCGGTCGTCCTTCCGCCCCTTCTTCTTGCCCCGACCCTTTTCCCCTGAACCCGATCGCGGTCGGGCTTCATTCACCCGCATCTTCCGCCCGCCGAACTTCTTGCCGTCCAGGGCGGCTATCGCCGCGTCGGCCTCTTCTTCCTCCATCTCCACGAAACAGAAGCCACGGAAGCGGCCGCTATCCCGGTCCGTGATCATGTCCACGCCGTGCACCTCCCCGAACGGCGCGAACAGACGCCGCACTTCCTCCTCCGTCGTTTCAAACGGCAAATTACCCGCATATAATCGCTTTGTCATGAGAGCACTCTCCTCAAAAGGGGGATAATTGAAAAATTGGGTTTCTCCGAGAAACCTGCTTTTCAGGTCATTATAGGACGATTATAACACGTCCGGCCACAACGCCTCCCGCACCCGCTCCCAGCGAAAGGCCTCCACCTCCTCCGGCCGGTCGAAAAAATACTCCTCCAGATAAGGTTCGATCTCCATCCGCCACACGCCCGCTATCTGCTCGCCCAGGTCCGGCCGCAGGAAGTATGTCACGCCCACGGCGTAATTCGGGTCGTTGATGCGCTCGTTCAGCCGCTGCAAGACGTCGACCAGCCGGCCGGCCGGGAAACCGGTCCCCCGGTCCTCGTGGTAGCGGCGCAGCAGTTTGTAATTGGGGCCCACGGCGATGAAGGCAAAGCGGCGGCGCAGGGCGTGGTCCACCAGCGCAATCGAGCGGTCGGCCGTGTTCATCGTCCCGATCAGGCGCACGTTCCCCGGGATATGGAAGTGGCCGCCCCCGGCCAGAGGGATCGACTGCTCCCGGTACTCCAGCAGGTACATCAACTCCCCGAAGACGCGGGAGAGATTCGCCCGGTTGATCTCGTCGATGATCAAAACGCAGACCCCCGCCCGCTCTCGCACCGCCTGGCAAAACTGGAGAAAGCGCCCGGGCGTCATCTCGTACGTCAGGCGGCCGTCCACCTGCGTCACCGGCCGGATGCCCTGGATAAAATCCTCGTACGCGTAGGCGGGGTGGAACTGCACCAGGTCCACAAACCCGTCGCCGCCGCCCACCAGGTAGCGCGCCAGCCGCTGCGCCAGGAACGTTTTCCCCGTGCCCGGCGGCCCATAAAAGATGGCCTGTCCCTTGCGCTCGATGGCCCGCACCCACCGTTCCAGCTCCGCTTCCTCGTAGCCCGTCTCCGCCGCCAGTTGGGCCGGTGAAATCGCTTCATATTCCGGGGCTGGTTCCTGCATCGTCCGGGCCGGGTCTGCGCTCCCCGGCGCCTCGGCCATTCCCTGCCGGCCGGCTTCTTGCCGGATCGCCTGCGCCAGCTCTGCATCTTCCGCAAACTCCGTCTCATCCCCCTTCTCCGTCAACTGCCAGAAACCCCGTTCCACCTTCTCGATGAGGCCCCGGTTCTTCAGCCGCGTCCGGCCCCAGGAGAGCCGGTAGCCCAGCACCGTTTGCTTGCCCCGGCCGGGGTCCTGGCGGGCCATGCGCTGCGCCGGCGTCAGGCCCAGGATGCGCGCCACGACCGCCTCCAACTCGTCCACAGCCGCCGCCCCGCCCAGCAACTTGAACGCCTGGAAGAGCGGCTCCAGCAGGTCGCCGACGGTGGGTAGATCCACCTCTTCTTCCGCTGGTTGTGCCGCCTCCTCCGCTGGTTGCGCCGCTGGTTGCGCCGCTTCTTGCGCCGCTTCCTGCGCCGCTTCCTGCGCCGCTTCCTGCGCCGCTTCCCGCAGCGCCCGGCCGCCGGCCGTTGCCCCGTAAACCATCCCGCCGGCCGGTACGTCCAGCTCGATTTGCGCCTCGACGTCCAGCCCGCCCGTGCGCGCCGCACTCTCCCGCGTGCAAATCCAGAGGAAGCTCTGCACGTCCACCATGTCGCGCGGCCCATACATCTGCAGGGCGTCCTGGAGGGCGTGGGCCCGCTCCCGCAGCAGCCCGTACACTTCTCCGCTGGGATATGGCGCGTAGCGCTCGCCCATTCCCAGGAATTTCAGGAACCAGCGGGCTACCTGCGGCTTGACGAACAGCTCCTCGCCGGGGTGGGTGAGGAAGAGGAAGTAGGTGGGAAACGTCCACTTGTTGGGCAGGTAATTGCGCGCCGCGTAGCCGCTGAACTGTTGCAGCCGCCGGGGCGCCGGGCCGCGGCCGTAGAGCAGCTTCTGCATCTGCAGGGCGAACGCCGCCCGATCCAGCTCCGGCCGGTAAAGGATTGCCAGATCCCCCTGGGACGGGACCCGGTTCCACAGCAGCACGTTGTCCTTGCCCAGCGTTTCCATCCGGCCGATTAACTCGTCGTAGCGCCAGTGCGCCAGCAGCCGGTTCACTTCCGCCTCGCCGATAAGCTGTTGTGCCTTCTCCACCGTCTCTCGCTTCGGCTCGACCTCCTCGGCGACGAACGGCGGGTGGTCGAACCCATTCCAGTCAGGATATCGTCGGCGCACCAGGGCCACCAGATCGTCGACGTGCCACGTTGCCAACATCACTTTCTACGGCGCCTCCGCCACGAGGTCGCGTACGTAAGCCTTGTCCTCATCGGGGATGGCGCCGTCTCCTTCTACTTCCTTCAGAATGTCGCCGGCCGTGATAAACGGTTGCTCCCCAGACCAACAGCGATGGGCGATGCGCAAAATGGCCGTCCGCACGGCAAAGGGCGCGCTGTAATTATCTCGCCGCAGTCGCGCTAGGTAGGGCACCAGGTCGGGGGCCAGAATCGGCGTTTCGTAGCGGGCGTTCGCAGCCCGAAAGCCGGCCGGCCACGCTACCTCCGCCTCGTACACGCGCTCCGGATCTGCCAAATCAACGTGGCTGACGGCCGCCCGCCCGTCCCCCGTCAGGTAGAGGAGGGCCACCGTCTGCCGCACCTGGCGCGTCCACTCGCTGCCCGAGGCAATCGCCCCCGGGTTGACCAGCAGCACGCCGTCCCGCCGCGCGCGCATCGGCACGTGCGTGTGGCCGAAGACGACGACGTCGGCCCCCGCCTGCTGCCCACGCGCCGCCCGGTGGGCCAGCTTCGGCTCCCACTCGTCGCCGCGGCGCGCGGTCAATTCGTCGGCGCGCTCTCGGCGGTGGCTGTGCCACAGCAAGATGCGTTGCCCGGCGACGGTCAGCAGTTGCTGGTAGGGTAATTCGCGCGTGGCGGCCGGCGTGTCGTCGTTGCCGTGCACGGCGATCACCGGCGCGATCTCGCTCAGGCGGTCGAGCACCCACAGCTCGCCCACGTCGCCCGCGTGCAGGATCACGCCGGCGCCGGCCAGGGCGCCAAAGAGCGCCGGCGGCAATTCCCGGCAGCGCTGGGGCATGTGGGTGTCGGAGACGAGGCCGAGGACGGCCGTCACGTCTCCGGCCGCCAGCTCCGGTGGCAAATAACGCTCCGTCATGCCATCAGCGGCGCCGCCATCTCTGTGTCAATCCGCGTCACTGTGTGGCCGTTCACGCGGTGGCTGCCTCCGTTTCCAGATGGGACGTACACTGCGGGCAGCGCGTCGCCCGGTAGGGGATCGTCTGTAGGCAGTGGGGGCACTTCTTGTTGGCCGGTTCGCTTGGTTCCTTCGGCTTCTCTCCGAATTCCTCTTCCAGTTGTGCGTCGAGGCGGTTGATGAAGCGGATGATCAGGAACATGGCCAGGGCCACAATGAGGAAGGTGATGATCGTGTTGATGAACAGCCCGTAGTTCCACGTCACCGCGCCCGCCTCCTGGGCCTGGGCCAGCGTCTCATACGGCTGCGCCGCGATATCCGGGTTGCCCGCCTGTAACACGACAAAGCTGTCGGCGAAATCCCGGCCGATCAGCAATCCCACCGGCGGCATGATAATGTCGTCCACCAGCGAGCGTGCCACCGTGCTGAAGGCTGCCCCCACCGTAAAGCCCACCGCCAGATCGACCACGTTGCCGCGCATGGCAAATTGCTTAAACTCATCGATGATGCCCATCTTTCCTCTCCCTTTCTAATGTTGGCGTTGATTGAATGACGTGCGACGTTGACAGACCTGCCCGTGACTCTGTGACCTGCCCCTCTATCGTATCAGACCTCGGCCGTGACTTCCAGACGAAGGACGCCGGTCGCTACCCCTCATTCCCAGCCGGATCGGCGCGCATCACCAGCCTTACCTCCCGCTCCTCGTCGACGACGAATCCCAGCCGTTCGTACAGGCGCCGCGCCCGCGGATTCGCCTTGAGCACGTGCAGGGAGACCGGCCGCCCTTCGGCGTGGGCCACGGCCAGCACGTCCTGGATGACGCACGTTCCCAGCCCCTGCCCCTGATGGGAGCGCGCAATCTCGATCAGGCCCAGAAAGACCTCGTCCCCCCACTCTTCCACCTGAAGCACACCCACGTCCCGCCCCTCCACGACAATGATCTGCGAGCCGGCCGGGTCGAAATGCTCGCGGAAACGCTGCTGCTGGAACGCCTCGTCCCATCCCCAGGTCGCTTCCACCGCCTCGCGCACCGTCGTCCGGTGCAGATCATAGAGGAAGGACAGGTCCTCGGCCGTCGCCGGGCGTAATGAGTAGGGCGGGGCGCCCACGTTCTTCAGCCGCTGCATGCGCCGGTGCATGGGCTCACCCTTCTCCTTCCACCGGCCGGCCCGATTCGCGCCAGGCGCGGCGGGCGTCCTCGTATCCCATTTCGTACACGCGCTCATGCCCGGAAGCCGTATAACGCACGATCTGGTCGACGGGAATCGGCCGGCGCGGGGCCACGATGATCGGTTCCGGCAGGCGCTGGTAATCTTTCTCCAGCACGTCCGGGATGCCGTCGTTGTCGGCGTCTACGAGCGCGTCGCCCGTCTCACCCTTAAGCTGGCTCATGAGCAGCGCGTTGACCGCCCGCAGCCGGGCGTTTTCCACCTGTAGCCGGACCATCTCGTTGATCCGCCGGAAGAGCTTGAGATCCGCCTGAAAAGAGGCGAGCAACGCCCACTCGAACGCCATTCCCGCCGCGTGCAACAGGTTGCGCGGCCGCTCGAAGCCCGCCTCGCCGTCATCCTCATCCCACGGCGTCATCAGCACGACCACGATCTCCTCCGCCCCCGCGTCGATGGCCGGGCTCAGCGGCGTGTTGGCCACCGTCCCCCCATCCCAGTAGACGGCGCCTTTCAGCTCTGTCGCCGGATATACCAGGGGAATGGAACAACTGGCGATGATGTGGTCCAGTTCCAGCGGTTCCTGGATCGTCTGGCTGGGGTAAACGTCCTCGCTGTTGCCAAAGACGCGCAGGCGGCCCGTTTCCACTTCAAGGGCCGTCACCCGCAGGTGCACGTCGGCTTCCTCAGAATTTAGCCGTTCAAAGTCGATCCACCCTTCTTCCTGCAGCGTCTGCCGCAGCGGGGACGTGTCCAGCAAGAAATTGCCGTCCAGCGGGTTCAGGTTCGGCCGTTGTACGTCCCGCGTCCGCAGCCGCCGCCAGAGCGCCCATAGGGAGCGGGAGTCGTGGCCGGACGCCACGGCCGCCCCGTTGACGGCTCCAATCGAGGTGCCGACGATGACGTCGGGAAACCATTCGTGCTCTTCCAGGAAGCGCAGTGCGCCCACGTGGTAGGCGCCGCGGCCGCCCCCGCCCGACAACACCAGCGCTCGTTTCCGTTCTTTCTGGACCATCGTTCGCTCGAACTCCGTCGTTATCTGTGCAACCGTGTGTTAGCCAGCAGGCGCTATTATAGCCGCACTCGCCGCCTGCTTGCTAACGCACTTCTAACAACGCGCCAACATCGATCTGACGCACATTTAGTACTTTATGAGAGATATCGTGTCAGGTGGCCGGCGCTACCGAAATAGGGCCGGTCCCTCCTGGCAGCCCATCAGAATTAGAGAGAAAGGGAGACAGGCAGAAGAAAGATGAATCTAAACAAATATACGCAGAAAGCACAGGAGGCCGTGCTCGCTGCGCAGCAGATGGCTGAGGAACAGAACCACAGCCAGATAGAGCCCGTCCATCTTCTGGCCGCCCTGTTGCAGCAGAGCGAAGGCGTCGTGCCGCAGATCGTCAACCGCATTGGCGTCAATCGTGGTATGCTGGAGCAGCGCGTCCAGGAGCAGTTGGACAAGTTGCCGCGGGCCGTCGGCGCGTCGACCCAGGTTGGGCTCTCGCGCGAGCTGGCCAACGTCGTGCGCCAGGCCGAGCGCGAAGCCTCCAATATGAAGGACGAATACGTCAGCACCGAACACCTCTTTCTGGCCCTGGTCGACGCGGCCGGCGACGTGCGCTCCTTGCGCTTCTTGCGGGACGAAGGAATCGAGCGCAGCGACGTGCTCACCGCCCTGACCGGCATCCGCGGCACGCAGCGCGTGACCAGCCAGAATCCGGAGGCGACCTACGAAGCGCTGACAAAATACGGCCGTGACCTGACGCAACTGGCCCGCCTGGGCAAGCTGGACCCCGTCATCGGCCGCGACGACGAAATCCGGCGCGTCACCCAGGTGTTGAGCCGGCGCACCAAGAACAACCCCGTGCTCATCGGCGAGGCCGGCGTCGGCAAGACGGCCATCGTCGAAGGGCTGGCGCAGCGCATCGTCAACGGTGACGTCCCCGAGGGGATGAAAAAGAAAGACCTGATCCAGCTCGATCTGAGCAGCCTCGTCGCCGGGGCCAAATATCGCGGCGAATTTGAGGAGCGCCTGAAAGCCGTGCTCAAGGAGATTGCCGAGAGCGAAGGCCGCGTCATCCTCTTCATCGACGAGTTGCACACCATGGTCGGCGCCGGCGCGGCCGAAGGCGCCATGGATGCCAGCAACATGCTCAAGCCGATGCTGGCCCGCGGCGAACTGCACATGATCGGGGCCACCACGCTGGACGAATACCGCCAGCACATCGAAAAAGACGCCGCCCTCGAGCGCCGCTTCCAGCCTATCTTCGTCGAAGAGCCCTCGGTGGAAGACACCATTTCCATTTTGCGCGGCCTGAAAGAACGGTACGAGGTGCACCACGGCGTGCGCATCACGGACAGCGCCGCCATCGCCGCCTCTACGCTGGCCCACCGCTACCTCACCGAGCGGCAGTTGCCCGACGCCGCCATCGACCTCATCGACGAGGCCGCCAGCCGCGTCAAGATGACGGTCACCTCCAAGCCGCCCCAGCTTGACCGCGTGGACCGGCAGATCCTCCAGCTTGAGATTGAGCGCGAATCGTTGCGCCAGGAGCGCGACGAAGCCTCCAAAGAGCGCCTGCAGGCCATCGAGCAGGAGATCGCCGAGCTCAGAGAAGAGGCCAACGCCCTGCGCGCCCGCTGGGAGACCGAGAAAGAAGCCATCGAAGAGATCCACCAGACGAAAGAGGAAATCGATGACGCGCGCATCCAGATCGAGCGAGCAGAACGGGACATGAATTTGGAAGAGGCCGCCCGCCTGCGCTACGGCGTTCTTTCAGAGCTCCAGGAGCGGCTGAACGAGCAGGAGGCCCGGCTGGCAGAGCTACAAGGACCGGCTGCGCTGCTCAAAGAGGAAGTGGACGCCGAGGAAATTGCCCAGGTTGTCTCTTCCTGGACGGGCATCCCGATCAGCAAGTTGCTGGAAGGCGAGGCTGAGAAGCTGTTGAAGATGGAAGATCGGCTGCACCGGCGCGTTATCGGCCAGGACGAGGCCATTCGGGCGGTCTCCAACGCCGTGCGCCGGGCGCGCGCCGGCCTGCAAGATCGGCGCCGGCCCATCGGCTCCTTCATCTTCCTCGGACCCACCGGCGTGGGCAAGACGGAACTGGGCCGCGCGCTGGCCGAATTCCTCTTCGACGACGAAGACGCCATGGTCCGCGTCGACATGAGCGAGTATCAGGAGCGGCACACGGTCAGCCGCCTTATTGGCGCTCCGCCCGGCTACGTGGGCTACGGCGAGGGCGGCCAGTTGACGGAGCCGGTGCGCCGCCGCCCGTACAGCGTCGTCCTCCTCGACGAGATCGAGAAGGCGCACCCCGAGATCTTTAACGTGCTCCTCCAACTACTGGACGACGGCCGGCTGACCGACGCCCAGGGACGGACGGTCAATTTCCGCAATGCCGTGATCATCATGACCAGCAACATCGGCAGCCAATACCTTCAGGGAGACGATTACGACGAAGAGAAAGCGCTGGAGGCGTTACGCCGCCACTTCCGGCCGGAGTTCCTCAACCGCGTCGATGCCATCATCACCTTCAATGCGCTGACGCGCGAGGACCTGGTGCAGATCGTGGCGATTCAGGCGAGGCGGCTACGGCAGCTCATGGAAGAGCGCAACATGGACCTGCGCCTGACGGACGCGGCCCGGGAGTTAATCGCCGAGGAAGGGTACGATCCCGCATATGGAGCGCGGCCGATCAAGCGCACGCTGCAGCGATTGGTGGCCGATCCCCTTTCCATGGCCATCCTCGAAGCCAAGTTCCACGACGGCGACGCCATCGTCGTCGACGTTGCCGACGGCGAAATCGTTTTCCGCCGGGATGAAGAGGAGGATGAAGAAGTCGAAAAGGAGGCCACCGTGCTCGAAGGTGAAGTCGTCGCCTGAGCGAAGTATCAACCCACCAGTGAGCCCGCCGGCAGTTCCTGTTGCTCCTGCTCTTCCTCTTGCACCGGTGGCTGTACGGCTGCCAGAGGAGCCGCCGGCGGGTTTAACGGCAGGATGACGTGGAAGCGGCTGCCCGGCAGCCGCTCTTTGTCTTCTCCGTCCGACTCGACCCAGATCCGGCCGCCGTGGGCCTCGATGACGCCCTTGGCGATGTGTAGCCCCAGGCCCGGCCCCGCGCCCATGAACTTAGTGGAGCCTGTGGAGTGGAGCTTGGGATTGCCCACGCGGAAGAACTTCTCGAAGATCATCTCGTGATATTGAGGGTCGATGCCGATACCGGTATCGGCCACCACGATCTCCACGAATTGCGACTCCCCGTCGACGCTGGGCGCCAGCTCGGCCGTCACCGTGATCGCTCCCCCGTCCGGCGTATATTTAATCGCGTTGCCGATGATGTTATGGAACGTCTGGACCAGCCGTTTGAAATCAGCGTGGATCGTCGGCAGATCGTCAACCCCTTTGATCTCCATGCGCAACCGGCGCCGGTGCAGGGCGGGCGTGAACGGCTCCGTTGCCAGACGGATGATCGAATCGAGGCGACTCTCCAGGTACGCCAGTTGAATGCCGCTCGACTCCAGCTCGCTGGCGTCCAGCATCGCCGTGATGAGGGTTTCCAGCCGGCTGGAAGCGCGGTTGATGTGGCCCACAATTTCCCGCGTTTGTTCGCGCGTCAAATCCTCTTCTTCGTTCATTGCTTCCAGGATGTCGGCGTATCCTTTGACCTGGGTCAGGGGCGTGCGCAACTCGTGGGAAGCAATGGTGATGAAATCCGTCTTAATCTTGTCCAGAATTTCCAGCCGTTCGTTTTGCTGGCGCAGGTCGGTGTTCAGGTGACGGATGCGGTCGTTCTGGCGGTTCAGCTCCCGGTAGAGGCGGGCGTTTTGCAGGGCGATGACCGTCTGATCGGCCAGCACCTGCACCAGTTCCAGCTCGTTTGCCCGGTAGGCCAGCCCCGAATGTTTCGGGCCGAGGGCGATCAGGCCGGAAAGCTCGCTCCCCGTGTGTACGGGAACGTACACTTCCATGTTCTGCTCGCTCAACCACTCCCGGTCGGCCGGGTCCATCTCGGCATAGTAGGGGTTGAAGTCGACCTCATACTGCAAGAGGGGTTGCCGGTGATTGACCAGCGTTTCGACGAAGCGGCTGTCGGCCGCGAACCGCACCTTCTCTCGCGAAACGTGGCCCATCGCCGGGATCGGCTCCACCTCGTAATGGTTGCTGTTCCTGCTCACCAGCATCAGCGCGCCCCGCGTCGTCTCCAGGAGTTCGCTGATGGTGCCGATAATTACCAGAGAAAGCTGTTCCACGTCCAACGTGCGCGACGTAGCCTGGCTATAGCTGCGAACCACTTTGCTCGTCTGAAACTCCTCGCCGACCAGATAACGGTAAATGATGCGTTCGATGAAACGACGAAACGGCTGGTAGAGAATGAGGCCGGCCGTGATGATGACGAAAGTGAAAGCGTAGGCGTAGGAAGATGGCAGGCTTAGGCGTTCAGTCACCCAAAGAGTAGCCAGCAGCACCACCGTGGCCGGCGCGGCCGAGGCGAGGGCGATCAACAGAAAGGCCAGCGCTTTGCGCAGCCGGGCGCGCACGTCGAAGAGGCGGTGAGAAACGACGGCGCGGGTCAGCCCAAGCACGCCGCTGAGGCGCACCGCCTGTCCCACACCCTGTAACCACGGTGTGTCGTTGAGCAGGAGCAATTCGCCGGCGAAGGTGACGAGGACGAAGAAGAACCAGTGGAGCAGCCTGTTAGCGTGCCAGGGGAGGCGCGTCCGCTGATAATTGCGCCACGTTTTGATCAGAATGGTGGCGCTCAGGCTAAACCAGACCAGGAGTGAGAGCAATCCCCCCGGCGTCGTCGGCATGGTCATCCCCGTCGTTGACGGGAGGAGTGAGCGCGGAAAGAAGACGTCCAGCGCAATGGCGGCGAGGATGGCGGTGCTGCCCACGAGTAACCATCTTTGCTGCTGTGGCCAATCGACGTAGGCGTTCGTCGTCAGCGCCAGGAGTAAGGTGCCGGCCGCCAGGCTCGCTGCTGCCAGACAGGGGGCGACGGGGTTTGGCACCAGGAAGAGAAGAATGAGCTCCCATAAGGCGGAGGCTGCCAGGAAGCCCATAAACCAGCGTGTGTGGCTTCCCTGCTGGCTGTCGCGTGCCCAGACGCTCAGTAAGAGAATGGTATAGGCGGCGGCGCCGGCCAGAGGAAGCAGCGTATCGATTGAAGCGAAATCCATGCGCGAGCACTCGTCTTGGCGCAAAGAACACGGTCGGGCTCGAGCCTTCTCCTCGACCGTGTTTTGTCGCCGTCACACTCAATTGACGGTCCTATTTTACCGGCCGTCCGGTGCTTGGGCAACGAGCGTGGGGCTGCCCAAAACAAAAAAGCGCGACGCCCAATCGCGCTTCTAACGTAGCGGATGGGGTGGGATTCGAACCCACGAGGGCTGACGCCCCACACGCTCTCCAGGCGTGCGCCTTAGTCCGCTCGGCCACCCATCCATCTATATTTGGCGTTAGCCAATATTGGCCACACGACTGTTGATTATACCAATCTCAGGGGCGGTGCGCCACCTACGTGACGAGGATCAAACGCGCCCTTTACACTGCATTTAGGACCGGGCGTGCGCCGGTCGCCCGTTTACCAACCGACGGCGGCGCCGTCGTTCCGCGGTTCGCTGCCGGCGATGAGGACGCCGTTGTCGGGGTCGCGCACGATGACCTGTCCGCCCCCGTAATTGCCCGTCGTGCCCAGCTCGTGGCCGCGGCCGGCCAGGTTGGTGCGAATGGCTGCCTCAAACGTCGGTTCCAGGGCCACCGTCTGCTCCCGCAGCCAGTTAAAGCGGGGTGCGTCCAGCGCGTCCTGGGGCGTCATCCCGTAATCGATGAGGTTGACGCCGACCTGTAAGTGGCCCTGGGGCTGCATAAAGCCGCCCATGACGCCGAAACTGGCCCATGCCACGCCATCCCTCGTGATGAATCCCGGGATGATGGTATGGTAGGGGCGCTTACCCGGCGCAACCTCGTTGGGATGGCCCGGCTCCATGCTGAAATTGGCGCCCCGATTTTGCAGCTGGACGCCCGTCGTTCCCGCCGTCAGGCCGCTGCCGAAGCCCATGTACAGGCTCTGAATCCAGCTCACCATGTTTCCCTCCCCGTCGGCTACCGTCAGATAAACGGTATCGCCGTGCTCGGCCGGCTGGCCCGGGTGGGGAGCCAGCGCCCGCTCGCCGATGAGGGCGCGCCGCTCTTGCGTGTAACTCTCGCTGAGGAGGCCTTCCAGCGGCACGTCCACCTTTTGCGGATCGCCGATGTAAGCGTGGGCGTCGGCGAAGGCCAGTTTGATCGCCTCGATGAGAAGGTGCACGCGGCGGGGCGAGTCGTACGGTATTGACGGCACGTCAAATCCGCGTGCGATCTTCAGCGCCAGCAGCGCCGTCAGCCCCTGTCCGTTTGGCGGAATTTCGTGGAACGTATAGCCGTCGCGATAATGGGCGCCGATCGGGTCCACCCATTCGGCCTCGTAATTGGCCAGATCCGCCCGCGTCAGGACCCCGCCGGCCGCCTGGACCGTCTCGGCGATCTGGCGGCCGATATCGCCCTCGTAAAAGGCGGTCACCCCTTCCCCGGCAATCGTCTCTAACGTCGTGGCAAGCGCCGGGTTGCGGAAAACCTCGCCCGGCCGCGGCGCCCGGCCGCCCGGCAACCACACCCGGCGCGAGGCCTCGTGGCGACTCATCTTCTCCGTGGACCGCCCCCACGCCGCCGCAATGCGCTCGCTGACGGGAAAGCCGTCCCGCGCCAGGGCGATGGGCCGTTCCAGAAGCGATGCCAACGGTTTCGTACCAAAGCGTTGCAAAGCCGTTTCCCAGCCGCGCAGGCTCCCGGGCACGGTAACCGGGATCGGCCCCAGCGCCGGTACCTCGTCATGCCCTTGTTGGCGTATCCATTCGGCGCTGAGCCCGGTCGGCGCCGGCCCGCTGGCGTTTAACCCGTACAGGCGTTCATCTTCCTCCCACCAGATAAGGGCGAAAGCGTCGCCGCCGACCCCCGTACTCGTGGGCTCCACG